>CAYQBE010000102.1:0-18412 GCA_964415625.1 uncultured Clostridium sp.
TTGGGTATACCTTATGAAACGGCCGAATGGCCATAACGGGATGCCCTTGGGTATAGATTATGAAACAACAGTGTCAACTGGCTTGACAGCATAATGCAAACAGGCTTCTGCCTGTTTGCATTATCCCCTAATAAGTAATTAGTTACCTAATTTAAGGAGAGGAATTTCAATGACAAGAAAATTATTACCATCAGCCGTCAATTTGGCAGCGGTGGAAGAACAATCGGAAAGAAAGTTGCCATTATGTAAGGAGGAAAAGTAATTATGGATACATCAAGCCGGGTTGACTTTACAAGTGGTAAGCTGCCAAAAAAGCTGCTGCGTTTTATGCTGCCAATTCTTGCGGCATTAGCTTTACAGGCCATGTATGGGGCCGTGGACGCTTTGATTGTTGGACGGTTGGGTACAAATGCCGGCCTTTCCGGCGTTTCTACCGGAAGCGTACTAACCAATCTTCTGACAATGGTGATCACACAATTTTCAATGGGGAATACGATTCTGATTGGACGCTACAGCGGAGAGGGACACCCTGAAAAGCTGAAAAAAGTAGTCGGCGGAACCATTGCTATCTTTGCGGTGTTTGCAGCAATTCTTTTTGTTATTATGGCTTTTTTTGCACAACCGTTGGCGATTCTCCTGCAGGCTCCGGAGGAAGCCGTTGATGCAACCGTATCCTATATTCGGATTTGCCGCGCCAATTTCAACGGTCTTTGGCATTTTGATTAATATTGCGTATTTCTTTATGCGGCAAAGGAAGGATGTATGAATTATGAGTGAAAATGTATTAGTAGATGCAAGGCTTACAAAGCTGGATTATGTGAAGGGCATTACAAATCCATACCCGGAACGGTTTGAACGTACTCAAGATTTATTTCCGGTATGGATACAACAAAGCAAGGAGGCATACAAATATCATGTCCCCTTCATCCGCGGCAGGTTCCAATGGTAATATGCCGCCAAAAACCGGATCAGCACGACCAGAGCGGAGGATACGACCATGGCCGGGATCTGCCCGAAGCCGCGGTAGATCCAGACACAGCACAGGGCTCCTGCCACGGACGCGCAGGCATAAATATGCTTTACAAAAATATAGGGCGGCATGCCTGCCATCATATCCCGCAGGAGGCCGCCGCCGACCCCTGTCAGCGTCCCCAGAAACGTCAGGAGAAAGGTATTTTCCAGATATCCGTTGCTGATCCCTGTAGTAACGCCTACCACGGTAAAGATCCCCAGTCCCACCGAGTCCATTACCAGCATGGCTCGGTCATACAATTCCCCGGGTTTCCCCCGGAGTACATTTCTCTTAAAATACAGCAGCAGAAATACCACCAGCGCCGTGAACACCGCAACCAGTACATACACCGGCCGGATCAGCGCCCCTGGTACATTTCCGAGGATCACATCCCGTGTCATCCCGCCTCCTACGGCCGTGACCACACCCAGGACGCATACCCCGAAAATATCCATCCCGCAGTTGATCCCGACCATGGCTCCGGATGCCGCGAACGCGATGGTTCCTGCCAATTCCATACAAAATACGATCAATGTCTGAATGTCCCCCATTTGAATCCAAAAACCTCCTAACTCTGTGCCCGGTACGATTCTCCCGGGTTTTCAAAAATACTACTATTTTCACTCTTAAATGTCAATCACATTTCGATTTTTTTACGAAAACCGGTAATCTATGGTATAATAGGAATTGCGCTGATGCGCAAGCAGGTCATCAATTTCCTTGCGGAAATTGGTGACAAATTATAATAGGAATTGCGCTGGTGCGCAAGCAGGTCATCAATTTCCTGTGGAAATTGGTGACAAAGAAGGTAAGGGAAAACAAAAAGAATGTTGAAAGATATTGCAAGGAAAAGGAGGCGCAAGAAAAAGATGTGGTTTCTATTTGCATTGTTATCCGCGGTTTTCGCGGCACTTACTTCTATATTAGCCAAGGTCGGGATTGAAGGAGTCAATTCCAATCTGGCAACAGCCATCCGGACGGTAGTTGTCGTCGTGATGGCATGGGGGATGGTGTTCCTGACCCGTGCGCAGAACGGTATTTCGGAGATCAGCAGAAAAAGCTGGCTGTTCCTGATCCTGTCGGGTCTGGCGACGGGCGGATCGTGGCTGTGCTATTACCGGGCACTGCAGTTGGGCGAGGCATCGAAGGTGGTGCCGATTGATAAGCTGAGTGTGGTGATCACACTGGTTTTAGCGTTTGTATTTCTGCATGAGCAATTTACGGCAAAGTCTCTGCTCGGATGTGTGCTGATCGGCGCGGGGACTCTGCTTATGGTGCTATAAATGATCCTTGCTTTTGTACGATTACTTTCCACTCATTCAGAGGTGCTTTTCGGAGTGGAATTTAACTTTTCACTTCACCAAATTTTTCGTAGAATTGGGCATACTATTTAATTTTTGATATTCCGATTACTTTTGACATACAAGTTTTGAATAATGTCTACACATAGTTGTTGATGTTTCCAAAGCTGTATGGTATAATAATTGCGTACATTATTTATTTTTTGTATGCGGAAAGTTGGTGTCTGCTTGAGTAAAAAAGAAATTTTAAAAACGATAATTGAAAATAACGGCGGCATTGCAAAAACTTCAGATTTTGCCGCTAACGGGATAAATAAATACGAGGTAGCGGCTTTTTGTAAAGAAGGAGTCATTGAAAGAATTCGCAGAGGATTTTATCAGCTCCCCCAAAGTAAAACTATTACAGAAGAACAGCTCATACGGGAACTCCTTCCGCAGGGAATTATTTGTGTGGAGTCCGCTTTGTTTCACTACGGATATAGTGATTTTTCTCCCCGTGAATGGTCGATTGCTGTGCCGAGAACAGCGTCCCGTGCCGTAAAGAACATTGAAGAATTTCCGATGAAGGCTTACTATATTCAAAAGGAATTTTTAGATATAGGTAAGTCCACAAGCAATTTTAACGGTGTAATACTGCCTGTATATGATCGTGAACGAACAATATGCGATTGCTTTAAGTACCGCACAAAACTTGACAACGAAATTTTTAATAAGGCTGTCAATGCCTATGCTGCTGACGAAAAAAAGAATCTTATAAATTTGTCTAAATACGCAAAGGGAATGAAACTTTATACAAAAGTTATGAATGTAATGGAGGTATTGCTTAATGGCTGATATAGCTGCATCCGTGCTTGCACGGCTCAAAAATAAGGCAAAAGAAAGCGGAAGAAGTTATCAGCTTTGTTTGCAGCTCTTTTGTCAGGAAGAATTTTTACGCCGTTTGGAAAAATCCAAGTATGCTGAGAATCTCGTGTTGAAAGGTGGCTTGTTTCTCTATTCTCTTACTGACTTTGATAGCCGAGTAACGGTTGATGTAGATTTTTTGCTTCGGCAAATACCCAATACACCGGAACTCTGAAAACAATAAAAGCATTTCTTACAGAACCGTTTGTGGCTGTGTGGGCTGGAAAAGAATTTGCTAAAAAGTGGTCTGGAAAAGACAATATATGGAGGGCGAACTAATGGCAGGGTAAAAGTTTAAGAAGTGCCGAAAAAGCAAAGGTTGACGAATTTTATACACAACTTTCGGATATAGAAAAGGAAATGCGATATTACAGAAAGCATTTTAAAGATAAGGTAGTATTTTGTAATTGCGACGATCCATTTGAAAGCAATTTCTTCAAATATTTCGTACTGAATTTTAATCGTCTTGGTTTGAAAAAGTTAATTGCTACTTGTTATGCATCCTCACCGATAGCAAACACCCTGCTTTCATTGTTTGATGTTATAGGGGAAGAAGAAAACAAGCAGAACAAAGTGTATAAAGCTATTGTAACAAAAGTTTACGACAAGACCGGTGATGGCGGTATTGTCGGAACATCAGCATAATCCAAGCGCAGTAACTCTTTGGAATTATTTTCGTTCTGTTATAGATTGGGTACAAGCAAAATTTCCAAAAAAGCGCAAAGAAATGAAAGGCTTACCCTGGGGACTGTATTACAACGAACACGGCAAACGCACCGACCTCAGTCCTAAAGTACTTGAATTAGAAATTCAACGCCTTATGGGTGATGAAGATGTAACTAAGAAATCCGGCATTTACGAGTACTTGCTGACCGGGGAAGAAAAGAAACTCTCTATTCGTACTTTTGACCGCCGTGATGCTCTTGCAGCTTACGAAAAGCAAAATCACAAATGTGCAATTTGCGGAGAAGAGTTTGAATTTGAAGAAATGCACGCCGACCATATCAAAGCTTGGTCAAAAGGCGGACATACAACCTCTGAGAATTGCCAAATGCTCTGTCGTGACTGCAATTTGAAGAAAGGAAACGAGTAGGATTAATGGCAAGAACCCCTTGAGTGCAAATACTATGCAAAGGAGGTTACGAGGAATTGAAAGTGCTATTTTGGAATACACATAAGAACACAGAAATTAACGAAATGATTTGTGAACTTACTGCTGAAAATGATGCTTCTATTGTTGTTTTAGCTGAATATGCTGCTAGCATCGATGACCTGTTGAACTCTTTACTGTTGCAACACGGAATAAAAATGCAGAGGTATTTTAGTTGTTGTGAGCGTATTACAATAATTGGAACAGTGCGTAAGGTTGAGGTTAGATTTGATAACGACCATACGACTATACAAATTATTAACGGTAAGGATATATTGTGTTGTACGCATTTGAATAGTAAGATATATTCTGACCACAAAGCACAAAGAGAAATACTCATCGAACAACTATTACGAGAAATATGTGTCATTGAAAAGGATTTGAATTCAGAAAACACAATTATTGTCGGCGATTTTAATATTAATCCTTATGATTCAAGTTGTGTTGACGCTCGTTATCTACATAGTTTGCCAGTATATGAAGAAACAAAGCGAAAAACAAGAGTGGTTGCTGGAAATGAATACAAAATGTTTTACAATCCAATGTGGCGTTTTCTAGGAGATGAAACACAACCATATGGCACATATTATCTTAATAACGGTAATTCAATAAATACATACTGGAATCTGTATGATCAAGTTATTATAAGACCTGCGTTAAGGAAAAGATTTATAGATGATAACTTAAAAATCATTACCGAAACTCAGTCAAAATATTTATTAGATGCAAACGGTCATCCAGACAAGGCTATTAGTGATCATTTGCCAATTGTTTTTGAAATACAGGAGGATCTTTGATATGGAAAAGAAACTTAATATTAGTGAGAGGCTAGATTTTAAGGATATTGATTTGACTGCACCAGAAAAAGTGATTTCTGAAATATTAACTCAATTATCTGAAGAAACCAATGGCATAATTTGTGGCAATATTGAAACATACAGTGGCCATGTTATGTCCTATACAAAAGCCGGGTTTTCATCATTAGCTATTGCTATTGGATCCGCAGATAAAGAAGTAGATATACAAAACTATTTAGGAAAAATAGGGCAAGAAACACATAAATTTGAGTGTTATCTTTACACTCCAAATTTCGATAAATACAAATATCGAGTGTTTTTCGTAAAATACGATACATCTAATTACCCTGTCAATCTTATTCTCGAGGAAAGTGTTGCAAGAAGTATTTCGAGTAGTCATTCAGGATATGTTTTGTCCTGTGCTACTCGAGAAGAACTTGAAGAATTAATGTACAAAATATTTAATTCAAAAAAATTAATTTCTGTTATGCAAGAACTTATTAGAATCAATCAATCTAAGAAAGCTTTAAATAATACTAATGTATTAAGTGATCAAACAGAAGAAACTGAATAAGTATTGCCATAAGAAACGACGGCAAGGATTTCCCTGCCGTCGTTTACTCATCATGTATAAATCAAATCATTATTCACGATTTCTGTTGCTTTGCTTTGGATGTTATTCATTCGTGCAATCCACTCCATTTGATTATTCGCTTTTAGCTGCTCAGTCACACCCTCTCGCTCTGCCATCTGTTTTACCAGCCGAAAAGCATATCTTCAGCCTGCTTATCAATATCAGCAAGGTAGCTATTCAGCTTTTCATTTGTGAGAAGATTGGCGTATGTGATTCTGCGATACTCTCTTAAATACCGCAAGTGCCGCTGTCCCCAAATTCCTATCGACTTTACTTCTTCGGCAGGGAAGATAAGGTAAGGAATTAAGTAGTCGCCTTGCTGTTCGTATGTACCGCCTATTTCCACAAATATAGTCTTTTCCATAATCATTTACCTCCGTCATCTTAATTTTGAATTTCTTAATTGGTGCATGAGCGAATTTGATAATCAGTTCATTTACTGCGTCGGTGTATCTTCCGCCTGATATAAGTTTGTTCCTCGAATTATTCAGACTGTCGATTACAACGCTGTACTCATAATCATCAATTGCTAAGTAGTATTTTTCCTTGCGCATAAGCTCAACCTTCTTTGTGTCTATATTGTAACAGGAGATTAATTTCATTGTTGTTTTCAAATTACTTCCCTATGTGGCGTTGCCATTTGAGGCATACACTTTATTTTCAATCTAAGCCGTGCAGCGAGTGAACGGTAACGAAAAAATTCCACTTGTACGGCTGGAGAATTTATAGGTTGACTTTCCGACACGCATGTCGTATAATAAATACCGACACATATGTCGGAAAGAAAGGGCATGCCATGAACAAAAAAGGACAGAAAACAAGGGAACATATCAAGAACTGCGCGGCGGCCTTATTTGCTGAGAAGGGCTTTAAGCAGGTTACCATGAAGGATATCTGTGAAGCCGCCGGGCTGAGCCGGGGCGGCTTGTATTGCCATTATGACAGTACCCGTCAGATCTTCCAGGAGATGATCAGCGATATGATGGACCGCCAGGATCAGGAGATCGACCGGAGGATCGGGCAGGGGCAGTCCGCTGTCACAATCCTGAATGATATTTTGGAGGTCTACAGGAGGGAAATGCTCGACAGCCGGTCGTCATTAAGCCTGGCAATCTACGAGTATTTCAGCCTTCCAGACCTTGCGGATCGGGAAAACGCGTTATACGCACAGTACCAGCTTTCCGCGGATGCATGGAGAAAGCTGATACGGTATGGGATCGACAGGCAGGAATTTCAGGAAGTGGATATAGACGCGGTATTTCATCTGATCCTGTTTTCCTACCAGGGAGTCAGGATGTACAGCAGACTGATGCCGGTAGATGAGGAGATCCCCTCCGGGATCATCAGAGAGATCAAAAAAATATTAGTAAAGGAGTGATCTTAAAATGGCAACCATATTTGACCGATTTTGTGAAGAGCGGGACGCGATGATCAACCCCTGTGACCTCACCCCCAAAGTGGACGGATTCCCGGAGGTGTGCGTCACCACATTTTCCGAAGGCATCATAAACGATTTTATCAGGCATAACCCGGCAAAGGTCATCGCCCATCTGTATACCGCAAACGGACAGCTTCCCGTATATGAGATCGAATACGCGGGTAAAAAAATGGGCTTATTCCTTTCCAGAGTAAGCGCCCCTGCCTGCGTGGCGGGCCTGGAGGAGGTCATCGCCATGGGAGCGAAGAAGCTCATACAGTTCGGCTGCTGCGGTGTATTGAACCAGGCCGTGGCGGACAACCGGATCATTATCCCGTCGTCAGCGGTCAGGGACGAGGGCACAAGCTACCACTATATTCCGAAAAGCGAAGAGATCCATGCGGACAGAGCATCCGTTGATACGGCGGTCAGGTGCATGGAGCGGCATGGAATCCCCTATGTGGTGGGGAAGATCTGGACTTCGGATGCCATCTACCGGGAAACGAGGCAGGCGGTGGAGGAGCGCAAAAAGCAGGGCTGCATTGCAGTGGAGATGGAATGCTCCGCTTCGATGGCCGCCGCCCGCTTCCGGAAGATCCCGATCCTCCAGTTTTTCTATGGGGCGGACAGCCTGGATTCCGACAAATGGGAGCCCCGGGACCTGACGGATTACGGCATGAGCTGTAAGGATAAATATATGGCCATCGCGTTGGAGTGCGGAATTGATATATGATTCGGCCGGATATCCATGCTTCCTTCAATTTCTGCTACACAAATAGAGCGCTTTATTATATAATGAAATGACAAAAAGGTCATGTCCGCCAGGGAAGGAGCTGATGATGTGGGGAAGCGGTTTAATGTTACCGGAGTATGTATACCGGAGATGCATTATATGGTAGATATCGGGGACCGTCTGAAAGAGATCCGGGAGCTGATCGGGCTTGGGGAGTATTTTACAATAAACAGAGCCCGGCAGTATGGAAAGACAACGACTCTCAAGTGTCTTAAAAATATGCTGTCAGATGAGTACCTTGTGATATCCATCAGCTTTGAAGGAATGAGCCGGGAAAACTTTTCGGATGAAAATAGATTCAGCAAATATTTCCTGAGGTTATTATACAATTCTTTAAAATATGACAGACAGGACGGAATCTTCAAAGAAATAGCAGAAGAGTGTAAAAAGAAAGCGGAAGACGAGCATTCTTTGATGCCTTTTTGGAAATTGTCGGATTTTATATCAGATCTGTGTGTTTGGTCGGACAAACCACTGGTCTTAATGATTGATGAAGTGGATCAGGCCGGAGCGTATGAGATTTTAATGTAGATATGAGCTTTTCCCGACCGGATACAACAGTCAGTTTATTAAAAACGGATGGCTGAATATGGATCTGGTCATGGAGAAATTTCTGGAATATTATACGGACATATACCGTGACGCGGATCAGAAATTTGTGGAAAAGCAAGGCCGCAAGCTGTTTCTTTTATATCTGCGCCCGATCATCAACGGAACGGGAAATTTCTATGTAGAGGCGCAGACGAGAGACGAGACGCGTACGGATATTGTTGTGGATTACCTTGGCAGGCAAAGCGTGATAGAAATCAAAATATGGCATGGACCCAAATATAACGAAGAGGGTGAACAGCAGCTGATCGACTATCTGGATCTGTACCATCTTGATAAAGGCTATCTTCTGACTTTCAGCTTTAATAAGAAAAAGCAGCCAGGAAAGAAGGAAGTTCATATTCAGGGAAAACGGCTGCTTGAGATAATCGTATAAAGCCATATGATATTATAAATATGTAATTGCGAATCAATCGAGGGTTGAAAATAGACTGTAAATACGTTTTGGCGTTGTAAGGAGTTGGCATATGTTAAACATCTTTTTTGGTGACATGAAGGACGTGATTTTTAATACATCTGTGTATTTTAAAAATGTGTATCGTGATGAGTGGATCACAGCGCCGCTATCGGTAGAGATGATTGCGGATGTCGATCAGTCAAAGGTCATTGATGGTGGTGTCATAGACAGTCCGGTATTGGGGAAAATACCGCCGACAGGTTTGTCCGGTGGGGTGAAGACACTGATGCTGATTGAGAATAGGCCGGACAAGGTATTTAATGCCACGAATTGTGGTAACAATTGTGCAAAGTGGCTTTTGAGGATAGCAGAGAAAAAAGACGTTACAATTAATCTTAGATATATGATGGATTTTGGGAATGGAAATTTTGATATCAGGGTCTTAAATAATGACAGGATTGTTCACTGTATGGAGGAACTGGTTGCGGCGGCGATTCAATATGTGTAGGTGGGAAAATGAAAGGCAGCGTTCATATTATTGTACAAAATGAGAGGATAAAGTACGAATTTGTCCTTCGGAGGAATCTTACCATTATCAGGGGAGACAGTGCAACTGGGAAAACGACGCTAATAGACATGATAAGGGAGTATAAAAGCCTTGGGGAGGAAAGCGGGGTTGAATTGTTTTGCGAGAAAGAATGTACTGTAGTTGAGGGAAATGGATGGGAAAAGCAGTTGTCTGATATAGCGCAAAGTGTTGTGTTTGTGGATGAGGGAAATCGTTTTGTGTCATCCGTGGAGTTTGCGCGTTTCATTCAGGGGACGGACAATTATTATGTATTGGTAACTCGGGAAGGGCTTTCAACGTTGCCTTATAGCGTGGAAGAAATTTATGGGATTCGTTCATCAGGGAAATATGGTGGACTAAAGCCCCTATATCATGAAATGTACCAACTATATGCGGATAAGGTGGATACAAATGAATTGAGACCAAAGAAAGTTGTTACGGAAGACTCAAACGCGGGATATCAGTTTTTTGCGAGTATTTGCAATGAAATAGGAATAGAATGTGTTTCAGCGGCTGGAAAGTCCAATGTATGTTCAGAACTGTTAAAGAGTAAAGACGGGAGAATGGCGGAAAGGCTACAATAGATTTTTAACCCTTCATATCCGCCCCTCAATCCTCACCGTCGCGGTAAATATATTTCCATTATAGTATAATTCGAGATCGTCCCCCGGGTGGTTCAGCATCCTGCGTATACTGAAAAGCCCCAGCCCGCCGTCCTTTTTAGCAGAGAGGATCCGGTCGCCGCTCTTTCGGATCTGGCCGCAGTAGGAATTTTCGACCAGCATCATCAGATGATCCTCCAGCCAGCGGCCCCGCACGTTGATAAAGGAATTTCCATCCATCCTCCGGCATGCCTCCAGGGCATTTTCCAGAAGATTTCCCGTTACGATGCACAGCGTAAGGTCATCGATGGGCACGTGCGCCGAAAGATCCATCTGCACAGAAAAAGAGATCCCGGCTCTTTTCGCCCTGGCGGCATATTCCTTCAGAAGCCCGTTCACCGCCTGATTCCGGCAGAACACCTCCCCCTCGGAGATGTCCAGCTCCTGCTGGAGGCTTCTCAGATACTGCATCTGCTCCTCACGTCCCATGTGGAGGAGGGCATGGATATGATGCCGGAAATCGTGCTTGATGATCCGGATCTGCTCGATATGCTCCAGCTCCTGGTTATAGTACTCCCTTTGTTTGGTAATGACCTGCCGCGCAAATGCCAGCTCGTCCTGGGCATGTTTCCGATCCATGGTTTCCAGGATGCTGTTGACGATCATTACATACAGGACAAGCACCATCCCGCACAGTGACAGAAAAAACAGAACCTCCTCGATCCCGCGCCGGTACAGCGCCTGGGAGGAGAATACCGTATTTCTCCCTGCAAAAAGAACCGCGAGAAATACGGCCGGATATGCAGCCAGCAGCGCGCCGCCCCTTGCGGAAAGCCGGGAAAAAAGAATGCGTACCCTTACTTTGAGCCAGAACCAGACCATGCAGAAAAATCCGCAGGCGGCAAGTACGGCAAAGCACACGCAGATCTGCCAGTAGGACAGAGCCGCGCGCTCCTGCAGAAACCAGGCGGCAAGCTCATTGAGCGAGGTTCCCGCGACGGCGAACAGCCAGGCGGAAAGATAGAGAAACGCTTTTTCCAGCAGGCCGCCTTCAAAGAATACAAGCAGCACGAGAAAAAAGATAGCGGCAAAAATACCCTGCAGTGCGTAAGACGTCTGCAGATCTATATGGGACACAGACCGCATGGCGATCATAATGCCCCACAGATAGACGGACACAGCGGTTATTTTTTCACGGTCGCCATACTGCGGCTCCAGGCATATAAAAATCGGCATCATGCGTATTGCCAGATAAATCAGATCCAGAAACACCTTGCAGGCGAAATCATTCATAACAGCCTCACTTCATCAGCCTACGTTAACCGATAGCGGTAGTAGGTCTGTTTGCTTTCTTTATAAAAATTTCTCGACACAGGGATCTTGCAGCCGTTATCCATCACAAAGCAGGAGTCCTCCAGATGCCGGACATGATCCAGATTCACAAGGTAGCTCTGGTGGCACCGTAGGAATCCCCTGTATTTTTCCAGCTTTCCCTGCACCCAGGACAGCTTCTGCCCGATGGAAATTGTCTCTGTGTCCGCCAGGTTCGCGTAAACCCGGTGGAGCCTGCTCTCAAAGAAAACGACCTGATCCAGCGAGAGCTCCAGGGGCATCCGGTTGTAAACCACCGTAAGGACAGGCTTTTCGCAGCGCAGCCTCTGCTCAGCCACCCGCTGCATCGTCTCGTCAAACAGCCCTCTGGTTATGGGCTTCAAAAGGAATCCCGCCGCGTTGACACGATATCCCTCCACGGCAGACTCCAGCGAGGAAGTGATAAAAACGATCACAGGGCTGCCGCTCCTCTGCCGCAGGATATCCGCCCCCTGGATCCCCGACGTGCCGGGAAGCATCACATCCAAAAGATAAAGCCCATATTCCCTGCCGGAGTCCAGAAGAGAATCCATATCCGCATAGACGTCCACCCCTGGCGTCATCCCCCGTTCTTCAAAAAATGTTTCCGCGTACTCTGCGATGATCCGGCCCTCGTCCGCCGTATCCTCACATACCGCAATCTTCAACATGTTCACAGCCCCCTTCTTATGTATACTCGCGGCAGATTTATCTGGCGCGCAGTATAACCCACTACTGTTCACACCCTGACCGGGTACTCACAATAACTATGAACCACCGTTAGTTACATGCCACACTCTTATTTTATATAGAATTGGCTTTTAAGTCAAGAAAACCTTCTGCCCCAATGCGTTGTTACAAGTTCTAACCCCAATTCGCCATATTTGGTATCTTTTTTGCATTATTGGTAATTTTTCAATTTTTAAAACATGGTAAAATATAAATAGAAACTCAAGACTCAGAAGAATTCTAAAAAGGAGGGTAATTTTTATGAGTACGAACATTTTGGTAGTTGCGATCGTGATTATCTACCTGCTTTTCATGCTGTGGATCGGCTGGTATTCTTCCACGAAGATCAGCAGCAACACGGATTTTATGGTAGCGGGACGCCGCCTGGGACCTTTGCTCATGGCGGGGACTCTGGCAGCTACGGAGATCGGGGGCGGAAGCTCGCTGGGGGTCGTGCAGAACGGGATGTCCGGCTTCGGGCTCAGCGCGTCCTGGTATATTACCACTATGGGGATCGCGTTTGTGATCCTGAGCTTTATCGCGCCGAAATTCCGCGCCGCGACCGTAAAGACGGTTCCTGAATATTTCCGTAGGCGTTATGGAAAATCCTGCGGGCTGATCACAGCCATAATCATGCTTCTTCCGCTGGTGGGGCTGACCGCGGGGCAGTTTATCGCCTCTGCCGTGATCCTTTCCACCATGCTGAACCTGGACTATCAGGTGGCGGTTATTATCGTAGCCGTTGTCGTGACCGTGTATTCCATTATGGGCGGCCTGTGGAGCGTGACACTGACGGACTTCGTCCAGGTATTTCTCATTGTCATCGGCATGATCATCGCCGTTCCCTTTGCCCTGAATTATGCCGGCGGCTGGGACAGCGTTGTGGCAAATATTCCAGAAGGGACGCTGAACATGTTCGAGGGCTATGATATTTTCGGCATCATTTCCCTTGTCATCATGTACGTCGCCACCTTCTCGGTAGGCCAGGAGGCTGTCTCCCGTTTTTACGCGGCAAGAGACGAAAAAGCGGCAAAGGGCGGCGCATGGCTGGCAGCTCTTGTGAACTTTATCTATGCGTTTATACCGACGGTTCTGGGGATCATCACGCTGGCTCTTATCAACATGGACAAATTCAGCGCTTCCCAGTTTGAGTCCGTAGGCGCGCGCTACGCGCTTCCGGTCCTCGCCATCAATACCATGCCAGCCCTGATCTGCGGACTGCTGTTTGCCGGGATCATTTCCGCTACAATGTCAAGCTCTGACTCCGACCTTCTGGGCGCAGGCTCCATATTTGCCAACGATATTTACAAGGCGGTATTAAAGCCCGACGCATCCAGCAAATCGGTCATGAACGTGACGAAGATCGTAATGTGCCTGGTAGGCGTGGCCTCCATGTTCATTGCCCTGTTTAACACCCAGAGCATCGTATCCATCCTGATGTTCTGCTTTACGCTCCGCGCGGCAGGCTCTTTCTTCCCTTACGTGATGGGGCACTATTGGAAAAAAGCTTCCAAGGCGGGAACGATTGCTTCCCTGCTGGCGGGAACCGTTGTAGTCATCTATCTGGAGCATATTTCCGGCGGCGTGCTTTTTGGGATCACGTTCAGCCAGCCGATTATTCCGGGACTGGTTGCCGCCTTTATCGCTTTCGTTATATTCTCCATGGTGATGCCGCCCGAGACGGAGACGACCGAGCTGGCGCCGGAGGAAGACGAATAGGATATACTGTGCGCCAGATAAATCTGCTATCCACACAAAACGGATACCCAGCCATTTAAGGTATCCGTTTTTTTTATTTCCGATTCGGTTTTCTTTTGACAGCCAACATCTTCATATAATCGTCGAAATCAGCCGTATCGGCCGGTTCAAACATGACCCATTTTCCATCGCGATAGGTTTTTGCCTCATCATATTGCCTGCAGACGGCATCAGAAAGAGTCCCCCTTATATTTTCAAATTTGGTTCTTTCTTCTTTTCCAAAGATGATCATGAACCCAACACAATTACTTTTTGCATACAGGCTGCAAAGGGTTTTTCCGCCTCTGCGGTATTTATACTCGTAAGTCCAATTCTTACCGCCGGTATTCCATAATTGCTCCATATCGTATTTTTCATCAATAGCCGAACATAACGCCTGCCAGACTTCATACAGGGATTGTCCGAGCAATTCCGTCATAGCTGCGTGAGACGGTATATTTTCAAGCATGGTATCTCCCCCCTTCCGTTTCCGCTCAGTCGATCACCCGAACGGCTGTGATCGCAGGCTGGTCATCCTTATCTACCGTGCCGTTGTCGTCCTGCACGGGGGTATCCTCGCAGATCTTGTCCACAACATCCATCCCTTCCGTCACATGGCCGAATGCGGCATAATTTCCGTCCAGGAACAGGCTGTCCTCATGAACAATGAAAAACTGTGAGGACGCGCTGTCGGGATCGTTGGATCTTGCCATGGAGATCACGCCCCGTACATGGGAAATATCGTTCTCCACGCCGTTTTTCGAAAATTCCCCTTTGATCGTCTGATCCGAGCCGCCGGTCCCATTCCCCTTGGGATCCCCGCCCTGGATCATAAATCCGCTGATGATCCGGTGGAAGGTCAGGCCGTCATAGAATCCATCGTCCGCAAGACGGATAAAGTTGGTGACACTGATCGGCGCGGTATCAGCGTCCAGCTCCAGTTTAATAGTGCCGTAATCCTGAACCTCGATCTCAACATGGTGGAGTCCTTCCAGATAGTCTTCTTCCTCTTCAGAAGCCATGCCCTTTTCTTCTTCTGTATGTTCCGTACTGATTGCGTCCGTCTGCGCAGCAGCTTCTTCCTTTGTTCCGCATCCCGTGAGAACGGCGGCAAATAAGGTGGCACACAGGCAGTATATGGATAATTTTTTCATGATAATACCTCCGGTTTTTTTATGAAATTTCTATATTATGACCCACGGTAAAATGAGCGGCTGCCGCTGCACCGTGGATCACGCTGCAGGTCACACCCTGACGGGCATGCCCTGTAAGGAATTGTAACGTTTATATTACCATAAGCGGAGCCGGATTACAAATACTTTCTACCTGTACGGTTGCTAATCCAAAATCTCAATTGCAGCCGTGCAGGTGGAATTATTTTCTGGCGGAAATGGATGATGAGTGATATAATGTTACTGCTTACACGGATGAAAAAAATCCAACCGTGCAGCTGGAAAAAATTTCAAAGGAAAAGGTGCAGGAAGTTATGAATAAAAAAAATCAGCAGAATAGAGTGTTTGTCCCGTTAGACCTGATCGCTGATGCCATAGAAATGGCAGATGATGAATGGAATCAATATCTGGATATCGAGGAGATGGAAGTGGTCAGCCTTCCGGAGTCCGGTTTTATGGGAGAATATGATGAGGAAGACCAGGAGCTGGCGGATCTGATCGAGGAAGGATGGAACGAGAGATTTTTCGGACTGCCTTCCAAATTTGAGATTCATGAATATGACATCATGGAGAACTTTGTCTGGAGCCTTCCAGAAGGCAGGATGCAGGATTCACTGGAAAGTGCGATCCGGGGAAAAGGAGCTTTCCGCAGATTTAAGGATGCCATCTGCAGATATGACATCGAAGAAGACTGGTACAGCTTCCAGGAGGAACAGTACCGCCAGATCGCAAGAGACTGGTGTGAGAGCCATGGTTTTGCATACGAGGGCATGGAAAAGGAAATGGAACAGCCGGAAGATTTTCCAAATATGGATAAAAACCCAGAATCAGAAGAACTGCAAAATATATCAGATGATCCGGAGGTGCCAGATCAGCAAAATCGATCAGAAGATCCAGAGACGGCAGATCTGGACGGCGGGGAAAATCTGGCATGGGAGGAGGTCAGCACGGAGCATATCGTGCAGGACGAATGGATCGATTTCCGAAAATCCGCCTACCGGTTTCCGGACGGAACCGTATTTGAGCCGTATTACAGCTACAGCCGCAGGGATTATGTGGTCATCGCGGCATCGGATGAAGAAGGAAGATACCTGTGCGTCAGGCAGTTCCGTCAGGGAATCGGGAAAGTGACGACGGAATTTCCGGCAGGGGGGATTGAGCGAAAGGATGGCCGGGAGTATGGTTCCGACCGGAATCCCGGCCTGTCGGAAGATGCGCTGGCGGCGGCAAAAAGGGAGCTGCGGGAGGAGACCGGTTATGTATCGGACCATTGGAAGCACCTGCTCACCATACCCTCCAATGCCACGCTTGCGGACAATTACGCCTATATCTTTCTGGCGGAAAACTGCCGGAAGTCCGGGGAGCAGAAGCTGGATGAGACGGAATTTCTGAATGTCAGAAAATATACTCCGGACGAGATCGAGGAGCTGATCAGCCAGGGCGGATTTCAGCAGGCAGTCCATGTCATGGCGTGGCTGCTGGCACGGAGAAAATGAAAAATGCCGTACCGTTTGGTATCGTGATACTCACGGCCGTTGAAATCGACTGTGAGTATCGCGTCGGCCGCAGCCGCGTAGCGGCACGATTCCTCACGTGGATAAACGGAAAATGTACTGTTCGGCCTGGAAAATTATGAAAGCAGTTCTTTCAAAAGCTTCTTTTCATTTGACCGGGCAAATTCACTCAGCCGATAGGTACGGATCCGCGTATTTACAATGACGGGAATCAGAAAACCATTATTTGAAAGCCTTACACATCTGTTGATAATTGTTTTGTTTGTTACCCCCAATATTTTGCTTACCTCAATCGGTGTAAATTCATACATATGCTTTTTGAGCAGGATTGATAAAAGTTCTTTTTCTTTTGCATTCAAATAGGAAAGGCTTCCTGCCAGATTGTCTTTTTCAGCAGCCTGCGACAATTCGCACACTTTTCCTGAATATAATTCCACCATTCTCAAAAAATAGTGGATCCAGATTTCCGGATGTGGAGGATTTTCACGTCCGGAGTAGTATAATGCAGGCAGTCCCATTTGCAGAGACCGATAATATTCGTCAGGTTCATATGCAAAATATTCTTCCAAGGATCCAATTCCATGGAATCCATATCCATGATAATCCAGGATATATCCGGACATTAAACGGGCGGTTCTTCCATTCCCGTCTTCAAACGGGTGGATCGTAACCAACTGGTAATGAACAACAGCAGCAATGATAAGCGGATGATCATCTGTAGTATTAACGTATTCGACCAGCTCATCCAATAATCCGGGGATATCTGTATATTCCGGCGGAATATACTCAGGAACTCCGGTTTCGGAGTCATAGACTGCAAATAAAACACCAGGAGGCATGGGACCACGTAAACCTATTTTTTCTCTTGAAGCTCCCTTTTCTACAATTGACTGAACTTCAAGAATCATTTCTTTAGAAAATAGTTCACGGTGCTTTCGCTTTTCTTCCAGCAGTTCGAGAGCCAGAAAATAATTGCGGATCTCCTGTTCCGGTTTCAAAAAATGCTTATGAGGATCCTTGTCAATTGCTTCATTTGCCTGAGCCTCCGTGAGAGGGTTTCCTTCGATCTTATTGGATGCGTATGAGCTTTTTTTTCTGGAAATTTTTCTTAATCTGTTTTTTGCGGCAGGCGGCAGTTTAATTGTGCTGAGGGAAAAACGGTTTTCATCAATTGCAGATATTTTTTTTAAAATCTCATTTGTAAGCGTAACCTTGATCATTCAGTCTACCTCCTATCAGAATATGAATATTATATCCTGTTCCCAGTAAAAAATCCATTAAAATTACACTATTTTTACACTATTTTCGGCCGGGTTTTAAGATTCACGGTTCCACAGGGAAATGCTGTGGCAGATTCCTTTTATGTTCTTAACAGATCCCTTGGTCCTGACGATAGATATTATAAGTAAGTAAAGTCGTATTATAGCTGTCACAGTTCGAATGGATCCACACTATGATGTGCATGATATCCGGAAAGGGGAAAAGTATGTATCTGAATATACAGGCAGGCGGAATGAAAAGAGGCAGCACCTGGAACAAGGTGCAGATGGCGGCCCATTCCATGAACCGGAAGGCCATGCGGGAAACACAGTCGGTAAAAGGGAAGGACGGACCGGAGCGAAGGAGCGACAAGGTACAGATTACTCCGGAGAATCAGATGCAGGGCCGTCTTGATTTTTTGATGGAGCGCAAGCAGGAGCTGATCGAAAGAAAGAATGAACTGATGG
>CAYQBE010000103.1:0-18324 GCA_964415625.1 uncultured Clostridium sp.
AAAAAATGATATTTTTTTCATTTTCCTCTTGACAAACCGGCTGAAATGTGCGGCCGGAACTCTGACTTAAAAATAGAACTTCCCATCCTGATGAACTTTACCAGCGCCAAACGCCATGACAGCATTAACTTTCTGTATGCAATAGACGCTTTTGGCGCACATGGGTTCGGCATCACGCCCACGAACCTCTGCCTGAATTCCGCCCATGACAATCTCCCCACCTATCGTCTGCTTGAGCACTGGGAGAGAATGCCCATGCGCTTCCGAGTGTTCAAAAAGTACCTATGGGCGTACCATCTATATACAGGATGACTCAGACCTGCGGTTTCATCCCAGTATCCCAAGGAGTAGTGAGCAGTATCAATCTATATATAAAGAAAGGACTGCCTGCGAAAGGGTCAATAATCGGGTCTTAAATGACTACCATCTGCAGGATCTTAAGATCCGCAGGGATGACCACTACGCCTTTTGGACCATGATTATCGGGATATGCATTCATTTGGATGCATGGTATAAAAATCTAAATCTGTCGGAACAAGCTGCTTAAAAACTTCATAGCAAACCAAAAAACATTTGTTCAATTTTTGCTATTAGTTTCCGAGACCACACAAAAAACTTATGTTTGTAAATAGTATTCCCCGATATAGATAAAAAGTCAGAAAAAATAATTTTGAAACTACAAAAGGAACATCCCTTTATTAGTAGCCGAAATGTCCCTTAATTCCCCACTAAATTCAATATACAAAGCAGTTTTCCGCTGTTACGCCACTTTCTGAAAGTGTCTCTGTGTTACATTCCCATCACAGAATGGATGAATCTGCCAGATATCAGAAGTAAATTTTGCCAGATGCTTCACGGATTCCGGCAAAGACAGACCTTGATAGGAGAATTGCCTTTCCTGGCCAAAATCGTATTCCAATGTCGCATTGATACTGTCTGCCGACGCATAAAATACGTTTTTCCCATGAAGCACCCACTCCTTTTTCGTAATATTATAGGGCCTGAGGCCGCTATGCTTTTGATCCATGATCCACCGCCTTCCCTTATTTCATCCTCAATGACTAATCCATATTCCAGGACACAAAACCCTTTTTTATTGTACCAGATAGCACGCCAAAAGTCACCCGCCGTTTTCAGAGATAAAAAGCCCCGCCGCTTCCATCCCCATCAGCCTCCCCAGCTGTTCCACGATCCCCGCATTCCCATTGACGGAGATCTCACCCACCTTTTCACAGATCCGCTCCAGGTATTCCAGCTCTTTCAGCTTATAAAGTGTCTGGTTCTCATCCATCAGCTTCGCCGTGTTGAGAAGCGATCTGGTAGATGCCACCTCCTCCCTTCGGGAGATCACATTTGCCTGCGCGGTCTTTTCCGCCACGAGCACAGAATTCATGATTGCCCTGATCTCGCCCGGCAGGATGATGTCCTTGATCCCGGCCGTCAGAAACTTCACGCAGAACATCGTTTCTCGCTCCTTCAGCGCCTCGTAGATCTCGCCGGAGATCCGCTCCTTGCCCTCAAGGATCTCATCCAGCTTATAATTCCCTACGATCTCCCGGATCGCCAGCTGTACCGCCGAATAAAGCTGTCCCTTCAGATCTGAGATGACCGAGACAAATTCTACGGCGTCCCGGATCTGATACATGCAGGCAACATTCATCCGGATTCCGATCTTATCCTTCGTCAAAATCTCCTGTCCCACAATATCCAATGCTTTCTGCTTCATATCCAGCACCTGATAGGAAATGCTGTACCGATAGTTCCAGAATCGGTAAATTCCCCTGGAAAGCGGCTTCTGCAGTATATTGTCATAGTACACCAGTCCCGTTTCCCCTTCCCCGACCTTCACTTCTGTATAGAGCTTTCCCGGAAGCAGGGCAAGCATCTGCCTGGTAATCTCCGGCCCGATCATCGTTTCCGACATGGAAACCGTCTGAATCTCATAGCTGTCAAATACATTCCAAAACGTATATTCCTTCCGGTTGGCATAGGACGCCAGCTTTCCATTGATATAGAGAAATCCCACAAAGCCATCCGGAATCTCCATATGTACGGTTGCATCCAGAAATGCCGGATCTTTCGAAAGCACCTGGTACGGAACATCCATATAGTCCAGTTCTCCGGTCATCTCCTCAATCTCCACCGTATACCCTGCCATCCTGGAAAAATGCCAGGTCCCAGAGGGAATCATCTTCTTAAAAATTCCATTCTTCAACACAAATCCTGCCTGATTGTCCTGTATCATATACTTCATGATCATATTCCTCCAATGCTTCATTTCCTGTCTCTGATCCTTTTGAACGCCTGTGGCCGGGCACGGATCAGCCTGTGGTCTGTTATGAATACTTTTATCCCTCATCCATCCGCCTGATGCGGAGGCCTGGTTCAGCAGATAATCGAAAGGAAGCTCCAAGCTGCCGTGATTTTCCTTATTTCTATATGAACCTCTCAGCCACACACAAATCCTGCGACCTTTCGAAGCCATATAAAAACGGAATATCCTCTGCGGCTTTTTCTTTCTTCCGATCCCTCTGCGGTATCCCCCACCTGCTGGCAGCAGGCTGGACTGCATTTCGCGCCATGGTATCTCGCTCCCGAAGGAGATCTGGCGCTGCCGGAATCCGGGATAAAAGCATTTCACTGGTGCGGATTCGAACCCTCGACACCACAGATCTTTCTTAACCTTCCAGTCAGGGAACTGTTAAGAATCTTGAAATATTTATGGTATACCTGACAGCACGCCGCAGGCACCGCCGGGCAGGAAGTATTTTCCAATACCCGCGCGTTATAAATAATTTCCTATATTATGAAACCTATCCCTTTACGACGCCCACTGTCTTCAATTTTCTGACCGGCGCCACCATATCCATCTGCTGCGCCATCACCTGGTCGATGTCCTTATAGGCAAATCTGCACTCCTCCGCGACATCGTTTTTCTTCCGCTTTCCAAGCACAACACCCTGTTCTTTCAGATCCACCATCACCTTTTCTACAGAAAATTCCCTCACTGCCCCGGACCGGGAGTAATTCCTGCCCGCGCCGTGGGAAGAACTGCAGAAGGTTTCCGGATTCCCTTTTCCTTCCACTACATAGCTGTAAGAGCCCATCGCTCCCGGTATCACAGCCATTTCCCCCTTGCGTACCCTGGTCGCGCCTTTCCGATGCACCCACACATTTGCATGATAATGATGCTCCAGCGCCGCGTAATTGTGATGGCAGTTGATCTCCTCCCCAAATTCTACGGTAAGCCCCGTATGCTTTTCGATCAGTTCCGATACGATCCTGCAGGTCTTTTCCAGCATACGCGCCCGGTTCTCAAAAGCATAGTCCATGGACAGGTTCATCCAGCGGATATACTGCTGCCCTTCTTCGGTCTGTACAGGCAGAAATGCCAGCTGATATTCCTCCTTCACCTCACTGTACCACCTCCGGTTCAGTTCCCTTGCCTTCCTATGAAAATAATCACACACTGACTTTCCCAGGTGCCGGCTCCCGGAATGGATCATAATGCACAGATACCCTTCCTGGTCCTCCTGCAGTTCAATAAAATGGTTGCCGCCCCCTAAGCTTCCCACCTGATAATATCCATCCTCGATCAGAGGCAGAAGCTCTGCATCCGCCTCATACTTCTCCAGCTCCTGCTTTGCCAGGTCCAGCACCCGGGACTCCTGTGGCTCCCGATACCGCTCCATATTTAACGGGATCTCCCGCATGATATTTCCGATCATCGCCTGGATCATCGTGCCGTTCCCTGTCTGGATCTCCCGGATCTCCTCCACACGGATATTGGTAGGGATAAAATCCATGCCGCATCCGATATCTACTCCCACCGCATTCGGAATGATCACATCCTTCGCCGCGATCACCCCTCCGATGGGCATCCCCTTTCCCGCATGGGTATCTGGCATCAGACAGACCCATTTATGTAAAAACGGGAGCTGTGACAGATGATATGCCTGTTCCAGGCAATTTTCCTCAAGCTGTCCTTCCTTCTCCAGCCAGACCTTGACCGGAACTCTGGTTTTATCATTACAGATTACAAACATCACATTCTCTCCCTTCGTTTCCAATTTTCGCAGAAAATTGATAACCTGCCTGTGCATCAGCACAATCCCTATTATAAGAAAAAGTTTCCAAAACATCATTTCAAAAAAGTTGCGAACTTCCTGAGACCTGCTTGATTTTTCCGGAGTACATAAAGTATACTATATTACATGCCCCATTCCCCGAAGCTGTCAGAAATCTCAGAAAGGAGTGACGCACGCCATGTCGGACTTCCACGAGCTGATCAAAAGCTTCCCAAAAACCAGGGATTATGTCCGTGACTTCTTCGTCTACGGCTTCAAGACCAGAAATGATTTTAAAGAAAAAAGCCCCCGGACCTACGACAACGAGCGGAGACGCCTGGAAAGCTGGCTTGCCCCTTACGTGCGCAAGGATCACGTCCCCGGCGGCTCCAACATTTCCCTTGCCATCGACAGCAGCCTCCTGGATACCAACCCGCTCTTCCGTGTCTGGAAGACCAAGAGCTTCACCGACAACGATATCGTCCTGCACTTCCTGATACTGGACCTGCTGCAGGATGGCCGGGCGCGCACCGCCGAGGAGATCACCGACAGCCTGCTCGCAGACTACGAAGCCCTCTTCGATATCCAGACCGTCCGCCGGAAATGCAACGCCTACGAAAAGGAGGGACTGCTCCAGAAAACAAAATCCGGCAAAACGGTCCTTTTTTTCCTGGACAATTCCCTTGCCCTTTGGCTTCGCGCCAATGAAAATGTTCTGGATGCCTGTTCCTTTTTTCAGATGGCCGGCCACTTCGGGATTATCGGAAATGAACTGGCAGAGCAGTTTGACCATGAAAATCAGACCTTCCGCGTGAAGCACAGCTTCTTCGTACATACTCTGGAAGAGGAAATCCTCCTGAAGCTTTTGGATGCCATGGATCAGCAGAAAGCGGTACGCATGGATCTGAGAAGCTCCCGCCACGGAACCGTAAGCACCGCAGAATGCATCCCCCTGCAGATCTTTATCAGCACCCGGACCGGCCGGCGTTTCCTGTGCGGATATCTCCGCAGGCGCAGGCGCTTCTCCTGTTTCCGCCTGGATGCCGTCAAGCGCGTCACACTGCTGGAACCTGCCGAAGACTACGGCGAACTGCTGAATCACCTGGACCAGAACCGCAAAAATCTCTGGGGCGTGTCCTTCCAGGGTGGAGAAGGGCACCGGCTGGATACCTTAACTATGACTCTGCAGGTGATCGAACCCAGAGAAAGCTATATCGTTGACCGCCTGAAACGGGAAGGGCGGGGCGGCAAGGTCACGAAGATTGCAGAGCACGTCTATCGGTATGAAACCCAGGCCTTTGACTGCAACGAGATGCTGCCCTGGATCCGCACCTTTACCGGCAGGATCCTGTCCCTGGAATGCAGCGCCAAATTGGTCGAGCAGCGTTTTTACCACGATCTGCAGAACTTGTACCGGATGTATAACATAGAAATGTAAGGAATCCTCGTACAGATTCGGCAGGATATTTCTTCGAGTGTACAGATAGAAAAGGATTTTCAGAAACAGGAGGATCGGTCAAATGGATTTATTTTCAGAAATCTACAGCTGTTATTATCAGGTCCTGCGGCATCTGCTGTCTTCCCAGAACGCCCTTACGATCCAGGACATCCGCAGCCGCATCTGCCGGGAAGGCTTTGAAGAAAGCCTTCTTTCTATCATTCCCAAGATTGAAAACGGAACCTGGAATTTATTCGAAAAGGACGGCGGGCTCTATCTTTCCAAACTCAGCCCTTCCTTTCTGACGCCCCTTTCCGCCCTGGAAAAATCTTACTTAAAGGCGTTATTGTCCGATCCCCGCATCGGATTATTTCTGGATCCGGCACAGCTGGAAGACCTGCGGCGTATGCTCTCCCAAGTCCCTCCGCTCTGGCGGCCGGAACAGTTCTACTACTATGATCGTTTCTCAGACGGCGATCCCTGGCTGGATGAAAGCTACCGTCATTGTTTCCGTACACTGCTCCAGGCCCAGAAAAGCCGGCAGTATGTGGATATCGATTACACTTCCCCAACCGGGAAACGCCTACACCACCAATATGTTCCAGCCCGGCTGGAATATTCCGTAAAAAATGACAAGTTCCGCCTTCTGGCCTTTCAGCCGACAAAAAGAGGAGGAATGAGGCCGGAGCTTCTGAACCTTTCCCGGATCCAGTCTGTCCGGCCTGCAGGCAAAACATTTTCCTCCTCCGTGGACCTGAATGCGCTGATCCGGGATTCCTACTATAAAGAGCCTGTCACACTGCGTATCGTCAACAGGCGCAACGCCCTGGAACGGGCGATGCTGCACTTTGCGAACTATGAAAAAAATACCACAAAAATAGATGAGGACACCTATGAATGCCTCATCTATTATCATCAGAATATGGAGACAGAACTGCTGATCGAGGTCCTGTCCTTCGGCCCCATGCTGACCGTGATCGGAAATGAACGGTTTCTTAGCAGCCTGAGGGCAAGGCTCCGGAGGCAGATGGGATTAAGTACGCCCCCGATTTCAAATTGAATTTAGACGCCTTTGCTTCATATTCTTATAAAATTTTTTTATTCCGTGCCTTCCGCTTCCTTTTTCGCCTGATCCCTTGCCACCAGTCTTTCTCTGACTGCGTCCATATATCCCGGTTTATCCAGGTCATAGAGCCATAATGGGATGATACCGATGAGGAATACGACACCCGGCAGTAAGTTTGCCGCCAGATTGATACCGGTCTGCACATGCTCTGTGATCTCTCCGCCGCCGACATATCCGAACGCACCCATAACAAGCAGGAATACGGAGTTTGCGATTGCCGTCGCGATCTTGATCGCAGTCCCCTGGAAAGAGAATGCCATACCGTCATTTCTGTAACCATACTTGTCATCGAAATCATCAATGGCATCCACCATCATACCTGCGCCGCAGGGGCCTGCAATATATCCGGTTCCATAGATGACCATACATAAAAAGTTGAACGGAATACTCGTTGACGGCCCGAAATACAGCAGGATCAAAGCCGCGCCCTGAATGATCATGGAAATGATTCCGGTCTTCCGTCTGCCGAACTTCTCACAAACCTTCGGCGCAAACGGCATTACGATCGTTCCGACTGCCATCTGCATCATCATAAATACAGAGATCAGCGCATAATTTCCTACACAGTGCATATAGAAGAATACTGCTACGGAAATACGTCCCAGGATACCAAACATATTGAAAAAGGAGTACATCATTGCACATAACAGGTTCTTATTGCGGAATACCAGCTTCAGGCCTTCGCTGACCTTGCCCTGGTCTTCCTTCTTTACCGTGATCTGCTCCTTTGATAATGCGGCAACTGCCCAGAACATCGGCAGCGCGACAAATGCAAGAAGCGTTGCGGCTCCCTGATACCCGGCAGCCTGGTCGCCCTTACCGATCCAGAGTACCAGATTCAGCACGAACAGATTCAGTATGATCTGTCCGATCGTCATACCCATCATCTGCGCCGCATTCAGCTTATTGATCTCTTTCGGGTCACGAGTCATAACCGTCGGCAGTGCGAGATAAGGTACATTTGTCATAGTGTAAGACATACCAAGGAAAATGTAAGTCACATAAGCATAAACCAGCTTTGCGGTACCTCCAAATCCCGGCACGGTAAATGTCAGGATCGTAAAGATTACTAAAAACGGAGCCCCGATAAAAATGTATGGGCGGAAACGTCCCCATTTTGTATGGGTACGTTCCATCAGGGTTCCCATCATCGGGTCATTGATTCCGTCCCAGATCTTTGCGATCAGCATCAGCATCGCGACAGCCCCCACGCCAAGTCCGAACACGTCTGTATAGAAGATGGACAGGTATGTGCTGACCATGGTCCATGACAGCTGCGACGCGAAGTTACCCATTCCATACACAAAATAATTTGCAAAAGTCAATGGCTTTGTGCCATATTGATTTAAATTTGTATTACTCATAGTTCCCTCCATGATAATCTCTTTCTCTGCCGGATCAAAAAACTCCCCGGCCGGATCCGTTGATCATAACTTTACTCATTCTTTTTTATCCGGATCACATATTCGCAATCGTTTCCTCAAACTTCTCATATTTTTCCATCATCTTCGGCAGTGTCTCTTTATTCGCAACCAGCTTCGGTACACAGACCTTGATCATGTTCTGGATCTCATTGTAATGCTCATAGATTCCGATGTTCGTATTCCGCGCCCGCGCGATCTCCTTCTCGGACCACTCTACTTTCACCTTGTCTCCGTCCACAGACAGATCTCCCCAGATGCCGCAGACCGGACATTCTACATGGGTGGTTCCGTTCATGCTGAGCAGCGGGTTATGGCATACCGGACACACGCCTTCTTCTCCAACCCAGGTGTCCACCTCGTCATATGGCTTTCCGAGGGATTCCGCCACAGCCTTACCCAGTTCTGCGCATTTTTTCATCAGCTCCGGGTCAAACAGCGGATGTCCGGTTCTGCCCTGGTCATACGCGTCCACATGTCCTACACATTTCATGCAGAAGGAAAAGCTGAACAGATCCAGCATCGGGAGCCCCAGTGATACCCAGTTGTGGGTCTGCGCCCCGCCTACAGAAATATAGCCTGTATAGCGATCTTTGAAATATCTTGGATCCAGCTCCGGCTTGCCCGCCTTGATCCGCTTCTTGTTCTCCTCGAGCAATGCCGCCCGGTCATGGGACGGTCCGAAACGATCCACAAAGTTCTTAAACTGTCCTACGATGCCCACCGCGTAAACCGGTGCGCCGATGATGATTCCGTCTGCTTCCAGACATGCCTCTTCCAGGATGTGATAATCATCCTTCATGCAGCAGTGGATCTCCGTCTCCCCTTTGTCGCGCATACGGCTGCAGTAATCGCAGGCACGGCAGTGGCCGATATCCATACGCACGGTATTGATAAACTGCACTTCCGCCCCGGCAGCCTTTGCCGCGAACAGGGCTTCCTTCACCATCACATCGCTGCGCTGGTTCCTTCTTCCAAAGGAAATTCCTAATACTTTCATGTTCTACCTCCATCGTTCTTTTGTTCTATGATGATAGTTTACATATTTTTTAGAATTTCCGCTTCTCTGTGAGTCTCTTCATGCGGTATCAATTTTGGTCGCTCATTTTCGACATAAAAAAGCCAGGACAAAAAATATATCACATTTTTTGTCCTGGCATAAAAAGCTTTTATGTCATTTTTCGATCTTCCGTACCCCTTTCGATCGTCCGATCAGAGTGAATACCGCAATGGATAAAATCCCCGTCAGCAGATACAATTCCGCGATCGGGAAAGCCGCCGACAATCCCGCCAGTAAAAACGACCCCACCGGCAGAGAGGAACAGGCCAGCGCATTGAAGATTCCGCTGATCCTCCCCACAAATTCTTCCGGCACGCGGCTCACAAAGATCACCTGGACAGTTACCCCGATCATGGAATTTAAAAAGCCGAATACAAAGGCCACGGCAAAATAGCTGATATATTTCCCCATATCCGACGGGATCATCCCAATCACAATATAGAGAAAATAGAGAATCCCGATCAGGATCCCGCCATGGATCAGCAGCCGTTTTTCCGAAATCCTCTGCGATACAACAGGCAGACACAGAGCCCCCAGGATCATGCCCACTGTGATCGCCGTACCGCCTACCGACATCGCAAACACATCCAGTCTCAGATATTCGCTGATATAGGCTGCCTGGAGATTTTCGATCGGAAGGGTGCACAGATTCTGCACCACACAGATCACACATACCATGACCGCCAGTTCGCTCCTTTTAAAATACACAAATCCTTCTTTTAATGTCTTGGTGTACCCCTGTAGCTGAACCCCGGCGTCCTTCCGTTTCTCCTCATTTACCTTTAAAAAGGAAAGCAGCAGTCCGGACGCAAGAAATGTCACCGCATCCACAAACAATGCACCGCCGATCCCAATCCCCCCTATGATGATCCCGGCACAGCCCATCCCGACCAGCTCTGAGGTCCTCCTCACTCCCTGATCCATGGAAATGGCAGCCTTATAATTCTCTTTCTTCAATATCTGAGGCAGGATTGCAAGCCCGTTTGGAATCCGAAGCGCCTCGATGGAAGAATTTATAAAGGTAAGGATCAGCAGATGCCACGGCTTCAAAATTCCCAGAAGCATACATGCGCCCGTAAGAAATACCACGCCTCCCCGGGCAATATCGCAGATCACAATGACTCTCTTTTTCTGGAAATATTCCGTCAGTGCGCCTCCCAGCGGCTGGAACAGGACCGTTGGGACCATGTTCACCCCTAAAATGACAGACAGCCACGCCGTAGAGCCTGTCAGCTGGTATACCATCCAACTGTATGCGATGGCGTCCACCGAGTCCCCGAAGCGGCTGATCAGATTCGCCAGGATCATATACCGGAAATTTTTCTCGTTTTTAAGAATGCCGCTATATACATTAAGATTCATTTTCCTCACCTGTTTTCGTGTTTCTCCGCTATGGAACCGCATAAAAACATTCCCATACGGCACACATCCTTCCTCTTTCCATCTTCGTCAAATCAAACTAATAATTCTCTATCTGTCCAGTTGATAAAGGCCTGACCTCTTTCGCCAGACTAAATGGAATAATTTCTCCGGCTGCTGTCTCCGTATACGCCTTTTCTTTATGCATATAATCCACGATTTCCTTCGCTTTATAATTCCTGAACTTTTTTATCACTTTATCTAATATTGCTTTTTCTCCATCACTCAATATAGAATAGTCCATGCCCTCAGTTGGATACACATGGAGCATTGTATCGTAATTATAACTCATCTCTTCCTGTACGTTAAGCCTCTCAAGGTTCATCAAACTGTAATGTCCGATCGGCAGCGCTCCCATAGGCTCATGCTTATATACCATACCGGTCATAGCAAAGCCAGTTTCCGCAAATGCCAGTACATCCGAATACCACAGCATCTTCATCAGCTTAACCTTGAACAGATTCGAAATATTCTCCGCAATATAGGAAATCATCGCCTCAATCTTATCAATGTTCAAAACAGTAAAACCGTTGGCATCAGATGGTTCTTCATAATTGGCATATTCTCCTTCAAATGTTTGACGCGTTAAAAACTCTTTTCCATACGAATCCAGCTTCTCAACAATTTTTGACCTGATCTCCCGACGCTTTAACCCGGAAAACTTTTCAGCATTCTTCTTTAAAAACTCCAATGCCTGCAGCGGATTATCCTTGATCAGACGAAGCATCGTATCATATGCCTCATCCTGTATTGCCTTACTTTCGTAACGGGAAATCGTGGCTTCCCCCCATCCAAGCAATCTTGCAAGATCCACCTGAGACAATCCATAGTTTTCTCTGATCGCTACAATCTCCCCCGATGTAAGCAGGCCCTTTTTTACACGATATGCATTGCGCGCATTTAAAAGATTTTCATTTGTCATTGCACCGGTTTCAAATTCATTTTCCTCTTCATCCGCATTTTCACAGAAATAAAACCGCTCCTCGTAAGTTACCTCTTCCCCCTTAAATGTAATGGCTGCGATACGTTTTCTCTCTTCTACTTCATGTGTTTTATCACAAAGCGGGCAATCCATATGAATTTTTCTGATCAATGTGCTGGACTCCATTATTTTACCTCCTTCACAATTCCGTTTTATGCATAGGGAAATGTCATTTTTTCTTTTGCAAAATGGAATGACACACATAAAACATGTCTCTGCTGATTTCCTTTTATCTTTAATTTCACATATACAAGTTTTTTATTGATATCTTTCCCAAATACAAACAATAATGGCGGATTCAAATCATTTTTATCAATCTTCGTTTCCGAATATTCTTCAATTGTAAGTTCTTTCAGCCGTTCTGCCACATCTTCTGCATTATAGTCAAGATCCAAAAGTGTATATGGCGTAGAAAATTTCTGATCATCACCCAATTTCTTTTTACGGATTAACATAAGATCTGTATCTATATCAAAGTCTTCTTTTCCTAAAATTGATTTTAAATCATTCAGGAAAGCAATGACTTCCTTCTTTTTCGATTGTATGCTAAGAAATATGAGAATCACCTCCCAATAGATCGTTCACTATCAATTGATAGTATAGTTGAAGATTATACTTTTGTCAAGCATACTATTTCTTTATATAACACACAAAAAAACTGCCATGCTCCCCACATGACAGTTTTTACTGTTCACACCCTGACCGGATGCTCGCCCCATTCCTTATCTCCATACAACCCAGCCGCTTCTCTTCCCCCGCTACACTCTCACCGCCGCATAATACCCGGTATTCATCGCGTCATAGATCTTTCCGACCTTCCCGCAGTCGCCGATGATGTAGCACTCGTCCACCAGCTCCGCCAGGGCGTCCACCTTCTCATAAGGTGCTTTCAGTCCCAGCGCGCATACCACCGTGTCCGCCTCCAGGAGCAGCTCCTCTCCGTCCTTTTCGCAGAGCACCCCTTCCGGCACTACGGCCTTCACCTTTGTATTCACATAGCACGCTGCCGCCTTTTCCACCTCCGGCATGAGTCCGCCCCGGTAGAAGGAATTGACGTCTTCCGCGATGGCCGGCTTCATCTCCACGATGGTACATTCCTTCCCCTCATGGTGGAACCCGACAGCCGCTTCCGCTCCTACCAGGCCGCCGCCCATGATGACCACCTTCTGGCCCAGCTTCTCCGGATGCAGCTCCGCGTCGATCGCCATCACGACCTTCTCCGAATCCAGCCCCGGGATCGGCGGGCACAGCTCCTCGGAGCCGATCGCCACGAACAGCGCGTCCGGTGCAAATTCCTTCACATAGTCCGGAGTCACTTCCGTGCCCAGCAGCACCTTCACCCCGGCGCGCTCCACTCTGCGCGCCAGCACGCCGCAGAGCTTACGGATATCCTCTTTAAAATAAGCCGCTCCCGCCGGATGCAGGTTTCCGCCCAGTTTATCCGCCTTTTCCGCCAGAGTCACGTCGTGTCCCCGGTCAGCCGCGGTGATGGCAGCCTCCATCCCGGCCGGGCCTCCGCCCACGACCAGAACCTTCTTTTTCCGCTCCGGCTTTTTCCTGGGACGTTTTGCCGCGAGCTGCTGGCCCATGGTGGGATTCACCATGCATTTCACCATTTCCAGCTCCCCGGTGGCGCCGAAGCACTCATAGCAGCGCAGACAGGGCGTGATATCGTCCGCGCGGCCTTCGTAAGCCTTCTTCGGCAGATCAGGATCCGCCAGCACAGCCCTTCCGATCTCCACCGCGTCCGCCTGTCCGGTGGCAATGATCTCCTCCATCTGGGCCGGGTCATTTAAGGAACCCACGCAGGCTACCGGAGTCTTCACATGCTTTTTAATGGCCGCCGCCAGATACACATTGACTCCCCTCGGATAAAACGCGGACGGATGGGTCCGGCAGAACATATCCGGATCCTCGTGGTTTCCGCAGGATACATTGATCAGATCTACCTTTCCGTCGATCATCTCGGCTACCCTGATACAGTCCTCCAGCCCCAGGCCGATATCCGTTAGGTCGTCCCCGGAGATCCTTGCCTCGATCGGGAACTGGGACCCCACCGCGTTTCTCACCGCTTCCACACTCAGCAGGAAGAATCTGGCCCGGTTTTCCAGGCTTCCGCCAAATTCATCCGTCCTCTGATTCATGACCGGGGACAGGAACTGGGAAAACAGCCATCCATGGGCCGCATGTACCTGCACCATGTCAAATCCGGTCTCCTTGCACAGCTTCGCCGCCTTTCCGTAAGATTCGATGATCTCATAGATCAGCTCCCGGGGCATTTCCTGCACCTCTCCCATGGGAGTCACTTCATGGCTGGGCCCATAGGCTGTCTCGCAGGTTGCCACATCCCCTCCCACACTGACCAGTCCGCCGTATTTCCCGCCGTGGGACAGCTGGATATTGGCATAAGCCCCCGCATTGTGGATAGCCCTTGCCGCCTCCGTCATTCCCTGGCGCACGCCGAACGCGTCCAGCTGCAGCTGTTTGTTGTGGGACTTTCCGGTGGCGGAGTGGATGATGGCCTCTCCATAGGTCACCACCGCCGCGCCGCCCTCAGCCTTTTCCTCCAGATAGGCGATCATTTCCGGTGTAAAATGTCCGTTCAGGTCGATCATGCTGGGGCTGGTGGGCGCGCAGATGATCCGGTTCTTCATCCTGATATTTCCGATCCTCAAAGGTGCGAACAGATGAGGATATAATTCTTTTCCTTTATTGCAGCACGTTTCCATTGTTTTCATCCTTTCTGCGATCCCTTACGGAACTGTCCTGGATCCACAGCCGCATCTGAATTGATTCCGTGCGGTCTGTGCCTGTTATTTTACGACAATTCATACAGTCCCTTACATCCGGTACTGGTACTGGATATCCAAAAGCCGGATTTCCTGCGCCATCAGTACGCTTTCCAGCTCCAGCACGCCGTCCGTGACCTCCACGGTCTTCATCTCCATAGTGGGGACCGCCCTCTTTTTCAGATATTCGATCTCATCCTTGGCAAGCCCTTTGGCAAATTCCAGCTTCCTCCAAAGCTCCTGCGCATTTCCGTTATCCTGGTTCAGATAATAGAGCTTCACCAGGTAATTTCCATTTTTCATATGTTTCAGAGAAAATTTCAGTTCCAGCGGCTCCATGTCCTCCAGGAACTGATCCAGTTCGCCGATCTGAATCTCATCCTCCTCGGTAAATACATACCGTGAGGATAGCTTTTTATAATTATGGCTGGCGATCACATACCGCCCTCTGCCGTTGGTGGTCACCACACTGTTGCCGTCCATCGCCATGACATACTGCTGCAGCCTGCTTAAAAACTGAAACGCATAGAATGAAGGCTTCTTGATGCCGTCCCTGGAGATCATGCCGGAGTCCCCGTTCAATATGGAACCGGAATCATAGTATTCCGAATAGATATCCAGCCCGTGCCAATAGGCCATAAAGTCCACGCTGCCTGCCATTTCCATACAGGTCTTCACAATATAAGCCCCCTGCTCGCAGCTGTCGTTGAGCGCGTTCCGGTTGGATACCGTAAAATTCCATTCGTCGATATGGATCTCCGGAACCGTAAATCCAATCTCTTCCATCGTTTCCCGCAGGATCGCCACCTGATTTTTCATATAATGTCCATCGATCGACTTCCTGCCGTAGCGCATTCCGGACTCCACCAGAGCGATATACTGGAAGGAACAGAAGGACACAAAATCCGGATGGAACTCCCTCTCCTTCCAGATCTGAAAAATGTCTTTGACCACCAGAGTCTCATATCCGAGAATAAACCCGGCGCCGCCCACACGGACCTCCGGCAGGATGTCCTTAAAGATCCGGTAAATGGCTTCAAAATAGCGGTAATAATCTCCGTCCGCTTCGTTCATCTTAAGCTGTGGGTCATTCCAGAATTCAAAGTACCAGCTTTCCACCTCGTCCGCGCCGTACCGGTTTACCAGATGCATGCAGAGCGCCTTGATGATCTCGCAGAAGGTGTCATATGGGTAGATCCCGTCCTCCCGTTCCTCCTCCCGCAGGCACCGTTCCGGTGTGTATAAGAACACCTCCGGCTTGTATCCCAGCTCAATATAAGGCTTCATTCGGATATCCACCAGAAAATCCAGCACCAGATCCAGCTTCCGGAAGTTATATCCCTCCCGCTCGTCAAAACAGTTTTCCCGATCCAGTACATTCCAGATCCTTGCATAGGCCATCCCAGTTTCCCTCCGGATCTCCCGAAGCTGGTTCTGGACCTCGGACTGCAGGATACAATAGGCTTCTCCCACATTGACCGCCTTATTCCACAGCATATCCCGGCTCTTGTAAATGTCCGCGTCAGCCTCGCAGCGATGGAAGTTCTTTACCTCCGGCTCCTGCCGGTTTTCTCTTAATTTCAGATACTCCTGGAGCCGCTGCCGGTTCTTCTCCTCCTGCTCCGGGGTCGGCTCCGGCTCTGACTGCACACTCTGGATCTTCTTCCGGTACTCACTGGGCGCTTCCCCGTGGATATCCCGGAATGCCTTGGTAAATGCCGCCGATGTGGGGAAACCGTTATCCAGCGCGATCCTGGTGATATTTTTATTTGTATAGAGCAGTTCGTCCACGGCATGGAACAGACGAACATTATTCAGATATTCCAAAAAAGTCAGCCCCAGGTGCTTTTTTACATATTTGGACAGATACGCGTTGGACAGATACAGCTTTTCCGCCAGGTCGTTTAAGCTGATCTGCCCCTGATAGTTTGCCTGGATATAGTTCTGGATCTGGCGCACCCGGATCCAGTCCTGGGAATTTTCCAGATTGATGCGCACATCATCCGCCTTCACCATGAAATGGCTGGTCAGCAGATGCAGTGTCTCATAGTAAAGGGACTGCAGATGCAGCGACCCTCTGTCATCCTTTTCAAAATACCGCTCCAGGATCTTATCCAACAGGCCGCGCACCTCCTGATAGGCATCATTTTTATCCGCCGCCGTATTGCACCAGAACATGAGCTGCATGGTTCCCATGTATTCCGCCAGCAGATGGAAGTCAATCTCAAACCGTGCGCCGAACATTTCCCTGGTCACGGTGATGACGTGGCTTTTGTTTGCATTGACCACAATAAAATCACCGTTTTTCAAAATGTAGGACGCATCATCGATCTGGATCTCCATTTCGCCTTTCAGCACATAGAGGATTTCCAGATTCTGGTGATAATGTGTCGATTTTTCCGGGCTTGTAAGAAAATAAAACTGCATCAGCTTTCTGTCGTTTTCCATGCCTTTACCTCATATCCTATATCCAGTTTACTGTAAGGTTTTTTTGTACAAAATTCCAACCTGCGCATCCATACGCAAAATCCGTGCTATCGCAGTGTTCCTCTCCTCATGGCATCGGTGTCGTCCATTTTTCAGCCATTTTTTAAGCCATCGGGCCAGATCCTAATTCCGACCTGAACGAAGATTTCCCAGGATCACTGCCGCCGCCGTAACCGTCATCCCGATCACCGCCAACAGGTACACATGGGAGGTTGCCGTTTCCCCGAAGATCAGCTTCGAGGCTGTGTTCAGCACCGTCGGGGAAATGAACTGTCCGAAGCAGTTCCCGCAGGTCAGGCAGGCCGCCGCCATGGCCGTAGCCGCCGGCTTCACCGCATTGGATACCTCCACCATGGCCGTCGGTATGAACATCCCCTGGGAAAATCCGCAGAAGATTGCTCCTGCAATGAGCATACCATAATTGGACGGAAAAAGCATCACCAACAGCCCGCCCACGGAAAAGCACAGCATCGCGATCGGAAGCGTATACTTTTTGGTCACCTTCGTCACATTTCCCAGGATCAGCCCCATCACGATCTGAGCGCCGGAGAACACTCCGGTCAGATTTCCCGATACCACCGTGCTGCCCGCAAGGCTTCCGCCCAGATGCATGGCAATGTTGGTGGAAAATGTGATGAGGAACAGCATTTCCAGCGCTCCCAGAAGGGACACGGTCCAGACCCTCGGCGTCATCATAAGCTTCTCTCCCTGCTCGGTCTTCACTGTCCCGGTATCCGGCAGGCAGAGCGCGATCAGGATCATGGCAATAAATCCGATGCTGTTGATCAAATAGGATTTTTCAAATCCGTATCCGCCCAGGAAGCCTCCGACCGTGGTCACCACCACCATCCCGGCCCCCACGCTTGCCGCCTGGATCCCCATCACGGTTACCCGTTCGTCTCCTTCAAAAAATTCCGCCACAACCGCCGTATTCAACGCGATCGCCAGCCCCAGCGAAATGCCGTACAGGGCACGGGACGCAAACAGCAGCCAGAAGCTGTCCGCCAGGAAGGGAAGAAATCCCGTCACTCCGGCCACCAGCCCCGCGAATACCAGCAGCTTCTTCTTGCTGATCTTCATCACCAGAGCGCCGGAGATCAGCGCGACCACGATGGAAAGCAGGGTGGGCGCCGTCACCAGCATCTGCACCATGCTGACCCCGGCCTCCGGGAAATGCTCCTGGATGGGTCCCAGCACCGGGGATACGCAGAACTGCAGCCCTTGGATAAAGGAAATGCAGACAATCGTGATGATGATCTTTATCTTTTCTGATTTACTTAGTTTCATAATATTTTCACCCTGTTTTTTTTTCATCAGACCGCCGCCGCGCGGATCACCAGCATGGCCACGTTTCCAAGCATCTCGTCCACCGGCGCGCTTCTGGAAAAATCGCAGACCGGCTGCGCAAAGCCCTGGAGCACCGGCCCGTAAGCATTGGCATGACCGAAGATCTGGATCAGCTTGACTCCGATATTTCCCGCATGCAGGTTGGGGAAGATGAGGACATTGGCCTTTCCTGCCACTTCGCTCTCCCA
>CAYQBE010000104.1:0-18198 GCA_964415625.1 uncultured Clostridium sp.
GCGGCTATGCCAAATGCGAACCGCTGCACAGCTTTGGACCTGCCGTCCGTACCAACTATATTCTCCACTATATCCTGGAAGGAAAAGGCCGTTATTATGTAGAGGATACCCAGGATGAACTGCAGGCCGGCCAGGGCTTTCTGATCGAACCGGAGGTTCAGACCTTCTACCAGGCGGACCAGGAGGAGCCGTGGACATATCTGTGGGTGGGCTTTCACGGCAGCCAGGCCCGGGAATATCTAAAGGACATCGGCCTGAACAGCCATCAGCTGATCTTCCGCTGCAGCCATGCTGAGGAATTGAAGCAGATTGTGATCACCATGCTGAAAAATAATACCTCCAGCACAACGAACCAGTTCTTGCTGGAGAGTCTTCTGTATTCTTTTTTCTCGATTCTGTCACAGGATATCGATATTGTTCCGTCTGCGGTCGCGAATGAAGAAAATATGTATATCCGCAGGGCGCTTGAGTATATCCATAACAATTATTCCAACAGCATCAAAGTGTCTGACATCGCGGATTATGTCTGCATTGACCGGAGCTATCTGTACAGGCTGTTCCGGCAGAGCATGGACATGTCGCCCCAGGATTATCTGGTCAATTACCGGATCACCCGTGCGGCAGAGCTGCTATCCCTGACGGATCTTCCGGTAGGAGGGGTGGCGCTGTCCTGCGGATACCGGGATCCGCTTGTCTTCGGAAAAGCATTTAAGCTGAAAAGAGGGATCACCCCTGCACAATTCCGGAAGAAAAACCGTAAGGATGCCAACGAACATCTTCAGACGAATCAGGATATCCTGGGGAAATTATGACTCTTCTGCTGTAATCCGAGAATACTTTGCAGATGCGTGCAAAAACAGCGGAAAGCGGTGTCATCATTTTGACTGTTTTTCTAAACAAATGTGTCTACTTACTTGTCCGGCCTCCATATATAATAGACTTACAAGGAACGAAGAAATTGCGCAGCTTCTCCAATCCGAGTCTAAAAAAGAATTTGGAGGAAGAACTTATGAGCAACACAAATGCACAGACGCAGAAACCACAATACAAGCATGTTTCTGCAAGAGAAAAATACTGTTTCGGAATCGGCGCGATTGGAAAAGACGCGATCGTAAACCTGGTTGGATCTTTCCTGATGCTGTATTTTACAGACACCTTATACCTGGCGCCGGGATTTGTCGGGGCACTGTTCTTCGTAGCCCGGATCTGGGATGCAATCAATGACCCGATGATGGGCATGATCGTAGATAATACCCGGTCCAAATACGGCAAATTCCGGATCTGGCTGATCGTTGGAACCCTGCTGAACTCCGTGGTATTTATCTTCCTGTTTACCAGCTGCGGACTGACCGGAACGCCCCTGTACGTCTATGTTTCCGTGATGTATATCCTGTACGGCATGACCTATACCATCATGGACGTACCCTACTGGTCCTGGCTTCCGAACCTGACCAACGACCCTCATGAACGTGAAAAGGTGTCCGTCATCCCGCGTTTCTTCGCAAGCCTTGCAGGCTTTACAGTTGCCACCTTCGGCCTGTATATCATCAACGGATTCAACCGTATGGCAGGAAATGAAAACCTTTATGCGGAGCAGGGCTTTACCATGTTTGCAGCGGCGATCGCAGTGGTATTTATCCTGACCATCGGCATTACGGTATTTAATGTAAAAGAAGAATCCACTTTGAATGCAAAGGCTGAAAAGACCAGTCTGAAACAGGCATTGAATGTGATCGTAAAGAATGACCAGCTCCTTGCGTTCATCGGACTGCTGCTGACCTTCAACCTTTGTACACAGATTGCAAAAGGCTTTGCCGTATACTATTTCAAAAATGTCTGCGGAAATGAATATCTGTACTCCATCTTTGGATTTGCCATTATCGCGGAAATGCTTGGCCTGATCTGCTTCCCGAAGATCGCGGAAAAGATCAGCCGTGAAAAGGTATATGCCCTTGCGTGCGGACTTGTGATCCTGGGTCTTGCCGCACTGGGAGTGATGGGATTTATCGCTCCCCAGAGCAAGGCGGCCGTGATCCTGTGCTGCGGACTGATGTTCTTCGGTTCCGGCTTATCCCTGGGTGTGACGACCTGCTGTATGGCAGATGTGATCGACTACGGGGAAGTGAAGTTCGGTGTCAGAAATGAAAGCGTGACCTGCTCTGCGCAGACCTTCCTGATGAAGGCGGCTATGGCAGCGGCAGGCGGGCTGACCGGCGTAGGCCTGCAGATTGTAGGCTACAATGCAAAGGCAGAGGTGCAGAGCCTTGGAACAATCACCGGTATCCGGGTTCTGATGATCGTGATCCCCATTGCACTGGCTGTATTGAGCTTCTTTATCTACAAAACATTTTACACCTTAAAGGGAGAAAAAATGGCAGAGGTGACGCGTAAAGTCAACGAAATGCATGCAATTCAGCAGAATGTGAATTGACAATACGGCATTTCGGAAGAAAAATATCTCCAGGACAGCAGGCTTATGAAGCTGTCCTGGAGAGCATAGTAATTTGCTATTATATTATTATACCAGGAGGAGGGTTCTATGAGCATTTTATTTTGCGAACGCACACGTACCTTTCATTTATTTAACAACGAGATCAGTTACATCATGACGGTCCTTCCCAATGAACAGATGGGCCAGCTGTATTTCGGCAAGAGGATCCATCATAAAGAAGACTTTTCCTATCTTCTGGAAACAGGCTACCGCCCCATGACCTCTTACGTATTCGAAGGAGACAGATCATTTTCTTTGGAGCACGTAAAGCAGGAATACGGTGTGTACGGTACGACAGATTACCGCCGCCCGGCAGTGGAGATCCGCCAGGAAAACGGCAGTCGCCTTTCGGATTTCCGATATCAGAGCCACACGATTACAGCGGGAAAACCGAAGCTCGCAGGACTTCCGGCCACCTATACAGAGGAAGACAATGAGGCGGAAACACTGACGCTGGTTTTAAAAGACCCGGTAACGGAGATCACGCTGCAGCTTTTCTATACGATTTTCGCGGGAGGCGGAATCCTGGCGCGGAGCGCGAAGCTGATCAACCAGGGAAGCAAAGCTGTACATCTGCTGACTGCCATGAGCCTGTGCATGGATCTGCCGGACTGCGATTACGAATGGCTCCAGTTCTCCGGCGCATGGGCACGGGAGCGCCATTTAAAGGTGCGGAGGCTGGAACAGGGCATTCAGGCGGTGGACAGCAGAAGAGGACATTCCTCCCATGAGCACAATCCGTTTATCGTGCTGAAACGTCCGGACACCAATGAATCTCAGGGCGAGGCCATTGGATTCAGCCTGATCTACAGCGGCAATTTCCTGGCACAGGCGGAGGTAGATACCCATGACATGACCCGGGTCATGCTGGGAATCCATCCCGATGGCTTTGACTGGAAGCTGGAACCCGGAGAAGAATTTCAGACTCCGGAGGCCGTGATGGTCTATTCGGATGCCGGGTTAAACCGTATGAGCCAGACCTTCCACAAGCTCTATCAGAAACGTCTGGCAAGAGGGTACTGGCGGGACCGTCCAAGGCCGATTCTGAACAATAACTGGGAAGCGACGTATTTTGACTTTACGGAGGACCGGCTGGTGGAGATCGCGTCCAAGGCAAAGGAATGCGGAGTGGAATTATTTGTTCTGGATGACGGCTGGTTCGGGGAGCGCAGCAGCGACCACGCCGGACTGGGCGACTGGACCGCCAATCGGGAGCGTCTTGCAAACGGCATTACCGGGCTGGCAGAGCGCATCGAAGACCTGGGAATGAAGTTCGGCCTCTGGTTCGAGCCGGAGATGGTGAATAAAGATTCCGACCTTTACCGGGCGCATCCGGACTGGATCCTGGAGACGCCACAGAGAAGGGCATCCCATGGCCGGAATCAGTATGTACTTGATTTTTCACGGAAAGAGATCGTAGACTGCATCTATGAAATGATGGCGAAGATCTTACGGGAGGCAAAGGTCTCGTATATCAAATGGGACATGAACCGGAGCATCACGGAATGTTATTCTTCCGCGCTCCCGGCCGACCGACAGGGGGAGGTGTTCCACCGCTATATCCTGGGCGTTTACGACTTATACGAGCGGCTCACCTCTGAGTTCCCGCATGTGCTTTTCGAATCCTGCGCAAGCGGCGGCGGGCGGTTTGACCCGGGGATGCTTTATTACGCGCCCCAGGGCTGGGCAAGCGATGATTCCGATGCGGTCGAACGCCTCAAGATCCAATACGGCACCACCTATTGCTACCCTGTCAGCAGCATCGGAAGCCACGTATCGGTTATCCCGAACCACCAGGTATTCCGCAGGACACCGCTTCACACACGGGCAAATGTGGCTTACTTCGGTACCTTCGGCTATGAACTGGACCTGAACCATCTGACGGAACAGGAGCAGGAAGAGGTGAAGCGTCAGATCGCATTTATGAAGGAATACAGGGAAGTGCTGCAGTTTGGTACGTTCTACCGCCTGTCCAGTCCCTTTGAGGGCAACATCACCTGCTGGATGGCGGTCAGTGAAGACAGGACGCAGGCAATCGTCGGATGGTACCGGGTGCTCTGCGGCGTGAACCTGCCCTATGCGAGGATCCGTCTTCAGGGTCTGGATCCGGAGCTTTGCTACCGGAATCAGGAAACAGGAGAGTCCTATTACGGGGATGAACTGATGAACCTGGGCCTGATCACGTCAGATGCGTTATCCGGCCAGGTGGAAGATCCGAATGCGGACTACGGCGACTTTGATTCCAGACTGTTTATATTTAAGGCTATATAATACGGAAATCGGCAGATCCGGAATAACAGACCATTGACCTGTCTGCTGTTCCGGATTTTTCTAAAATTATTTGCAGGGGGTTATTCCAATGGATACACAAAACAAAACTTTTCTCAAACGCTGCATCATGATGGTGACCGGCATCCTGTTTATCGGGATCTGCGTCGGCTCCTACCGGCTCAGTGCCTTCGGCGTAGATGCATTTACCTGTATGAACCTGGGGATCAGCGGATTTCTGCACATGACCTTCGGTACATGGCAGCTGATCATGAATGCGGCGATACTGGTGGTTGTGTTTTTTAATGCAAGGCAGTGCATCGGGGCGGGCACCATCGTCAATATGGTCTGTGTCGGTTATCTGGCAGACTTCATATGCTGGCTGTTTCAGGACATCCTGAAAGTAGAGATGACGCTGCCGCTTCGGATCCTGGCCCTGATCATCGGCAGCATTTTCGCGGGGATGGGCGTGGCGTTTTATATGGTGGCGGAGATGGGGATCGCTCCTTATGACAGTGTAGCGGTGATCATCGAAAATGTGACCCGTGGTAAGATCCCTTTCCAGAATGCCCGCGTCATGAGTGATGTTACGGTGGTTGTGGTCGGTGTGGTATTCTGCCTCATGTCTCATGGAGATCTGTGGCTCATTATCGGGATCGGCACGATCTGCAACGCACTGCTGAACGGACCTTTGATTCAGTTCTTCAAGACCCATGTCGCGGAGCCGGTTATGAACGGGAAGCCAGCATGAGCGCATGGAAGATGCCGCATAAAGTATCAAATCCGGAAGATTTTCCAGAACGTACAAGACCACATCTTTCCTGATCAGGAGATGTGGTCTCTTCAGCATTCATCTTCAAGGTGATTTTTAGATTCCTGTTGTCACAGGTTCTTTTGACGGTAAGTTAATTCTTTCATTGCGATGTTCTACCCATCCGCAATTCCATGCTATTATGGTTCCAATCAATAACACGACAATAACAATATTGGATACTGCTAAAGGAAATAACTTTTTTTCCTTGTTAACCAATAGATTAATGTAATAAAATAATCCAAATAATGCATTAATAAGTACAAGCCCGATTATAAGCGAAATAATAATGGTCCTATAAACACTTGCTTGCGCAATATTATTCAAAACCGAAGTTGAAAACGCAATCCCTGCAGTAAATGCTAATACAACTGCCGCAAAAATGCCCAAAATGGTTATATATTCTTTCTGAGAATTGTTCAGCTTCTCTTCAACTTCAACAATCTTTTTTTCTGTAGCTTCGTAGTCCTTTTTAATGCGTTGTGCCTTTTGAAGCTTATTTTGTAAAGAATTAATCTGACTTTGAAGATTTTCCAATGAAGATTCTCCGGATATTCGTCGATCGGCAGCATCGGAATATGTTATTCTCGCAATATCAAGATTGACATGATCATAGAGTTTGTTTATTGCACTGCTGACATCTATCGTACGCTTACCATCGGCAGCTTTGTTTTTAGGGTTGTAACCATTCCTTATCATATCTAAATTCTGACCAAGAATGTTGATATCACCCAAATCAGAATTTTGCTGTATTTGTGTAAGTACTGAAAAAATATCTGTATAGAAATGTCTAAACCTATTTTCAGGTGGTTCTGCATCATAAAGCAATTCAAGACGCTTATACATATTAGAACGATAATAAGCGTCTTGAAGAAGTTCCTGAGACTTTGCTAACTCAAAAAGAATATCACAAAACTCTTTTCGCTGTTGTAATTCTTTTGTCAAATCCATTGTTTATCCCACCGCCTTAATTAAATCGACAGGAATAACCTGATGATTGCCTAAGCCTTTTTTATATATTTGAGCCCAGGCACCATTGGCTTTGTGCGTTTCTGCAACCATTGTCCAAGGATCTAAAATACGTTTGCTTTCAACTATTGTATTGATTATTTTTTTATCCTTTACGTCAACTTCATATTTCTCATGGGCGGATGAAATTGGCATTGCGCCATATCCGCAATAGTGATAATACACATTTGGCACCACAGGTCCGAACTGCCATGCTTCAATCTCATCTGAAAAAGCACGATCACCACGATTCAAAAAATCTTTCTGGATGTAATATAAGATTTTTTGTAGCTGCAAATTGCTGACAGGGTGACAATCTTCAATGCACTTTGATACGATATATTTTGATAAATCAATAGCTGTATACATATCTGATGCCCTCCTTTCATCATTTAAGTATATGCATAGTATACTATAGCTGTAAAAAAAATGCCATTAAAAAATTGTGAATTTTCATGTCGTACTACATAGTATAAAAAAGTGTAAACCCGCTCAGGAAAAGTATTTTCAAATCGCGCATGACATGGTACAATAGTCACAGATTTTTTTACTTATTTTGCGCAGAGTGCGGGAGCAGACGGTATGGACAGGATCGCTCAGAATATTTTCAAAGCAATACATGAGGGAAAATGGCTCAGCATAGAATATAAAAACCAGAGAGACCAGATCACAAACTACTGGATCGCCATCCACGGGATCGACATCAGGAAACGCAGCCTCAGTGTGGAAGGCTTTCATCTGATGATGCATACCGTGGAGCGGTACGATTTCATTTATATAGACTCCATCCTGTCTGCCGCGGTGGTGGAGGCTTCCACGTACAAGATCGAAGAACAGCTTGTGGAGGACATCGAACGGAATCCGGAAAAATACGAACCCCTTTTCGGGCAGACCGTGAACCTGAAGATCCTCAATTACCTGATCGACTGCAACCGTTTGGACACCCAGCCCTACCAGTGCGAGTATTCCCTGCTTGAGCACCTGGACGGCAGTTCTTTCAAAAATGGAGAGTATCCTTTGGACAAGGATCAGTTCCGGCAGCTGGTCCGGCAGTTCCAGGAGGAGAGCACCCGGCCGGAGAAGCACAAAAGCTGGCAGTACCGCCAGCTGGTCATGAATGAGCTGAGCATCCTGGTCAGGGGAAGGAGCAGCCAGAGGGAAGCGCTGTACGTGCTTGCGTACCGGAAGCTGTATCTGGATGTGAAGCGCCGTGTCCTCAAGCCGGACGGGGAGATCACCATCAGCCGGGAATTTACCGTCAACGGAGAGAAGGAAAGCATCCGAAAATATATGGATCCGGCGGATTCTGATCTGCTTGCGGAATTTGTCCGTCACAAGGAGACGATCAAGGATCGGATCACGCATTACAATTCGTTAGAGCGGGGCGTGGATGACCGTCCCTATATCATTGCCCTTGCAAGAGACATCAAGGTCGATCTGAACAAGGAATATGAGCCGGTCATCAAAAGCCTGGAGGAAGGGAAAGAGACCCAGCCCGTCAAGGCATTTTTTGGGAAGCTGCTCAGCAAGCCGCAGCGGAGAAAAGACTACCCGCTGGCGCTTCTGGAGCACCGTGCCAATCTGGATCAGCTCCTTGCCATCCACAACGCCGTAAAATATCCGGTTACCTATGTCCAGGGTCCGCCCGGCACTGGGAAGTCACATACCATCCTCAACACCATCATCACCGCGTTTTTTAATGAGAAAACAGTGCTTCTGGCATCCTACAACAACCACCCTGTTGACACGGTGGTGGAAAAGCTGAAGTCCATTCCCTACAAACAGGGAGAAGACATCCCCTTCCCGGTGATCCGCCTGGGAAATACAAGGCTTGTAAAGCAGGCCCTCCTGGATATCCGGGAACAGTATGAGCGGATCAAAAACAAGCCGGTTTTTGAGGGGACGCTGGAAAAAAATAAAGACCACAAGATCAGCCGGACCAGGAAGCTGACAGAGCTTTTGAAAAAATACGAGAATACATTGGCGCTACGGGAGAAGCAGGAGGCCATCGAGTGTCTGCTCGGCAATACACAGCACCTGACCTTCCAGACGGATCTGCAGGGCAGGCAGCTGGAAGAAATACGCCGGAACCTGCAGGAGATTGGAGAGATCACCAACGAACAGGCATTGGCGCTGTTGGATCAGGATGAAGCGGGATTCAAGCAGTACCTGAATTTTACCTCCATCAAATATCTCAAACGCCTGGGAGAACCGAAAAATGAAGACCTGCGTAAGATTCTGGAGATGGAAAATGAAGAGGAAAAGGTAAAGGCATTTCACAGATATCTCAGTGAGACGGAGAATGTAAAAAAGTTCCTCCGTATTTTTCCGGTGGTTGCGACTTCCTGCATCTCCTCCAGCCGACTGGGAAGCCCGGAGGCACATTTTGACCTGACCATCATGGATGAGGCCAGCCAGTGTAGCACAGCCATGTCCCTGCTTCCCGTTATCCGGGGAAAGAACCTGATGCTGGTGGGCGATCCCCAGCAGCTGAACCCGGTGATCCTTCTGGACAGTAAGGATAACGAGATCCTTAAGCAGCGTTATCAGATCCCGCAGGAATATGATTATCTGGATAACTCCATTTATAAGACCTTCCTGGCAAATGACGCCGTCAGCGAGGAGATCCTTCTGCGGCATCACTACCGCTGCTGTAAATCTATTATTGAATTCAACAATGTGAAATATTACAACAGTAAGTTAAAAATTGAAAGCAGGGCGAAGCCGGAACAGCCTCTTGTCTATGTGGATGTGAAAAACAACGAGACCGAATTAAAAAATGCCGCGCCCCGGGAGGCGGAACAGATTGTCCGCTACGTGATGGAAAACCGGGATAAGAAGATCGGGATCATCACGCCCTTTGCCAACCAGAAGGAGTGTATCAGCCAGATGCTAAAGGAACGGGGAATCCAGGATGTGTCCTGCGGCACGGTCCATGCGTTTCAGGGCGATGAGAAGGATATCATCTTATTTTCCACCGCGGTGACAGACCAGATGTCGGAGAAGACCTATGGGTGGCTGAAAAACAACCGGGAGTTGATCAACGTAGCCACCTCCCGGGCAAGGGAAAAGCTGGTTCTGTTTTCCAGCACAAAGAATCTGCAGCGGCTCCATGACGAGAAGGACAAGGATGATATGTACGAGCTGGCCCGGTATGTGAGCAGCAAAGGACTCTGCCGTGTCTCAGCAGATGAGGTTCATTCCCGGGCATTGGGCATCAAGCCTTACAGCGCACAGATCGAGGAGGACTTTCTCGTCAGCCTTAATCACGCCCTTGGAAATATCCTCAACAACGGGCGGAGATGTAAGGTGGAAAATGAAGTGGAGATAGCCAAGGTGTTCCGGGACGAGCATACAGGGGAAGGGCTGTTCTACAATGGAAGATTTGATTTTGTCATCTATGAAAAGGAGTATGGAGGAGGGGAACAGCCGATCCTGGCGATTGAACTGGACGGAAAGGAGCACCAGGAGGAAGCTCTCGTGAAGCAGCGGGACAGGCAGAAGATGGAAGTCTGCAGAAAGTATGGATTTGAACTGATCCGGGTGGAAAATTCCTATGCCAGACGCTATTATTATATTAAGGGAATCCTGGAGGAGTATTTCCGAAAGATCAGATAAGATAGATACTCACGGCCGATTTATCAGTGTTCCATATAAAATCAGATAAAAAGGAATGATGCTCTCAAATGCATCATAATTTAAAAAGCAGGACAAAGGGAAAGGGGAGGGCACAGAACAAATGTTAAAAATGTTTCGAAAAAAACAGCCGGTAAAGAAGGAATATGACAGGGCAAACCAGAAGCCCATCCTGCGCTGCAGCATCTGTACAGGAGAGCAGGTGGCGGGCTTTAAAAATATCCATACAGGACAATGGGAAGAGGTGATGCTGATCAAAAATGAGGAAGATTTGGAGACGTTTAAGAGGATGTATGATCTGGAGGAGGTGACGAAGGAATACTGACCAAAAAAGCAGGAAAAATTTGTATATTATTTACAGTGAAAAGTGCTTGTTAATTTATTGTCAATGTGTTATTATATATGAAGCGAAAGCAAAATACGACAGGATTTGCTGACCGCCGAAAGGTTACTTTCAGTCAAAAACAATAGGTTAAAGGAGAAAAAACATGAGCAGCAAAATCACAATCATTGGAGCCGGAAGCGTAGGCTCAACAATTGCGTACACACTGTCTGGAGAGGACATCGCGTCCGAGATCGTCATGATCGACATCAACAAGGAAAAGGTTGAGGGCGAAGTGATGGACATCGAGCAGGGAACCTGCTTCAGAGACCCTGTTTCTATCATTGCGGGCGAGTATGAGGATGCAAAAGATTCCGATATCGTCATCATCACTTCCGGAATCGCGCGTAAGCCGGGACAGACAAGAATTGAGCTGACCCAGACCAACGTGGACATCTTAAAGCAGATTACGCCGGAGATTGTAAAAGCAGCACCGAACGCGCTTTATATCATCGTAAGCAATCCGGTTGATATCATGACCTATGTATTTACCAAGATTTCAGGGATTCCGGAAAATCAGATCATCGGTTCCGGAACAATTCTGGATTCCGCGCGTCTTCGCTGCGGTCTTTCCGAACATTTCAAAGTTGCACAGAGAAATATCCATGCGTATGTATTCGGCGAGCATGGCGATACCTCCTTTATTCCATGGTCAGCGGCAAGGATCGCGGGCGTCAATGTAGACGACTACTATGAGATGATGCCGGGCTTTGAGAAGCTGGATAAAGAGGCAATGCTTACATATGTTCAGAAATCCGGCGGCAAGATCATTGCAAATAAGGGAGCGACCTTCTATGCGGTTACAAGAGGTGTGTGTAAATTATGCAGCATCCTGATGGCGGCTTCGGAATCCGTATCTACCGTATCTTCCATGATGCACGGGGAATACGGCATTGAGGATGTCTGTCTGAGTACGCTTGCACTGGTGGGACCGAAGGGGATCCACGGCAAGGTTCCGATGACCCTGACGGACGAAGAGGTAGCAAAACTGAAAGCAAGCGCGGATGCGCTCAAGGCAGTCATTGCCCAGATTGAATTATAAATATGTATTGCGCTGATGCGCAAGCAGGTCATCAATTTTCAAGGAAAATTGGTGACAAACAAATAAAAGAAAGGATAGCGAGAACTATGAAGTACAGTTATTATCCGGGATGCACTTTGAGAACAAAGGCAAAGGATCTGGATGCTTATGCCAGGGCTTCCGCAAAAGCGCTGGGATTTGAACTGGAAGAGATTGAAGACTGGCAGTGCTGCGGCGGCGTCTATCCGCTTGGTACTGACGAGATCGCGACAAAGCTGTCTTCTGTCCGCGCCCTGAATGAGGCTAAGGTAAAAGGACAGAGTCTTGTGACCCTGTGTTCCGCATGCCATCATGTGATCAAGCGTGTCAATGACGACATGAAGAATGTAGAGGATATCCGTACCAGGGCAAACAACTATATGGAGCTTGAGGAGCCTTATGCAGGCGAGACAGAGGTCCTTCATTTCTTAGAGGTTCTTCGTGACAGGGTTGGATTCGACGAGCTGAAGAAAAAGGTGACTAATCCTCTGACGGGAAAGAAGATCGGCGCTTACTATGGGTGCCTGCTTCTGCGTCCGAGCAGCCTTCTGGCCTTTGACGATCCGGAGAATCCGAAGATCATCGAGGACTTTATCCGTGCCATCGGAGCGGAGCCGGTGGTCTACCCGTACCGCAACGAGTGCTGCGGCGGTTACATTTCCCTGAAGGAAAAGGAAATGTCCAAAAATATGTGTGAGAAGATCATGGACAGCGCAGAAGGCTTCGGCGCCGAGATGCTGATCACGGCCTGTCCGTTATGTCTGTATAACCTGAACAAGAGCAGCGGGAAGCTCCCGGTAGTTTACTTTACGGAGCTGCTGGCAGAGGCTCTTGGTATAAAAGAGGAGGTGCAGAAGTCATGAGTTCTGAAAAGAAACAGGCCGAGCTGATCAAAGAGATCAGCGGGGTCAATCCGTTGAAATGCATGAAATGCGGGAAATGCTCTGCAACCTGTCCGTCTTACAACGAGATGGATATCAAACCGCATCAGTTTGTATCCTATGTGATCAATGAAGATATTGAGAGCCTGGTGAATTCAAAGTCCCTCTGGAAATGCCTTTCCTGCTTTGCATGTGTGGAGAGATGCCCCCGCGATGTAAAACCGGGCAAGCTGATCGATGCGGCAAGACAGGTCGTAGTGCGTCAGAAGGATCAGGATTACCTGTCTCCGAACGAAATTCCGGAACTGATCGACCCGGAACTTCCGCAGCAGTTATTAGTCAGTGCATTCAGAAGATACAGGAGGTGAGGTTTAAGTGCAGAGGATCGGAGTATTTGTCTGCCATTGCGGAAGCAATATCGCCGCAACGGTGGATGTAAAAAAAGTCGTAGAGATGGCACAGATGGAGCCGGGCGTTGTCCATGCCGAAGACTACCAGTATATGTGTTCTGAGGCAGGACAGGCAAAGATCGCGGCGGCCATCCATGAGAAGGGGCTGACAGGAGTTGTCGTATGTTCCTGTTCCCCGCGTATGCATGAAACCACATTCAGAAAGGCAGCAGAGCGTGCCGGATTGAATCCATATATGGTAGAGATCGCCAACATCCGTGAGCACTGTTCCTGGATCCATAAGGATATGGAGGAAGGAACGAAGAAGGCGGTCATCCTGATGCGTGCGGCGGTCGCGAAGGTGAACCTAAACGCGCCGCTCCAGGCAGGGGAAAGCCGTGTGACCAAGAGGGCGCTCGTTATCGGCGGCGGTATCGCGGGAATCCAGACCGCTCTGGATATCGCGGACGCAGGCTATGAAGTGGATATCGTGGAGAAGACGCCCAGTATCGGCGGAAGGATGTCCCAGCTGGACAAGACATTCCCCACCCTGGACTGCTCTGCATGTATCCTGACACCGAAGATGGTGGAAGCATCGGCCCACGACAAGATCAAGATCTATACATACAGTGAGGTAGAGAAGGTCAGCGGGTTCGTAGGCGACTTTACGGTAGATATCCGCAAGAAGGCAAGAAGCGTGGATATGGACAAATGTACGGGCTGCGGCGTATGCCAGGAGAAATGCCCGTCCAAGAAGGCACCCAGCGAATTTAACCGGGGGCTGAATACCAGAAGCGCGATCTATACCCCGTTTGCACAGGCCATTCCGAATGTACCGGTGATCGACCGGGAGGCGTGCATCAAGTTCAAGACCGGCAAGTGTGGAGTCTGCTCCAAGGTCTGCCAGGCAGGAGCCATCGATTACGAGCAGAAGGACGAGATCATAACAGAGAAGTACGGCGCGATCGTGGTTGCGACCGGATTTGACACCATCAACCTGGACAAATATGACGAGTACGCGTACAGCCAGAGCAAGGACGTTATCACATCCCTGGAATTGGAGCGTGTGATGAACGCGGCAGGACCGACTCACGGACACTTGGAGCGTCTCTCCGACGGAAAAGCGCCCAAGGAGATCGTATTTATCCAGTGCGTGGGAAGCCGCTGCTCCGACGACAGAGGAAAACCGTACTGCTCCAAGATCTGCTGTATGTACACCGCGAAGCACGCCATGCTGATCCGTGACAAATATCCGGATGTGAACGTGACCGTGTTCTATATTGACGTCCGTACACCGGGCAAGAACTTTGACGAGTTCTACAGAAGAGCGGTAGAGCAGTATGGAGTGAATTATATCAAGGGACAGGTCGGAAAGGTCATTCCCCAGCCCGACGGCAAGCTGCTGGTTCAGGGCTCAGACCTTTTGGATAACCGACAGATCCTGAAAGAGGCCGATATGGTGGTTCTTGCGACAGCCATCGAACCGAATCCGGATGTGCGCAAGATCGCGACCATGCTGACCGCAAGTATTGACACCAACAACTTCCTGACAGAAGCGCACGCAAAGCTCCGTCCGGTAGAATCTCCCACAGCGGGGATCTTCCTGTCCGGCGTATGCCAGGGGCCAAAAGATATTCCGGAGACGGTTGCCCAGGCAGGCGCTGCGGCGGTGAAAGCGATCGGGCTGCTGGCGAAGGATAAGCTGCTGACCAACCCGTGCACCGCGCAGTCGGATGTCCTGCTGTGCAACGGATGCTCCACCTGTGAGAATGTGTGTCCATACGGTGCGATCACCTATGAGGATAAAGAAGTCAATGACCATGGAATCCGCGAGACACGCCGGGTAGCAGTCGTGAACAACGCGCTCTGCCAGGGCTGCGGCGCATGTACCGTTGCATGTCCGTCCGGAGCCATGGATCTGCAGGGATTCTCGAATAGACAGATCATAGCGGAGGTGGATGCAATATGTCGTTAGAAAAGAAAGAATTCAAACCGAAAATTGTAGCGTTCTGCTGTAACTGGTGCAGTTATGCAGGAGCTGACCTGGCAGGAAGCAGCCGTCTGTCCTATCCTGCCGACGTAAAGATCATCCGCGTTCCCTGTTCCTGCCGTGTCAATCCGATGTTCATCTTAAGGGCATTTGAGAAAGGCGCGGACGGCGTGATCATGTGTGGATGCCACCCGGGAGACTGCCATTACAGTACCGGCAATTACTACGCAAGAAGACGTATGACATTGTTGTTCTCCATGCTGGATTACATCGGTGTGGAAAACGGCCGTACACGCGTAGAGTGGGTATCAGCAGCGGAGGGTGTGAAGTTCTCTGAGACAATGAACAGTTTTGTAGAGAAGATCTATTCTCTCGGCGAAAACGTAAGATTGGGGGATTTAAGATGCAAGAAGTAATCAACCGTGCAAAAGAACTGCTGGCAGACGGAACTGTGGCACGGGTTCTCGGCTGGAAGGCCGGAGACTTGCCTTATAACCCGGAGCCGGCTTACTTTGAGACAGCGGAAGCTCTGGAGGATTTCGTGTATAACGGATTCTGCGGAGCTAACCTGAGTAAATATATGATCGAGGCATCCAAGCTGGAAGGAAAGACGCTTGTCTGTCTGAAGCCCTGTGATACCTACAGCTTCAACCAGCTTTTGAAGGAACACCGCGTAGACAGGGAAAAAGCCTATATCGTAGGTGTGGGATGCAAAGGAAAACTGGATATCGAACGGATCAAAAAGCAGGGGATCAAGGGAATCGAGAGCATCGAAGGCGCGGAGCTTACCGATGACGCGGAGACCCTTAAGATCCAGACCATCTACGGAGAAAAGACCTGCTCTTACGCAGATGCCATGCTGGAAAGATGCCATGTCTGCAAGGGCAAGGACCATATGGTCTACGATGAGCTGATCGGCGAATCCAAAGAGACCAAGGATGCGGAGCGTTTTGAAGAGGTGGCAAGGATCGAGGCCATGAGCCCAGAGGAGAAGTTTGCCTTCTTCCAGAGTGAATTGAGTAAATGCATCCGCTGCAATGCCTGCAGAAATGCATGTCCGGCCTGCAGCTGCCGCAAGTGCGTATTTGACAGCAACAAGTTCGACAGCTCCCAGAAGGCTAATGTGGACACCTTTGAAGAAAAGATGTTCCATATCATCCGTGCCTTCCACGTGGCAGGAAGATGTACGGACTGCGGAGAATGCAGCCGCGTATGTCCCCAGGGCATCCCGCTCCACCTGTTCAACCGTAAGTTTATCAAGGACATTGACGAGCTGTACGGCGAATATCAGGCAGGGGCAGATACCGATTCAAAAGCACCGCTTACCAACTACACGTTTGGAGACGCGGAACCAAGTATTGTAGGAAAGAGGGGATAATGTATGTATAAGATAGCAAAAAAAGATCTTTCCGCATTATTCCATTTAATCGCGGAAAACCGGGAACTGTATCTTCCGGTCAAGACAGCCGGACAGACCAATTTTGCCGCATGGACTGAGGATGCGGAGGTGGATCTGGATACGCTGAAAACCGTGAAATCAGCAAAGGACGCCTTTTTCCCGCAGAGCGAGGGGCTTTACACAGTCAAAAAAGAAGGAAAGAAGATGTCCGTAGAGCCGGAGGCATTGAAGGAACAGGATTTTGTCGTATTCGGCATGAAGGCATGCGACGTCAGGGGCCTGGAGGTACTGGACAATGTATTTCTTGCGGATCCTATTGATACCTTCTACGCGGCCAGGAGAGACCATGGAACGGTTGTGGCCATGGCCTGCCATGAGCCGGAGGAAACCTGCTTCTGCAAGGTATTCGGCGTAGACGCGGCACAGCCAGCATCAGACGTCGCTGTCTGGATGGTGGGAGAGGATCTTTACTGGAAAGCGCTGACCGAAAAGGGCGAGGCGCTGACAGCCGCAGTGAAGGAGCTGCTCTCGGACGCGGACGAAGCGGCCGTAGAAGCGGAAAAGGAAGCCATCCGCGGGATCGTGGAAAAGCTGCCCTATATGAACCTTTCCTTAGAAGGATGGAACGGGGATGCCCTTACGGAAAAATTTGACTCCCCGATCTGGGAAGAATTATACAAGCCATGTCTGGCATGCGGCACCTGTACCTTTGTGTGCCCCACCTGCCAGTGCTATGATATCAAGGATTATACCGCAGGAAACAGCGTTTCCCGTTACAGATGCTGGGATTCCTGTATGTACTCCGACTTTACGATGATGGCTCACGGCAACAACCGTACCAGCCAGATGCAGCGGTTCCGTCAGAGGTTCATGCACAAGCTGGTGTACTATCCGGCCAACAATGACGGGATGTACTCCTGTGTAGGCTGCGGACGCTGTGTGGAAAAATGTCCGTCCGCCCTGAATATCGTGAAGGTCGTGAAAGCATTTCAGAATCAGGGAGGTGAAAAATAATGGGCGAATGTACATGTCATAAGAATTATACATTAGATACTCTGATCCCCCAGGTAGGCGTGATCACGGATATCCGGGAAGAAACGCCGGATGTAAAGACATTCCGGGTCAACGCGCCGGAGGGCGGCAAGCTCTTTGAGCATATGCCGGGACAGTGCGCTATGGTCTGTGCGCCGGGTATCAGCGAAGGTATGTTTTCCATTACTTCTTCGCCTACGAATAAAGAATATCAGGAGTTCAGCATTAAAAAATGCGGGATCCTGACAGATTATCTCCACAGCCTGGAGGTGGGCGATGAGATCACAGTCCGCGGGCCCTACGGCAATTTCTTCCCGGTGGAGACGGAGCTGAAAGGCAAAAACCTTCTGTTTATTGCAGGCGGTATCGGCCTTGCGCCGCTCCGTTCCGTGATCAATTATGTGCTGGATAACCGTGCGAATTACGGCACGATAGATATTGTCTATGGTTCCCGTTCTGCGGACGATCTGGTTCAGCTCAAGGAGATCCAGGAGGTCTGGATGAAGGCAGAGGGCGTGAATGTATACCTGACCATCGACCGTGAGCAGGAAGGCTGGGACGGCCATGTTGGATTTGTCCCCAATTATGTGAAGGAGCTTGGATTTGATACGGACAAGACTGCGCTTGTGTGCGGGCCTCCGATCATGATCAAGTTTGTACTTGCAGGCTTAAAGGAGCTTGGATTTACCACAGAGCAGGTCTATACGACACTGGAGCTTCGGATGAAGTGCGGAGTCGGAAAGTGCGGACGCTGCAACATCGGCTCCAAATATGTGTGCAAGGACGGCCCGGTATTCCGGTATGATGAGATTGATGAACTTCCGAACGAATACTAAGGCTCAATCGGATGA
>CAYQBE010000105.1:0-17905 GCA_964415625.1 uncultured Clostridium sp.
ACCATGTTACGTTTTATATCATCACTATGAATGTTTGAGAGTAGTGTAATTTCGTATGGTAGTGAAACAATTACCTGACCATATAAAACACATATTTTGTTTGAGAGTAGTGTAATTTCGTATGGTAGTGAAACTATCTGCAATCTTGGTTACAATGTCCAGCAGTTTGAGAGTAGTGTAATTTCGTATGGTAGTGAAACAGAAATTGCAGGAAACGGGGCAGGTAGCGGGTTTGAGAGTAGTGTAATTTCGCATGATAGTGCAACAACGATACATATTCCCGTTAGAATCTGTTGAGTTTGAGAGAGTAGTACATTATGCTTGTTTGTCTTTGAATGAGTTAAACAAGTAGAAAGAAAGGTTTATTATGATGGAATTGTGTATTGATGAACTGCGCAAGATATGTACAATTGATAATATAGAAATAACTTTACATGCCGCAAAGCGTCTGGAGCAACGAGGTATTTTACTTAAGGATATCATTGAATGTATCAAAAGTGGAGAAATTATAGAACAATATCCAGATGACTATCCATTTCCAAGCTGCCTTATTTTGGGGATGTCTTTCGAACAAAAACAGCTACATGTTGTTGTTGGCAGCAATATGGTTACTTTATGGATTATAACGGCATATTTCCCTGATTTACAGAAATGGGAGAGTGATTTAAAAACCAGGAAGGAGAAGTGCTGATGAATTGCTTTACGTGTAAAGGGAATGTAGAAAAATCTACAACTTCGTATATGACAGAACACAATGGCTGTTTCATTATTATTAAAAATGTGCCTTGCTCCAAATGTACTCAGTGTGGGGAAGAATACCTTAATGGAGCTGTTCTTCAAAAAATAGAAGATATTTTGGAAAGGGTAAAAATTGCATTGACAGAAATTGCAGTTGTGGATTATAATGCCGCTTGACCATGCTTCGGCTTTCGGAGAACATGAGGACTCATGTCGATGGATGCTGATGATATACAGAAAGCCTGCCACTGGCAGCCTTTCTGCATACGTTGGTATCAAAAAGTGAAAAAGCCCCCGAACAATAGGCTTTTCACTGTAGAAGATCTAATCATTCAAGCGTCTATGCAGAAACCGTGATATCAGTACAATACCAAGCCCTATCACTGTACGGATTACACCCTTTGTAACCGCGGATATACAGCCCGAGAGAACCATATGCAGAGTTTCTGTGCTGTAGGCAGGGTCTCCTGTAGCTGCGGAGTAATTCACAGCGCCGATTCCGACGCCAGACAGCCCCCAGACCATAACCAGAATCCCAATGACCGTAAGGATATTCCAGAGAGTTCGGAGCAACCGGCTGCGGGCGGCCATCTGGCGGTTAATTTTTTCCAGTTCCTGCGCGATTGCATCCTCTCGGTGATCCGGGATCGTAACCGTGCCAAGCAGGTCAGATACAGGAACCTCATAGATTTCAGCCAGCCGGGATACAGTCTGCGCGTCCGGAACAGACAAGCCCTGTTCCCACTTCGAAACTGTCTGCCGGACCACGTGAAGCTGTCCGGCAAGTTCCTCCTGGGTAAAGCCTTTTTGCTTTCTGAGTTTTTTTAGATTTTCGTGCAGCATGATGCTCACCTCACTATTTTAGAATATATGCAATGTTATAGTAGAAGTATAAGCTATTGATGCCATATAGTCACGCAACCAATGTTAACATTCGCGCATCGTGCAGTTTTATCAGGAATGCTGATCCTCCTTCATAGAGGTAATCATACTTTCTTCTACGATTTCAAGAAAATAATCCAAAAAAGGTGTAATATCGATCCACTTTTCACCATTCACAAGAATACGTTCCGATTCTTTCAACGTTTGATAATATCCGGACAGCCTTTGGTTGATTGCTCTGGATAACGGCAGATATTTTATTTTTTCCTTTCCGCAATGCTAGAGACAGGACTGGGTCAGTATCCGAACCATGCGGCCGTTTCCGTCACAGAAGGGGTGGATATATGCAAAATAAAAATGGAAAACTGCGGTTCTCAGCCAGATATCATATTCATTTTCCTCAAAAAAGTGAAAGAGCTTTTCCATTGCCGCTTTGATCTGTTCCGGTCTGGCCGGAGTATGGATGATTTCTGTACTGCTCCCGACATAGACCATTCCGTCCCGAAACAGTTCGCCCGACAGATGTGCATTTTCGCATACATCCTTCGTGACGATTTCCCACAAAGACCGGATATTATGGATCCGGATGGGCGTTTCATAGGCATAATTCATCGCATGGATTGTATTTACCACCATTTTGTCGTCTTTCGAACGGGGATTCTCGTATGCACGGCGTACATTTTCAACGGTTGTCCGCGCACCCTCAATGGTTGCGGAATGGTATGCGTCCAACAAAATGACCTCTTTGACCTTCCGGCGGCTGTCCAGGCGCTGATATAAATGCTCGATCGAAAGCAGACGTTCCTGTATGTCATCGGTCCGTACCATATAAAGTACTGTATTTTCAAGTCCGGGCAGGGGAAGCTTTTCCCTGTGTGCCCTGCGGAACTCCAATTCCCGACGCGCGGAGCCAATTCCAGATTTTTCTTTGATCTTTAATACATCGTAGGATTCATACATATGAGATACCTCTTCCGTCTGCTCTGGGAAAGGCAGTAAAGAACTGCCCCCGATTGTTTATAATTCGCTCCTGACTGCACCCTGTAACGATACCTTGTGAAATGGTCGGATGGCCATAAGGGGATGCCCCTAAGTATAATTATCCTCTGTTTTGCATCACGTGTCAAGAATCTGGGTGCGGAAAATGATAGACAGAGTGACTAAAACGGGCTGAATTGTAACTTGACAGAAAAAGAATCCAGGTGCTATTCTTTTTTATGAAACAGATCAGATATTTGCAGAAATGGTAACAGGTGAAAACAGATCATGAACAAAATTTTAATCATAGATGACGACAAAGAGCTGTGCGCCCTGATCCGGCAGAGCGTGCTGCGGGAAAATATAGAAGCCGACTGCGGTTATTCCGGACAGTCCGGCCTGCAAAAGCTGAAAGAAAACGAATACCAGCTTGTTATACTGGACGTCATGATGCCAGGCTCGGACGGCTTTGAGACATTGGAGCAGATCCGGAAAGAAAATAGTCTGCCCATCCTGATGCTGACCTCCAAAAACGACAGCGCGTCAAAGGTCCGGGGGCTGCGCGCGGGCGCCGACGATTACCTGACAAAGCCCTTTGATATGGAAGAACTGATCGCCCGCGTCCTTTCCCTGATCCGGCGGTATACCCGCTTTAACCAAAAGGACGGACAGCCCGTACAGTTGGATTTTGACGGTTTGGCGATCCACTTTGACAGCCGCTCCATTTCCTCGGTAAACGGAAATTTTGACCTGCCGCCGAAGGAATTTGATGTGCTGATGTTTCTGGCGAAAAATCAGGGAAAGATCCTCACGAAGCGTCAGATCTACGAGGAGGTGTGGGGAGAGGAATATGTTTATGACGACAGCAACATTATGGCGATCATCAGCCGCCTCCGGAAGAAGATCGAAGAAACGCCCGGCAATCCAAGATATATACAGACGGTAAAGGGGATTGGATACCGTTTTCAGAAGGAGGTCTGACCATTGACTGCGGAAACTCTTGCTGTGATCGGAATTATCATTGCCGTGATTTCCATCTGCGGCGCCGTTTTTACTGTCCGGCGGACCCAAAAGCAGATTCTGGAAATGTCGGACATTTTAGAGGATGTAAAAAACGGAAACGGAAACCGGCGTATTTTGGCGGAAACACATGAGCTTACGGCACCACTTGCCTATGCAATTAATGATATCGTCCGGTCTTACGAAGACCGGCTTTCTGTAGTACGCCGGACCGAGGAAACAAACAGGCAGCTGATGACCAGTCTTTCCCACGATGTCAGGACGCCGCTTACCACGCTGATCGGATATCTGGATGCTGCGCACAGGGGAGTGGTCGAAGGAAAGGAGCGCGACAGCTATATCGAGACTGCCTGCAGGAAGGCCCATGACCTGAAGGATTATATTGACGTGCTTTTCGACTGGTTCCGGCTGGGCTCCGATGAATTTTCCATGAATGCCGTGACCGTGGACCTGACGGAGCTGACACGGAATATCATGATTGACTGGATCCCGGCACTGGAAAACGCGGGGATTGATTTTGAAGCGGACATTCCGGAACAGCCCTTCCGGGTGAACCTCGATCCGGAAGGATATATGCGGATCTTAAACAACCTCATGCAGAATGCGGTTTCACACAGCCGTGCGGAAAAAATAGACCTGACATTATCCGGGGAAGGCGGGAGTATAAAAATCCTTCTGGCGGATAATGGTGTGGGGATCAGCAAAGAGGATCTGAAGCATATATTTGAACGGCTTTACAAATGCGACAAGGGACGGTCTGAAAAGGGCAGCGGCCTGGGACTGTCCATCGCGCGCCAGCTTGCGGAAAAAATGAACGGAACGATCGCGGCGGACAGCACGGCGGGAAAGGGAACCGTATTTACCCTGACTTTTCCCCTGGCAGGAAGATGAAGGAAAAACAGAAGGCTGGCAGACAGCAAAAGCAGAGAGCTGCCGGGAAATGCTGTTTTTTAAAATAGATATCTTTGCGGATTTGGAAGAAGCACTTGTATCTATTGCGGAAAACTCGGCATTTCCCGGCAGCTTATTGTGTACCTGGGAATGATACTGAGCGTCAGATAAAATTGCCGTGAATAGATATGGAACTCCTGCATATTTCGTCAAAATGTCGGTTTTGGCCTGTCCGGAGCAGGAGTAGTAGAAATGCAAGGTTTATGCAAGGTTCCCGCAAGGTTTATGCAAGGTTTCCATGGTAGAATCAGTTGTGTCAGAGAACAGAGATGATCTGCTTCCCGCCTGAGAAACGGACGGGATGCTTTTTAAGAAGACAAAAAAGGAGGTTTTGCAATGGTCAAGTATATCATTGAAACAAAAAATCTTACCAAACAATACGGAACACAGAAAAGTGTCGCCGATCTCAATATCCATGTGCAGAAAGGCCGTATCTACGGCCTGCTTGGGAGAAACGGCGCCGGGAAGACAACCACGATGAAGATGCTGCTGGGGCTGACGAATCCCACATCCGGAGCCGTGATGATCTGTGGGAAGCCCTTACAGGGCAATGAAAAAAAGCTGCTGCCGCGGATCGGCAGCCTGATCGAGTCTCCCGGTTTTTATCCCAACCTGACAGCGACGGAAAACCTGCGTGTTTTTGCAACCCTGCGGGGAGTGCCGGATCGGAAGGCGATCAAAAGCGCGTTGGATCTGGTGGGACTGCCCTACAAAGACAAAAAGTTGTTTTCCCAGTATTCCCTTGGTATGAAGCAGCGGCTGGCGATCGCCCTGGCGGTCATGCATGACCCGGAGCTTCTGATCCTTGACGAGCCCATCAACGGGCTGGATCCGATCGGCATCGCGGAGGTCCGTTCCTTTATCCGCAGCCTTTGTGACGAACGGGGAAAGACCATCCTGATCTCCAGCCACATCCTTTCGGAGATCGCCCTTCTGGCGGATGATATCGGGATCATCGACCACGGAGTGCTGCTGGAGGAGGAGACGCTTGCAAAGCTGGAGAGAAAAAGCAGCAGGCATGTGCATTTTCTCGTATCCGATACGGCTCAGGCCGCCAGGATCCTGGAACGCCATTTTCAGGAACGGCATTTTACCATACAGGACGACCACAGCCTGCAGCTGCATAACATGAAGCTTCCGGTGGGCCAGGTGGTCACCTCCTTTGTGGAAAATGGCCTGGAGGTTCGGGAGGCGCATATCTGTGAGGAAAGTCTGGAAGATTATTTCAAACGGGTCACAGGGGGTGAGGGAATTGCTTAAACTGATCATCTGTGAATTTATGAAAACAAAACGAAAAAAAATGTTATATATCGCATTTATGACCACATTCATCGTGCCCGTCATGTATACCCTGGTCCTGACCGACAAAAGCCTGGACAATATGATGGCTGTGATCCGGCAGGAGAACGGTTTTCTGGTTCTGATCCCGCTGTCGGTCATTGTAGCGGCCAATCTGTTTTTTGAGGAGCAGGATTATGACACTTTGAAAAATCTGATGTGCGTTCCCGTCTCCAGGGGCCGGCTGGCGGCGGCAAAGCTTTTCGTGCTGCTGCTCTTCAACGTATGTTATGAACTGACGGGAGCCGCGGCGGCAATCCTGCTGGCAGCCATCTCAGGAGCATCAATGGACGGATTGGGAATGCAGCTCCTTCTGACCGCGGGAACGGGAATCCTGCTCTGGGCAGCGGAGATGCCCTGCCTGCTGTTGGTGGTCTGGTGCAACAAATCCTACATTATATCCGTGATCATTGCGTTTGCCTACACCATGGCGGGTTATATCACGCATACCAGCGATGCTTTTGTGAGGGTGCCGCTGGGACCAAATGTAGCCACACTCCTTCCGGTACCCATGATCTTCCGGTGGCTGTATCAATTTATTTCGTTAGAAGACGGAGGGGAGACACTTCGAACATTTTATGAAGGCTTTCGCCCCTACTTCGTGTCCACGCCGGCAGTCTTTGCCGTGCTGATGGCGGAGGCGGCGGTCTGCATGCTTCTGCTGACAAGAGTCTACCAAAAACAAGAGATATAGGAGGAAATGGAAATGCGATCGATCATAAAAACAGAGTTTCTAAAAATGAAAAGATATCATATCCTGCTGATCGGGCTGCTGGGTATGGTGTGTTCACCGCTTCTCCAGTTTTACTCACAATTGGTGATGAATGAAGAGTTCAAAAGAGCCAATTTTGATATCCCCGCATTGGTGGAGAATACGGTCTGGGGAAACGCGCAGATCTTCATGCCGGTTTTATTTACCCTGATCGGCGGGTATCTGATCAACCGGGAATATACGGACGACACCTTGAAAAATATATTGACTGTCCCGGTTTCCTATCGAAGATTTCTGACAGGAAAGCTGGCAGCCATGGGGCTTCTGGCAGTGCTCTTCGGCATTTACAGCTTTGCGGTGACGCTGGCTGTAGGATTCTGCGCCGGCCTTTCGAATCTGAATTTTTCCGTGTTCACAAAAGGGCTGCCGCAGATGATCGGGCTTTCCGTCTGTATCTATATTGTCGTACTTCCGATCATCACGGTCTGCAGCAGGAAGCCGGGACATTTTATGGTCGGTTCGGTCATCGCGTTCCTTACAGGATACTGCGTTCTGTTTTTTAAAGAGGGACTTTTGCGGAATATTTATCCGTATTCCGCCGCGCTGACGATGATCGGATTTGATACGGCGTCCTATTCAGGAACCTCGGGAAAGGGCAGCGTGCCGCTGGGGGCGGCTTCCCTGGGAAGCATGCTGCTGATCACGGCAGTGCTGATCGGGACGTCCAGGGCGCCGGGGGATGTGCATGGACACGGGAAAAAGAGCTCCGGGAAAAAGGGGATTGCCCTGCGCGCGGCTCAGCGGGAAAAATCGAAGGCCGGGAGGTGACGGCATGAAAAAAATCTGTGACAGTTCAAAACAGGGCAGGGCATTTTCGGTTCTGTCCATACGAAAAGAAATTCTTTTGTTTTTTTGTATGCTTTTGTGCATCATCGGATTATGCGGCTGCTCCAAGGATGAAATCCTGGAAAGCTACAATGAGGTGCTTCAATTTGCCGGAAATTTCAGGCTGACGAGCGATTTCCTGCTGGAGGGCAGACGGAAATGCGGCGTAGACCGTTATACCGGTGAATATACCGCGGATTATGACAATTTTTCCAAAACGGAATATCTCTTCGGCGGGACTACGATTGACCGGGAATATGGGAAGGAAGTTACAGTATTCTGCGCAATTGAGGCCGAATCCGGGAGCGCGGAGCTTTTCTGGGAATCCGGGAGTGAGGAGACGGCTGTTCTGCTCGATACAGACGGGACATACAGGGAAACCCTGACATTGCCGGAGGGAGGAAATTATATTGGGATTTCAGGGGAGCATTTTACGGGGGAGGTGGAGCTGCGGATTGAATGATTCATGGGCGTATATGCCCGCCCCAGAGCTTTTTTGAAATTGTTCTGGCAGGTGCGCTTGACAGGAAAAGAACCCGGGTGTTATTCTTTCTATAGAAAGCAGTTTGTCTTGGAAGGAAGCGTGAGTAAATATGCCCAGGAAATTTAATACAAACGGATATTGCGACCCTGATCTGCATTATATGGTCAACCTGTCCGGACGTCTGAACGAAATCAAGTCCATGGTGGACGCCGGAAAATATTTTACCATCAACAGAGCCAGACAGTACGGAAAGACAACCATACTGACGGCTCTTGCAGGCTTTTTAGAGCAGGACTATGAAGTGATCAGCCTGGATTTTCAGACGATCAGCTATGCGGATTTTGAGTCTGAACAGAGTTTTGTGGCTGCCTTTTCAGGGGAACTGTTGGAATATGCGCAGCACATATCAGGAGAAGCGAAGGAAAAATTAAAGCAATACGCTGAAGAAGGGGCGCGGGAGATTACATTGTCCGTATTGTTCAGGACTCTGTCTCAGATGTGTAGAGAGTCGAAAAAAAAGGTGGTCCTGATGATTGACGAAGTGGATACGGCGACAAATAATCAGGTATTTATGGATTTCCTTTCCCAGCTCCGCGCGTATTATCTAAAGCGGAGAAGAACTTCGACTTTTCACTCTGTGATTCTGGCCGGAGTCTATGATGTGAGGAATATTCAGAGAAAGCTCCGGCCGGAAGAAGAGCATAGAGAAAACAGCCCGTGGAACATTGCGGCGGATTTCCTGGTAGACATGAACTTTTCGGCGGAGGATATTGCAGGAATGCTTCGGGAATATGAGGCGGATCACCATACAGGCATGAACCTCACCCAGATGGCATCGCTCCTGTATGATTATACTTCCGGCTACCCTTATCTGGTGTCCCGGCTCTGCATGTTTATGGATGAAAGGCTTCCCGGCAATGCATGGACAAAGGAGGGGATTTTATCCGCCGTAAAAATGCTTCTGGAGGATGCCAATCCGCTGTTCCAGTCTTTGATGAACAAACTAAGGCAGTTTCCGGAATTAAATCGAGTGATTATGCAGCTTCTGTTTCAGGGGAAGAGTATTGCATACAATCCGGATGACACTGCAGTCCAAAACGCGCGGATGTTTGGCTTTGTGAAGGCAGAGGGATCTGCGATCCTTCTGGCAAACAGGATTTTTGAGATGCGCCTGTACAATAAATACCTGTTGGATTTTAAAGAACAGGACAGTGAGATTTATACGGAAGGCATGCGTCAAAAAAATCAGTTTATTGTCGGCAGGCATTTGGACGTAAGAAGGGTGCTGGAAAAATTCGTAGAGGTGTTTGACTTTTTATATGGTGATCGGAACGAGTCTTTTTATGAGGATACCGGACGGAAATATTTTATGCTGTTTTTACGTCCGATCATCAATGGGGTCGGCAATTGTTATGTAGAAGCCCAAACCAGGAACCAGGAACGGATGGATTTGGTGATTGATTACCTTGGAGAGCAAAGTATCATCGAGATGAAAGTATGGCATGGAAATGCATATCATGAACGGGGAGAAAAGCAGCTTTCGGATTACCTGGATTATTACCATTTAAAGAAAGGGTATATGCTCAGCTTCAATTTTAATAAAAAGAAAGAGATCGGTGTGAAGGAAATCGTATTGGGGGACAGACTGCTGATCGAAGCGGTGGTGTGAATGCTGCCCGGCAATGGAATCAATCATAAAAAGTAAACTGAGGAAGTAAAGATGGCAAGTATCAGAGAAGTAGCGCAGGAGGCAGGAGTAGGGGTCGGAACGGTGTCAAGGGCATTGAACGGTTCAGGCTATGTCTCTCCTGAGACAAGGAAGAAGATCGAGAAGGCGGCAAAGAAGCTCAATTACACGCCAAATGAACTGGCAAGGAATCTGTACCATAACAAAACGGGGATCGTCGGCGTGATCGTGCCGGACTTGGAGCATCCGTTCTTTTCTTCGCTGGTCAAGCATATCGAGATGGAATTGTATGAACAGGGATATAAGACGATGATCTGCAACACCGTAGGCATCAGCAGGCGGGAGCAGGAATATCTGGATATGCTCGAGCGAAACATGGTGGACGGGATCATCACGGCATCCCACGGCCTTGAGGTAGAAGAATACCAGAAGCAGACAAAGCCGATCGTATCCATTGACCGCGATCTGGGATCCCGGATCCCGCTGATCGGCTGTGATCACGTGAAGGGCGGGAAGCTGGCGGCTAAGCTCATGCTTGAGGCCCACCGGAAGAAGGTATTTCTTGTCTCAGGAGTATCCCCCAATGTTATGGCAAATGACAGGTACAGCACATTCCGAAAGATTTTAGAAGAGAACGGAGTCGTTGCCGTGCTGCAGGAAGAGATGGGGTGGAATGTATTCAGTTGGGAAGCGCATTATAAGATGGCGGAGGAAATCTTTCGGCTTCATCCGGATGTTGACGGGATCTTTGGAGGAGATCTGGCCGCGATTGCCTGCCTGAATGTAGCGCAGAGAAAGGGGATCCGGGTGCCGGAGGATCTCTCCATTATCGGTTTTGATGCCATGGCGCCTTCCAGCATGGTGTATCCGCAGCTGACAGCCATTAGGCAAAATGTAGAATTATTGGCGGAGATTTCCGTGAATGCCCTCCTGGATATGGTGGAACAGAGGAAAAATGTTCCAAATCGGTTGATTTTGGATGTAGAGATACAGCGGGGGGGAACGGTATAGAGGAGATTTTTTGGTAAAATTGCAAAAAAAATAAGAAGCAGATTTGTTGAAAATAGATAAGTAAAAATCAGGAAAAGAGGATTTTGTATAAAATGCACAATACAAAATCCTCTTTTTTGCTGCCGAGAGAGAAAAACAAAAATACGGGATTGACAAAACGGATGATCCATACTACAATCACATACATGGAACGGGTTCCATAATAAAACATAAAAAATAAAGGATAAATACAAAAATATGGCAAGAAATACAGAACAAAATAGTATGGAAACGGTTCTATATATGGATAAAATCAGGACGCTTGCAGTAAGGAGGCATAAAATAGAACGGATTCGTTACAGTTTGCCGGTTGGCCAGTGAACTGTATGGAGATCATATGAGCAGGAGGAGACAGATGAATACGGAAAAGTATACAAGGCTGGAGATATTTGCTAAAGCTTTACAGGCGGGAGGAAGTGTCCAGGTGATTTCCAAAGACGGGGAATGCCAGGAGATTCCCGCGGGGCAGGCCTGTTATAAATGGATTCAGATTCCGGTAAAAAAGAATACGGAGTATGAGATCTTCTGTAAAGAATGCCAGGTCTCAATCTGCTATCTGAGCGGATGTGAGAATATCCTGGATGAAGGAATCTGCTATCTGGAGCAGGATGAGAACGGCAGATTGATAAGGATGCAGGAATCGGACTGGTACGATTCCCCAATCCGGGAGGCATACCATTTTACGCCCTGGAAGAACTGGATCAATGATCCCAATGGGTTATGCTGGTTCCAGGGGTACTACCACATGTTTTATCAGTTTAATCCCCATAGTCAGAAATGGTCCCATATGTATTGGGGACATGCGGCAAGCCGGGATCTGATCCACTGGACCCACCTTCCGGTCGTGCTAGAACCCCAGGAGGAACTCCTGGAACATCCTGAAGAGCTGGAGGGAGGCGCATTTTCCGGGTGTGCGGTCGTGGAAGGGGATGAAGTGATCTTTTATCTGACCCGAAGCAGGGAGCCGCGGGCAGAAGGCGGAGAGATGCTGCAGCAGCAGTGGAGGATGAAAAGCAGTGATATGCTGCATTTTACGAAAGAGGAGCTTGTGATCGGGGAGAGGCCTGCGGGGGCATCCCCTGATTTCCGGGATCCCAAGGTGACGCGGGCGGACGGCAGATGGGTCATGGCGCTTGGCAGCGCCCTTGAGGGAAAGGCTGCAATTCTGAAGTATGAATCAGAGGATATGGAGAAGTGGGAATATACCGGCTCGCTGCTGGTCGAGGAGGAAGAAGGGATCCGCTGCATGGAATGTCCGGATTTTATGGAGCTTGACGGGAAATACCTGGCCATCGGCGCTTTGATGTGCCACCAGGATCCCTTCGGCAGATATCAGATGAGCCGATACTATGTGGGAGATTTTAAAGATGGTATCTTTACAGAGGAGAACAGAGGATGGTTTGATTTCGGAAGTAACTGCTACGCAATGCAGAGCTTCGAGCATGAGGGCAGAAGGATCAGTATCGGGTGGATTTCGGATTTCTACGGAGAGCACCAGGAGGTGGAGAACGGTGCTTATGGAAGCATGACGCTCCCCAGAGAAATGCACATCCGGGATCAACGTCTGTATCTGACTCCGGTAAAAGAAATCGAAGACTTGAAGATAGGAACCCTGTACCAGGGCCAGGGTGAGGAGATCAGCCTGAAAGACATTTCTCCCAACACCTACAAGGCAGAGCTGGAATTTGACGAAGATTGTTCCTTTTCCATCTGCCTGTCTGAACATGGCGGGGGCAGGATGCTTCTGATCCATGATGAGAAGGGGCTTCGGCTCAAAACATGTGGAGTGAAGAGTGAGCATGCCGCATTTCCGGCAGATGTAGACAGGGTAGAGAAGCTGGAGATATTCGTAGACCGCCGTACCGCAGAAATCTATGTAAATGACGGTGAGGCGGCAGGAACCAAGTTGTTTTATGACACATCAGATGCCGGATGTTTCATATTACATACAGATACACCTGAATGTATCAAGAGGGCAGACGTTTTCTGCATGAGGTCAATCTGGGGGACATGGAAGACCCTGGCAAACCAGTGACAGGGAACCAGTCCGGGAAAGAGAAGAAAGGAGCGAGACAGATGAGAAAAAGAGTAATTGCAGCCTTGCTCGCGGCCGTGATGGTATCAGGTGCTTTCACGGGATGCGGGAAGACAAAGGAACGCGTGAACGAGCAGGGGGAATCGGTGATCACCGTATGGAGCCCCAGCGACGAACCGGCCATCGAGGAGTGGTGGATCGACAAGATCGAGGAATTTAATCAGGCTCATGAGGGTGAGATCGAGCTGCGCCGGGAGGCGATCGTGCGTGCGGATTCTTACGCCTATGAGGATAAGGTCAATGCGGCGATCACATCCAACGACCTGCCGGATATCCTGTATGTGGACGGACCAAATGTATCGATCTATGCGGCAAATGAGGTGACCCTTCCGCTGGATGATTTTTTCTCAGCGGAGGAGTGGGCGGATTTCTTTGATTCCTCCAAGCAGCAGAATACCTATGACGGGAATATCTATGCGGTGGGTGCGACCGAGAGTTCCGTGGCGCTGTACTACAATAAGGATCTGCTGGATGAGGCCGGTATCGACGTGCCGGAGAGCAGGGAGGACGCGTGGACCTGGTCCGAATATTATGAGGCGGCGAAAAAACTGACAAAAGATGGAGTTGTGGGAACGAACATCATCATGGATAAGGGAGAAGGCCTTTCCTATGTACTGGAGCAGTTCTGGATCTCCAATGGAACAGACTTCGTCAACGAGGACGGAAGCTCGGCGCAGGGGTATCTCAACAGCGCCGAAGGCGTAGAAGCGGCAAAGTTTTTGGACAGCCTGATACAGGACGGATATGCCAATATAGACCCGATCCAGAAGGAATTTCACAACGGGAAGGCAGCGACCATGCTGGGAGGCTCCTGGGAGGTGGCGACACTGGAGAAGGACTATCCGGATCTGAACTGGGGAGTGACGTATTTCCCGGTGGCGGACGGAGACGGGATCCCTACATCCCCTACCGGCGACTGGGCGGCATCGGTCACGAAGAATGTACAGGATATGGATGCGGTAAAGGAAGTGATTCGATTCTTATTTTCGGAGGAAAATGTGACCACTTATGCGCAGGCAATCTCTAAGCCTCCGACAAGGGTCTCAAGCTACGATGTGCTTGAGGAATATAATGAATATCCCCGTTCGATCTTCAAGGAGCAGCTTATGGAAACCGGGCATCCGAGACCGAGAACCCCTTCCTACAGTGTGCTGACGGCGGAATTTGCGGAAGCGATGCTGAATATCTTTACCGGAGTAGATCCGCAGGAGGCGCTGGATGGGGCGGCAGAGGCCATGGATAAGGATTACAACAAATATTATGCAGATAATTGATGAAGAAAAGGAGGATTGGCTATGCAAAAGACAGTCAATAAGGCCAGCGAGAGAAAAGCGGCTTACATATTTATCCTTCCGGCAGTGGTTCTGCTGGCGGCGTTTTTGATCTATCCGTCTTTACAGACAATACGATATGCGTTCACAGACTATAACATCATGCGTCCCGACCGGATCGTTTTCTGCGGGTTCAACAATTTCGCGGAGCTGTTCCGGGACAAGGACTTCTGGATCGCAGTGAAGAATACACTTTATTTTACGATCCTGGTTGTTCCTTTTCAGACGGTTCTGGCATTAGCGCTGGCGCTTCTGATCTCCTCCCGGAGAAGAGGCGTATCCATCTTCCGCGCGGCGTATTTCAGTCCGCAGGTGACTTCTATGGTAGTCGTTGCGATCCTCTGGACCGTGATGTATAATTCAAGCCCGGACAGCGGCCTTCTGAATGCGCTTCTGGTCAATCTGGGAATGGAACCATGCGGATTCCTGAACGATCCGAAGACGGCGATGAATTCGATCATATTCATGTCCGCATGGCAGGGTGCCGGATATCAGATGATGATCTTTCTTGCCGGGCTGCAGGGAATCTCCGCGGAGCAGTACGAGGCAGCTTCCATAGATGGAGCAGGTAAGATCGCGAGCTTTTTCTATGTCACGCTTCCGGGACTGAAAAATGTGATCCAGTATGTTGTGATGATCACGGTCATCCAGGCAATGAAGCTTTTCACACAGCCTTACGTTATGACCAAGGGCGGACCGCAGAATTCCACCAGGACACTGGTATATTATATCTATGAGCAGGGCTTCCAGAAGAGGAACTTCGGATATGCCTGCGCGGTGGCAGCGGTGTTCTTTGTGATCGTGATCAGCCTGTCACTTGGAATGAAGAAGATTATTAAAGCGGAATAGGCCAGAGAGGAGTGAATACTATGACGAAGAAAAAAACATTTGGAAATATTGCATTTTATCTTGGCAATACGCTGATCGCATTGATATTTGTATCGCCGCTGATCTGGATGATCTCCTCATCCCTGAAGCCGGAGGCACAGATTTTTAAAGGGCTGAATTCTCTGTCCACATTTATTCCAACGGAAGCATCCCTGAATAATTACGTAGAAGTGTTCCAGAGGATCAATATGTGGAAATTCATAGGAAACAGTCTGTTTTATGTGCTGGTGATCATCCTGCTGGATCTGCTGGTAAATTCAATCTGCGGATACGCGCTGGCAAAATTTGAGTTCAAAGGGAAGAACCTCTTACTGACACTTGTGATCAGTCTGATGGTATTTCCGGCGGAAGCGATCATGCTCCCCATGTACAGGGAGATGGCGGATCTGGGCTGGATCAACTCATGGGCATCCCTGATCGTGCCGTTTGTGGCAAAATGCTTCAGTATCTATATGTTCCGTCAGTTCTTCCTGGATATTCCGGATGAACTCTTAGAAGCGGCATCCATTGACGGATGCGGACCGATCAGGACGTTTTTCCAGGTGGTCATGCCGATCTCGGGAACCGTGTACGCGACCATTTTTATTCTGGATTTTGTGGCGCATTGGAATGATTTTATGTGGCCTTTGCTGGTGGTTACGGGAGAAGAGAAGCGGACCATACAGCTGGCGATCCAGACCTTCTTTGGATCGAAGCCGATCAATTACGGGCCGATCATGGCATCTTTGACGATCTCCGCGATTCCGATGCTGCTGATGTTTATCTTCCTGCAGAAATATTATGTGGAAGGCATCGCATCTACGGGAATCAAGGGATGATGGAGCATTTACGGAAACTCAGCCGCAAAGATGGGGGCAAGGGAGTGCTAAGATAGAAGAACGGAGGGAAAGACATGGCAGGAGGATTTCATATGGAGAGCAGATTATTTCGGATCGTAGAGAAGGCAGTGAATCTGATAAAATTGAACATCCTGTGGATTTTATTTTCTCTTCCGCTGGTGACGGGGGGCGCGGCGTTTTGTGCGCTTCATGTTACGGTGATGAGGATCATGAAGGACGAAGAAGGATATGTATTTCGGGACTTCCTTGCGGTATTCCGGAGCAAGCTGCGCCTGTCCCTGAAGCTTTGGATCCCGCTTCTGGCCGCGGCATCGGTACTTTGGCTGGACGATATGTTCTGGAGAAATGTGGAAGGAAGCTTTGCCGACAGCATGAGAGTGCTGGTCTGTGTCCTGTCAGGCTTATGGATCGTACTGGTGGTCTATCTGTTTCCCATTGCCGCGAGGATGGATACAACGGCAGGGCTGGCATACCGCAATGGGATCCTGCTGTTGTTCAAGTACCTGCCGCAGTCTGTCTATCTTTTGTTCATGACCGTCCTCTTTATTGCGGCAGGACTTCTGTGGACGCCGGTATTTTGTGTGGGTGTGCTGGCCGGAGGTTCCATGCTGGCTGCGGTTCACGGGAAGCTGCTGGTGTGGATCTTTGAGAAAGAAAAGATGATCGAGCCTTGATTCTGCCTGCGTATGCCGCAGTTTCATGAAAGGGGCTGTAAGGAAATGATTATTTCGCTGCGATATGCTGCGTGACCGGTTGGAGGTCACAACAGGATATGATGCGAGAATGCCATTTCCTTACAGCCCCTTTGAAATGATAGGTATCAAACCATACGGCGATTTAAAACTCGGCTTTCATCCGCCTCTCCAGAAGTGCATGAATCTTCTCCGTCGGCGTCATGACGGATCCGATTGGCGTATCATGATTCAGGGAGTCTATGATGATCGCTAGGTACTTGCTTAAGTCCGCCGTGATAAAATAGGGCTTCTCCTTTGCCTCCGGCGGCAGATAGGTCAGGTTGGTGGTAATGACCTTGCTGAGATATCCGTTTTCATAATATTCATCGAACTTTTCAAAACCATCGGTAAACAGGCCGAAGGTGGTGCAGGCGATGACCCGCTTTGCCTTCCGTTCCTTGAGCTGCTTTGCCACATCCAGCATGCTTTCCCCGGAAGAGATCATATCATCGATGATGATCACATCCTTGTCCTTCACGTCATCCCCGAGAAATTCATGGGCCACGATGGGATTTTTCCCGTTTACGATCCTGGAATAATCTCTGCGCTTGTAGAACATTCCCATATCTACGCCAAGCATGTTGGAAAAATACACAGCCCTGTGCATGGCGCCTTCATCCGGGCTGATGACCATCAGATGATCCTTGTCTACAGTCAGGTCAGGCACCTCGCGGAACAGCGCCTTCATGAACTGGTAAAGGGGATTGAAGCTGTCAAAGCCATTTAACGGGATGGCATTCTGGACACGGGGGTCGTGGGCATCAAAGGTGATGATATTGGAAATCCCCATGGCGGTCAGTTCCTCCAGAGCCAGCGCGCAGTCCAAGGACTCCCGCGCGGTTCGTTTGTGCTGGCGGCTTTCATACAGGAAGGGCATGATGACGGTGATCCGGTGCGCCTTGCCTGTGGCCGCGGAGATGATCCTCTTTAAATCCTGAAAATGGTCATCCGGGGACATATGGTTCGCATGACCATTGACCGTATAGGTCAGGCTGTGGTTGCACACATCTGTCATGATAAACAGATCCGTGCCGCGGATGGTCTCCTTGAGAATGCCTTTGCCCTCCCCGCTTCCGAACCGGGGGCAGCAGCAGTCTACGAGATAGTTTTTGGAACGGTAATTCACATACAAGGGGGATTCTGAGACTTCATTGATCGTATTTTTCCGAAACGATACGATGTGGTCGTTCACCTTCTGTCCAAGCTCGCTGCAGCTTTCCATAGCAACAATCTTCAATGGCGCGACCGGGAGGGTTTTTTCTAATAATTCGATGTTTGACATAAATTCTCTCC
>CAYQBE010000106.1:0-17533 GCA_964415625.1 uncultured Clostridium sp.
TTGCAGCCTGCAAGGCACCGAAGTTCAAAGCAGGCAAGGCTTTGAAGGACGCTGTAAATTAATCAGGATGTGTATCATGCCTGCATGATCTGATCATGCAGGCTTTTTTGCGCCATAGGAGGGCGGATGATGAGGTTAGATAAATTTTTAAAAGTATCCCGGCTGATCAAAAGGCGGACCGTGGCAAACGAAGCCTGCGACGCCGGCCGTGTGCTTGTGAATGGCAATGTGGCCAAGGCCTCCGTGAAGGTCAAGGTGGGAGACGTGATCGAGATCCAGTTCGGTACGAAAACCGTCAAGGTGGAGGTGCTGGATATCCAGGACACGACAAAGAAAGAAGAGGCGAAGGATCTGTTCAAATACCTGTAGCTTTTCCGCCTGTATGAGCAGGATGTGGCAATGAATAAATTACAGTGCCTCGTCAAAAAAATCCATGCAGACAGGCATAATATGAAACAACCCTTCATATATATAAAAGTATATGTAGCCGGATACGCCGGGGAAATCCTGGGATTAACAGATATATAACAGATATATAACGAAGGGGGAACTGATATGGAGGAACGGCAGCCTGTAAAAGCGCATAAGCTGGTTTTAAATAACCGGAAGACAAGTATGGTGACCGGAGTGCTGGATGTGCTTTCATTTGATCTGAACGAGATCCTGCTGGAGACAGAACAGGGAATGCTGATGGTCAAGGGGACGGATCTGCATGTGAACCGGCTCAGCGTGGAGAAGGGTGAGGTGGACTTGTCGGGAAATATTGACAGTATCGCCTATTCCAGTGTGAGCCAGGCGGGACACCAGAACGACAGCTTTTTTGCAAAATTATTTAAGTAGGTCAGCACCATGATGCTGGGAATTGGAAAAGAGGCCGTGATATTTGTGTACGCGGGTCTGTCGGGGATCGTTACATTTTCCTGCTATCAGATACTGCTGCTGCTGAGAAAGCTGGTCCCGCATTCCGCGGCAGCGGTCAGCACGGAGGATTTTTTTTATTGGATCGGAATCAGCGCCTATCTGTTCCGGCAGATGTATCATACAACTTATGGGAGTGTCAGATGGTTCTTCATACTAGGGCTTGCGGTTGGGAATTTTCTGGCCTTTTTTTGTAAAATTCTGTTGAAAAAAACCTTCACAAAGTGGAAGAATAAACTTGAAAAAAAGAAGAAAAGCGAATAAAATAATAATGATAACAAGGGGAGCAACTAGACTAGGTGCCGGATATCTGCCGTATGGCATGATATGATGCGCACGGCCGCAAGGGGAATTCGTATGAGTCAGAAGAAAAAGATGCCTGCAGGCAGGAAGCATAACCGTAAGGGAATGTCCACCTTCCGGCAGCATAAGAGAAGTATCGTGATCATTTTTACTGTGCTGGGGATCATGGCGGCGATGCTGGCCGTCAATTCGGTGAATCTGTATGCGCGGAATCAGATTTACAAACAGCAGGAGGCAGAGCTCAAGGCACAGATCGAAGAGCAGAATATCCGCTCCGAGAAGGTGGATGAATATAAAGAGTATGTAAAGACCGATGATTACATCAAGGATGTGGCCGAGGAAAAGCTGGGGCTGGTGGATCCCAACGAGATCCTGTTCCGGCCGGAGGAATAGATCATCCATATATACACAAAAGAGAAACTCCAGGGAGATGCCTGGAGTTTTTTGCTGTCCTGCGGATATTCGAAAGCTGCGGATTCTGCCGGGGGAGCCTCATTCGGAGATGCGCGGCTGATCTGCCGGTTCTGCGCGTATATATACTGAAAACCAGTAGGAGGGATATAGATGGAGGATGGACAAGTATTACATACCAGTCCTTATGTGACACAGATTGAAAGATTTGCGGATTCCCTGAAGCAGCTGTCCCATACATTTCTGCAGATGGGGGAAAAGAAGCAGTCATTTACAAGCGAAGAGATCGACGGAATGTTCGAATGGGTCAAGGAGAAGGTCTGCAAAAACTGTGAGAAATGCTCCTGGTGCTGGGGGGAGAATTTTGTCCATACCTACCAGATGGGCTATGAGATCCTCTCGGCGGTGGACTCTTATGGAAATGAAATGAATACCGAGACGAAACGGAAGCTGAAGCAGTGCTGCATCATGGCGCCCCGTTTCCTGAGGGAGATGCTGGAGGCATTTCATGCGGCCAGACAGAATATGATGTGGCTCAACCGGATGGCACAGAGCAGGGAAGGCTGCGCCATCCAGATGGACACCTTTGCGGACATGATCCGGGTGACGGCGAAGGAACTGGAGGACAGCCTGTTCATTGATGACCGGCTGGAAAAGCGTCTGGTAGCCGCGCTGAAGAAAAAAGGCGTGCGGGTATTGTACACGAATTTTTTTATGAACCGGGAAGGAAAATATGAGGTCCATGTGACCGCCCGCGCCATGCAGGACATCCACATTACCTGTAAGGAGCTGGTCAGGACTGTTTCCGAGGTCATGGGCCGCCGCCTGGTGCCGGAAGGGATCTATGCCCAGACACTGGGCCGGGAGTATACGACCATCATCTGCCAGGAAGGTCCGACCTACTATACGCTGCAGGGGGTTGCCAGAATCGGAAAGGGCTGCAGCCAGATTTCCGGGGATAATTTTATGATGCTGAACCTCCCAAAAGGGAAGCAGGCCATGGCTCTGTCCGACGGGATGGGCTCCGGAGAAAAGGCATGCCAGGAAAGCACGCTGGTCATCGAACTGCTGGAAGAACTGCTGGAAGCGGGATTTCCGGAAAAGACGGCTATCCAGATGATCAATACCACACTGGTCATGGGGCGGGAGGAGATCCATTATTCCACCGTAGATATGAGTGTATTTGACCTTTACACAGGAACCTGCGAACTGATCAAGGCCGGAGCCTCCTCCACGTTTATCCGCCAGAAGGATAAGGTAGAGCATTTAAGCTCCACAAGCCTTCCTATCGGGGTCTTACACCAGATTGAGATCGACTCCGTGGAACGGCAGCTTTCCAACGGAGACTTCGTGATCATGGTGACAGATGGGGTGATGGACGCGCTCCCGGTAGGTGAGCAGGACATCCTGCTGGAGACGATCATCCAGGGGACTCTGCTGGTCAACCCTAAGGAAATGGCGAACCACATTCTGGAGCAGGTGCTGAACTGGACCGGGGAGCCGCCCCAGGACGATATGACCGTGCTTGTAATCGGGATATGGGAGAAATGATGCCGCGGCCGCAAACCCATTTTTGCAGAGAGGAAGCATGAAAAGTCATCACAGAAAAAAAGGGAATCACAGAGCCGCTTCGGAAATAAAATGATTTGACGATAAGTCGGTTTCTGGATTATACTAGAAGAGGAAAGTTATGGGAATTTTTTGCCCGTGGATTGCCTGCTACTGTCCACATCCTCACAGTAACAAACAATAGCTTACAAATGGAAAGGAAGAACAACGATGAAATGGATGATCGCGTCGGATATACATGGCTCCGCGTACTACTGTCGGCAGATGCTGGGGGCATATCGGAGGGAAGGTGCTGACAGGCTGCTTCTGTTAGGAGACATTTTGTATCACGGACCGCGCAATGATCTTCCGAGGGAATATGGACCGAAGGATGTCATCTCCATGCTCAACGGTGTAAAGCAGGAGCTGCTTTGCGTAAGGGGGAACTGCGACACGGAGGTGGATCAGATGGTTCTGGAATTTCCAATCCTGGCAGAGTACTGTTTTCTGGAAATCGGCGGAAAGACCATGTTTGCAACCCATGGCCATGTATTCAATCCGCACAATCCGCCGCTGCTGAAGACAGGAGAGATCCTGCTGAACGGGCATACGCATATTCCGGCATGTGAAGATATGGGGACGTTCTGGTATCTGAATCCAGGCTCCGTATCCATCCCCAAGGAAGGGTCTGTGCATGGCTATATGACTTTTGAAAATGGTGTCTTTCAGTGGAAGGACATGAAAGGAGTGTGTTGGAAAGAGAAAAAATTCTAAGCAGCAGATATGGAAATGCAAAAGAGCGCAGGGACAAAAGAGCGCAAAGTGTAGGAGGAGAAGATGATAGATGATAGAAGATAGAATTGCTCTTTTGATTGATGCAGACAATGTTTCTGCGAAATATATCAAGCCGATCATGGACGAGCTGTCCAAGTACGGCAATATCACATACAAGAGGATCTACGGGGACTGGACAAGCCCGTATAACCTGAGCTGGAAGGAGGTCCTGCTGCAGAACAGCATCACGCCGATCCAGCAGTTCAGCTATACATACGGAAAAAACGCGACCGATTCCGCCATGATCATTGACGCCATGGACATGCTCTATACCAGTGAGCTGGAAGGATTCTGCCTGGTTTCCAGCGACAGTGATTTTACCAAGCTGGCGAGCCGTCTCAGGGAAAACGGCAAGCTGGTGATCGGTATGGGCGAGGACAAGACGCCGATCCCCTTCCGAAAGGCCTGCGACATTTTTACGGTATTGGAAGTCCTTCTGGAAGACAGTACCATGGAAAATGCGGAAAAGGCACCGGCAGCGGCGGCTTCCGCCAAGGAACAGAAGCACAGCAGCCTGGAGGTGGAGAAAAATCAGATCGAAGAGGCTGTGATCAAGATCATTATGGAAAATCAGAACGATAACAAGGAGACCGGGCTTGGCGAGGTGGGAAGCCGTCTTCTGAAGCTGTATCCTGATTTTGACGTGCGCCGGTATGGGTTCAGCCTCCTGTCCAAGTTTCTTGAGACCTTCCCCAAGCTGAAGCTGAAGCAGGACGGGACCAAGGTCTCTGTGATGCTGTATGAGGACAAGAGCCGGAAGGACCTGCTGGAGGAATACATTCTGCAGCAGATCAAGAATGCAGGCAGACAGGGTGTTTCCCTGGGGACATTGGGAAACCGGATCCGGAACCGGTTCGGCGATTTTAAGGTCCATGATTACGGATATTCCCAGTTCAAATCCTATATCCAGAGCTTCCGGGATGTGAAGATCGAGGACGACGGAGAACAGAACTGGGCAATCTATGTGAAAAATGTGGAGTCATGATATTGGACAGAAGTGTTTTCCGCAAGAGAGGCATGGATATTTGATACCACCGTATGCAGAAAGGCTGCCAGTGGCAGGCTTTCTGTAGTTCGGTTTTGATAGAATCGAAAAGGGAACTTGTCTAAAGACGTTTCCCATCCGCAAGGTCTTTTGCCACGAACGGAAAAAAGTAAAACGGTACGGTTAGAAGCTTCTGTTCCACATCATATCCATAATTATTTTTTGAAACCTTTATGGCGCACTCGAATTTATTGTGGTTTGAAAACTTTTCAAGGGAATGAAGCGTCCCCCTGCCCTTTTTCACGTCAATCGGATACAACTTATTATCCGATTCCACAATGAATTCCAGTTCGGCGGAGGATTTACCTCTCCAGTAAAACAATCTGTGGTCTTTCGCGGCCAATTCATCTGCCACGAAATTTTCAAAGAAAATCCCCGACAAGGTATTCTCTCTTTCGCTTGACACAAAAGATGCCGCATTGATACCACTTTGATACGAAAACATGCCGATGTCACCAAGGAACAAGCGGAAATTTCCTTCATTGTCCTGCATAAGAGGCATCGTGACACGCTCCTTCAGCTGAAACGACTGATTGATGACAAGCGCCATCGTAAGCCACTGGATGGATGTCGCGAAATCTCTTGTCTTGCTTTTTTCTTCAATCAGACCAGGCGAAAAATTCTTCGATTCTTTATTTAATTCCTTATAAATGTTTGAAAACAACGCGCGGGAACGCAAAACCGCCTCTCTGCTGGCCTGGTACAAATCCATATCGGAAAGATAATTGTCATACAAGGTCTTTAAAATTTCCCTGGATTCTAAAAGGTTTCCCTCTTCTATATAAACATCCACCGCTTCCGGCATGCCGCCCACGAGAAGATACTTATATACCTGTTCCATTGCCAGCTCGTGAATTTTAAAATCGAGAGGTTCCCTTTCCTCGTAAGCTTTTTTTACGACTTCGTACAACATCTTATTACTGTTCATCAAGAACTCGTCAAACGTCATCGGATAAACCGTGATCTGATGAATCTTTCCGACCGGGAAAAGGAACCTGCCATTATCCGCCACTCCCCTTTTATGGGTTTCCCGCTGAATTTTAATGCGCACCATCGAGCCGGTAACGATAACTGGAATCTGACGGAAATCCTGGCAAAAATATTTTAACGCGGACACGATATTCGGGCATTCCTGCACCTCGTCAAATATCAGCAAAGTCCGGGCAGTAATCTTTTTCCCCTTGAACAACGAAACGTATTCGATGATTTTTTCTGCGTTCGCGGTTTTTGAACAAAATTCGCGAATCTCGTCCTCAATCTTGCAATCAATATAAATATAATCGTCCTTATAATAAGTCTCGGCAAAAATGTCTCTGACAAGGTATGTCTTCCCGACTTGCCTCGCCCCCCATACAATCAAAGGCTTCCTCCGTTTGTCGTCGTTCCATTCAAGCAGTTTTTGCGTAGCGAATCGTTCCATAAGGCACCTCCTATGTTGTGAGAGCACTCTCGGAAACTCCCTTGCACCCATCTTTGCGGCTGATTTTCCGAGAATGCTCTGTGAAAGTTCAACCAGAAACTGAACTAATATACTAACGGTAGCATATCACGGCCAACATCTTATTTCAAGCCCTTTCCAATATTATCTGCACTTTTTTACATCTTATTTTTATAATTATCTGCACTTTTTTACGACTTATAATTATAGATATTTGCACCTTTTCGCACTTTCTTTTTGTAATTAATTACACCTTTGCAGAACTTTTTGGGGATTTATTTTCACCTTCCAAGCCGTGGCATAACCGAAGCATTATAATACTGAAATGAGATGTTGCATAGAAAAAGGAAACCGATTATACTGGAAACAGAAGAAATCGAAAGGGAGGATTAAGTATGAGAAAAATGATAAACGGTGAGCGCTTTGTGATGGGAACCTGCTACTATCCGGAGCATTGGGACTCTTCCATGTGGGAGGACGACCTGGAGAGGATGCTGCAGGCGGGGATCGAGGTGGTTCGGGTTGCGGAATTTGCGTGGAATAAGATTGAGCCGGAGGAAGGTGTGTATACCTATGAATTTTTTGATTCCTTCCTGGAATTGGCGCAGAGAAAGGGCATGAAGGTCATTTTCTGCACCCCCACGGCGACTCCTCCGGTCTGGCTGACCGAGAAGTATCCGGAGGTGCTTAACGCGGATCAGGACGGCCTGCTCTACCGTCACGGCGCAAGACGGCACTACAACTACAATTCTCCTGTGTATCAGAAGCTGTGCCGCAATATCGTGGAAAAGTCCGCATCCCATTACGGCGGACACCCTGCCATTATCGGGTGGCAGATCGACAATGAAGTGAACTGCGAGCTGGACGAATTTTATTCGGAAAGCGATTCCGCGGCGTTTCGGAAGTTTTTGCAGGATAAATACGGAACCGTGGAGGAATTGAATCAGGCATGGGGAACCATTTTCTGGAACCAGACCTACAACTGCTGGGAGCAGATCTATGTGCCGAGGAAGACGGTCCACAATACCAACAATCCCCATCATCTGCTGGATTATTACCGATTTGTCTCCGACAGCGCCCGCCATTTTGTACGGATGCAGTCTGAGATCATTCGGAAATATTGCAAGGAAGACGATTTTATTACGACCAACGGGATTTTCGGTAATCTGGACAACCAGGCGATGCAGAAAGAAAGCCTGGATTTCATGACTTACGATTCCTATCCCAATTTTGCGTACTGCCTGGACGATTATCAGCCGGAGGATCCTATCAAGGATCGTAAATGGAGCCGGAACCTGGCAGAGACTAGGGCTATTTCACCGATCTTCGGGATCATGGAGCAGCAGAGCGGGGCAAATGGCTGGACTACCCGGATGGAAGCGCCCACGCCCAGACCAGGGCAGATCACGCTCTGGACGATGCAGAGTATTGCCCACGGCGCGGATTTTGTCAGCTATTTCCGCTGGCGGACCTGCACGGTGGGGACGGAGATGTACTGGCACGGCATCCTGGACTATTCCGGCCGGGACAACCGCAGGCTTCGGGAGATCCGTGAGATCGCCCGGAAGATGGAAGGAATGAAGGAGATCGCAGGAGCGCGGTACGCGGCGAAGGTGGGGATCCTGAAGGACTATGATAACATCTGGGATGCACGCCAGGACAAGTGGCATGAGCGGGTGGATAAGCTCAGCCAGAAGTCCCTGTTTACTGTACTGCAGCTGACACATACGCCTTTTGATTATGTGTATCTGGAGGAGGATACCACATGGGAGGAACTGGGGAAGTATGAAGTGCTGTTCTATCCCCATGCGTCCATTCTGACGGATGCGCGGATGCGGCTGCTGGAAACCTATGTGTCTGAAGGCGGTAAGCTGGTCATGGGCTGTAGGACCGGGTACAAGGACCTCTGCGGACGGTGCGTGATGGACAAGCTGCCGGGAAAAGCGTCCATGCTTACCGGAACGGATATCCCGGAATATTCCTTCGTGGCTCCTGACGACGGCAGGGTGCTGGTGGACTGGGACGGAACCCAGATAGAGGCCGCGGTGTTCAATGACCTGCTGGAGTCGGCGGGAGAGCACGCGGAGGTTCTGGCACGTTACGCGTCCAGCTATTACGCGGGCACGCCTGCGCTGATCCGCAACCGGTATGGAAAAGGCGAGGCTTATTATTTTGGCGGCGCGTTCGCGGTAGATACGGCGAAGGTATTTCTGAAGAAACTGGGAGTGGGAACGCCTTACGGCGAACTGCTGGAACTGCCGGAGTGCTGTGAGCTGGCTGTCCGGGAGAAGGACGGCAGGAAGTATCTGTTCGTGCTGAATTATGCATCGGAGAGCGTGAAAGCGGTGGTGAAGAAAGAACTGCGGGAGTTCTTCGGAGGCGAGACGATCAAGGGCGAAGTGGAGCTTGGAGCTTATGAGGTGAAGATTTTTGCGGAGTAGGCGATGAGTGGAGCTGCTTTTATGAGTAAATAAAAGGTGCGTGGTCTGATGAATTTATAGACTCGACGCACCTTTTAAATACCATCGTATGCGAGAGTGTCAGATAAAGTGTGTAAGTTCTCTGAACTGCCACGATGGATTTTATCTGACATACCTTTTTAAAGAAGAAAATCATATCAGCTCCAACGTTTTCACGCTCTCCCGCTCTACGATCCTTCCGTCTGCATACCATGTCACGCACTTTTTTTCCTCTCCCCTGATCTTTCCGAGCAGAAGCTTTACCGCTTTTTCCGCCATTTCTTCCAGATCCACATGATACGTTGTCAGTTGTCCCGCGAATGGATGGCCGAACAGATAATCATCATATCCAACGATCGAGATGTCCCCCGGCACCCGGTATCCCTTTTCTGCCAGTGCGTCATACAGTCTGCCCGCAGCCAGATCGCTGCTGCAGGCAAACGCTGTGGGCATCTGCTCTGGAAGCCTGACCCGGACTTCTCCGGTCAGCAGGTTCCGATCTTCCAGGCGCCATTCCTTCCGGGCGGGAATACCGGCTTCTAAAAGCGCTTTCCGATAGCCGAAATACCGATCCATGATATTATCATTATCCCGGATCGAACCAGCAAACGCAATTCCTGTGTGTCCCCGTTCCAGCAGATACCTTGTCATTTTATACATCCCGATATAATTATGGGACAGCACCGCATCGCAGGAAACATCCGGTATCCGGGAGTCCAACAGGAGAATTGGGAGCTTATCATATTTCTTTACAAGCTTTCTGATATAGTCCTGCTTTACCCAGCCGATGACGATCAGGCCATCGATCGTATTTTCCTGAACCATCCTGGGAAATCGGTTCGCTTCTTCATTTTCCTCATCCAGAATCTCAAACATGGTCAGGCTCCGGCTTTTGGATGCCGCATAGATGACCTGCTGATACAGTGCCCAATAAAAGGAGGAACCTACGCCCATATATTTATCCGGAGCCAGGACACCGATCTTGGTACTGTCCTTTCCCTTCTCATATTTGGAAAGGTTATAGCCCATGGATCTTGCGGTCTGAAGCACGGCTTCCCGCACCTCATCGCTGACCCCTTTTTTCCCGGCCAGGGCATTGGAAACGGTGACAGTGCTGATCTGCAGAGCATCTGCAATATCCTTTAATTTTACATTTCCCATGGTGTATGCCCTGCCTTTCCCGTCCGATCACATTGCCCGGCTTTCCGTTCCCCGCTCTTACATATCGCCTTTCCAACCGTGTTCCCCTGAATCAATCTGCCCTCCGCGATGCGGATACGGCCTGTCTGTCGCTGCCCCTCCAACTGTTCGATCAGGGCAGCGACACCGAGATGCGCAATCTCCTTTTCATCTATTACATATGTGGTCAGCTTCCATTCGGACTGGGGCGACGCAAAGTATTTGCCGAATCCCGCCACCGAGACATCCTCCGGAACGCGGATGCTCTGTTTTTGAAGCTGTTCCAGCAGGACTTCGGCACTTGCAGCCGAGTCACACACATACGCATCTGGCTGCACATCGGCGCTTGCGGCTGTATCGTATCCGAAGGCATCCGGCTGAATCTGGAAAGTCTCCGCCTCTGCCGCAGTCTGTTTCTTTTCTGTCCGATCAGGCTGAGGCAGCTTTACAATGTTTGCTTCAAGCCCCCGTTTCTCCATTGCTTTACAAAAACCCAGATAGCAGTCCGCCGCATTCGTCCCCTCCTCCGGCGAACCCACAAATGCCAGTTCCGTATGCCCGGCCTCCAAAAGCAGCTCCGTAACCTGTTCCATGCCGCCGTAGCAATCCGGCACAATCGAATCGATCTCCTCGGAAATATCATAACTCCCCACACATACAACCGGAACCTGACAGACTCTTTTTAATTCGGCAGCACAGCCCTTGTCCGTTTCTCCGATGAGCAGGATTCCGTCGATGTCCACCCCCTGGAAAAGGGCGGCTTCCTCTGTTTTTTCCTGCCGCTCCTCACTGAGTACTTTCAGAAATGCCATGCTCCCCCGCAGTGTCAGCTCCTGAGCGGCACTCTGGTAGATTTCCATATAAAAGGAAGGAAATTCCTTCACGTGGCGCTCCGCGACTGCAACCCCAATCTTGTAGGATCTGTTTCCGGTTTTTGCTGCCGTACGATAACGATAGCCCAGGCGTTCGGCGGCCTCCCTCACCTTCCGGCGCATGTCTTCGCTGACCCCTTTTTTTCCGTTCAATGCATTTGATACGGTCACAATGCTCACTCCTACTTCCGCGGCAACCTGCCCGAGGGTGACTTCTTTTCTATGCTCCATTGTAAATGCCCCTGTTTCTGTTTGATTTCTTTCATATTTTGCGGTATACAATCTTAATAGCTACGTTCATTTTACTTTAATTTAATCGGAATTTCAATTTTTAATTAAGTGATCTGCAAAAATGTATATGCGGCTCCGTACAGATATCCTGTTGAGTCAGTTAATGCCTGTTGAAATCTATTGACAGAATATCGATAATGAAGCCTTGACGTACAGAAAACTGTACATTATAATCTAAGTATAGAAAATCATATTTATATAAGAGAGGTGTTTTATCATGGTAGCAGTAAATTACACAAATCTTCGTGATAATATGAAAATGTATATGGATAAGGTAACAGATGATTATGAGACTATGATCGTTACACGAAAAAATAATAAGAATGTTGTTATGTTATCAGAAGAAGCTTATAATAACCTTATGGAAAATATTTATGTCATGGGGAATAAAGAAAATTATGATTGGCTGATGAAGGGTAAGGCACAGTTGGAGAATGGGCAATATTCCGTCCATGAGTTATCTGAGGTAGATGATGATGAATAAAGTATTTGCGGATACTGGTTGGGAAGATTATCTATATTGGCAGACAGAGGACCGCAAGACTCTGAAAAAGATCAATCAGTTAATCAATGATATTGCCAGAAACGGCAACGAAGGGATTGGAAAACCAGAACCCTTAAGAGGGAATTTATCTGGATATTGGAGCAGGCGGATCAATGACAAAGACCGCTTAATCTACAGAATCGATGAGAACAATATCTATATTCTGTCATGCCGTTATCATTATGGGGACTGAGAATTGCTAAAACCTTGCAGATAGCATTTGATAGTTTTTCATATTCTGATTTTTCCGTCGCGGCGAATCATAGAATCATGTATGGATTAAAAAATAAATTAATACAAAAATACTTTTTAATTAAAAACCGCCTCTTTTTTTGCGGATTATATCTAAAATAAATTTAAAAATTGATATAAATTGCCGACTTTAAAAATTCAGAGACTTAGTATATACTTAATAAAAGCTTTCGATGAAAACTAAAGTTAGAAAAGGGGTGGGATCACATGGGGAAGGTGCGTCTGGTAGATATTGCGGAGAGGGTGGGCGTAAGCTCGGTCACGGTGCACAATGCGCTTTCCGGGCAGAAGGGCGTCAGTGCCGGGATGCGGGAGAAAATCCTGAAGGCCGCGGAGGAGATGGGCTATCGGCAGGAGGCCGCCGCAAAGAAAAGAGAACAGGGGGCGGAAGGCTTCTGGAAGATTGGAGTGATCATCGCGGAGAATTATCTGGCGCAGTATTCCACCTATTACTGGAAGATGTACCAGGAACTGTCCCTGATCGCCACGGAAAAGCAATGTTATACGACCATCGAGGTCTTAAAAAAGGATGCGGAGCGCAAAACCCTGGAGCTGCCGCAGATCGTGAAAAACAATGGGATCGACGCTCTGATCATCATAGGCGAGATCAGCCGGATCTATGTGCGCCATCTGAAAAAATATCTGCAGAAGCCCATCGTATTCCTGGATTTTTATGACAATGAGATTGCCAAAGATGCGGTGATCGCGGATAATTTTCAGGGCATGTACCAGATGACGGAGCTGTTGTTCGCCCAGGGGATCCGGGAGATCGGATTTATCGGTTCCATCTATGCCACCAGCAGTATCATGGATCGGTACTGCGGCTTCCAAAAATCCGTGATGGAGCACCGGGTCCAGGTTCCGGAGGAATGGGTCATTGAGGACCGGGACGACCTGGGGCAGGTAGGCTTTGAACTGCCCAGGCGGCTTCCGGAGGCGTTTGCATGCAACTGCGATCTGGTGGCGGGGATGCTGATCACGAAGCTAAAGGAACAAGGGTATCGTGTTCCGGAGGATATCTCGGTCACCGGGTTTGATAATTTTCTGCAGCCAGGCTTTGCGGATATGCGGATCACCACATATGAGATCAACACCAGAGCCATGGCGAAGGTGGCTCTGGACAAGATTCTGAAACAGCTCAAAAACCCGGATAAGGGTCGCAATCTGGAGATCATTTCCGGGCGCGTGATCTGGAAGAACAGTGTGAAAATGAGACCGTCATAAATACCCGTGCTGCAGGAAATGCGGCAGAAAAGGGAAGCGTGGAAAAAGAATACAGGGTTAACTTAAAAATATAAGGAACTTAATTTTAAAATTAAGTTCCTTTTTTGGCGAAAATTATAGAAAATATAAAAAAGAAAACCATATAAAATACTGTAAATGGCTGAAAATGCGCTAATTGCTGAAAAGTAATTGAAAATAACCAATTTATATATTAAAATAAATTTAGCTTAAAAAAGCCTAAAAAATATTAAAAATGGAGGGAAAGAGAATGAAAAAAAGATTACTCAGTCTGGGCTTGGCGACTGCAATGGTATGTTCACTGGCGGCATGCGGTGGAAACGGCGGCAGCGGAGGAGAAGGAGGAGGAAGCGCTTCCGCGGATATTCCGACCATCGACCAGATCAAGGTGGGTGAGGATTATCAGGATCTGGAAGCAGAGATCAAGGTTCTGACAAACCGTACGGATATCGTGGACACCGTGTACAAGGGATATGCGGAGGAATTTATGAAGCTCTATCCGAATATCAAGGTAGAGTACGAGGGCATCACGGACTACGAGGAGACCTTAAAGCTCCGTCTGACTACCGGGGACTGGGGCGACCTTTGTTTCATCCCCACATCCGTAAGCAAGAGCGAATTGTCTACATACTTCACAAAGCTGGGTGAGTTTGACACGCTGGATCCCATTTACCAGTATGTACAGGAAAAGACCTTTGAAGGAGAGGTATTCGGGATTGCCAACGGAGGCACCGCGAGAGGCGTTATTTATAATAAGAAGGTGTGGGAGGACGCAGGGATCACAGAGCTGCCGACTACACCGGATGAATTTCTGGACGACTTGAAGACCATCCAGGACAAGACGGATGCGATCCCGCTGTACACCAACTTCGGCGCAGGCTGGACCATGGGAGCGTGGGACGATTATATTGACCTGACCGCGACCGGCGACCCGGATTTCCGGAACAACATGCCTCACACCAAGGATCCCTTTGCAAAGCGGGACGATATGACCGGCCCCTATGCAGTGTATTATACACTGTATGAAAGCGTTGCCCGCGGGCTGATCGAAGAATCCCCGTCCAGTACCGACTGGGAATCCTCCAAGAGAAGGCTGAACGAAGGCGAGATCGCGACCATGGTGCTGGGCTCCTGGGCAGTAGAACAGTGTAAGGAGCAGGGAAGCACTCCGGAAAATGTAGGATATATGCCGTTCCCGATCACCGTAGACGGAACCATGTACGCGGGCTCCGGCGGAAATTACGGCTTCGGGATCAACAACCAGGCAGACACGGACAACCAGATCGCGGCCATGGTCTATCTGAAATGGCTCCTGGAGGAGTCCACCATTTACACTGACGAGGGAAGCATCCCGGCATTGAAGGAGCAGCCCCTTCCAGACGCGCTCTCTGACTTCGCGGATACGGAAATCATTTCCAATAACGCGGCTCCGGAAGGTGAGGACGACCTGTTTGACGAAGTCAACGATGAGAGCGAGGTCGGCATCAACAAGGACGATTTCCCGGACTGCGAGATCCTGGAGTATGCGCTGAAGGGCGAGAAGACGCTGGATGAGATCATGGACGAATGGAATGAGAAATGGAGCACGGCCCAGGAATCCCTCGGCGTGGAAGTGAACCAGTAGATAAAAAAAGAAAGAGGAGGGTCCTATGGAGAATGTAAAAAGCAGGGCAAAAGAGAAATGGCTTGTGATCGTTGTATTTATGTTTGTACCGCTGCTCCTTCTGCTCGTATTTACGTATATACCGTTCTTTAAAATGGTAGAGTTCAGCTTGTATAAAATGAAATATATCGGGCCAAGGACATTTGTCGGCCTGAAAAACTACGCGGAGGTATTTTCACGCGGGGAATGCTTCCGGTCGCTGTTCGTCAGCGTGTACTACATGGCAGGCGCCATCATCCAGCTTGGCCTGGCGCTGTTTCTGGCAACCATGCTGGTATTTAAGACAAGAGGAAGCGGCATCTTTAAGGGCGCTATGTTCTTCCCTTATCTGATCTGCGGGATCGCCATCGGATTTATTTTCAAATTCTTCTATGCGAGAGGCTTTGTACTGGATTCCTTCCTGCAGGCATTGGGTTTCAATATAGACAATATCCCGCTCTGGCTGGAGGAGGAGAAGATCAACAATATTTCCCTGGCGGCAACCTCCGTGTGGAGGTACACGGGGCAGAACATGATCCTGTTCCTGGGAGCCATGATGTCCGTGGACACAGATCTGTACGAAGCGTCGGATCTGGACGGCGCCAATAAATGGCATCAGTTCCGGTACATCATCCTGCCCAGTATCAAGTCCATCGTGGTACTGAACCTGATCCTGTCCATCAGCGGATCCTTAAGCGCCTTCGAACCGCCCTACGTTATCACAAACGGTGCGTGGGGAACCGGTACCTACTTTGTCATCATGAACCGTCTGGCTCATGAGAATCAGAAGGTCGGGCTGGCCTGCGCAATGGCCATTGTCCTGCTGGCGATCATCGTGGCATGTACGGTAGCGCAGAACCTGTTCTTCAAGTATGCCTTTGACGACGGGACGGCGGACGAGTCCAAGGCTGCGGCAAGGAAGCGGAAAAAAGCAGCGAAAGCGGCGAAAATGGCAGCAAAGGGGGGGCATGTAATATGACAATGTCGGTAAAGAAAAGAAAGGCTTTGAACAGTGTTTTTACAGTATTCAAATATCTGGTATTGATCATCGGATCATTTATCTCCCTGGCGCCGGTCTGCGTCTGCGTGCTGACGGCATTTAAGACGGAGGAAGAGTACAATACTTCCTCGGTGCTGGCGCTCCCGAAGTCCTTCACTTACTTTGAGAACTTCAAGGTGGCAATGGAAAAGGCAAATATGCTCCGGGGCTTTTTCAACACCGCGCTGGTGCTGATCGTGGTGCTGACGGCTTCCATTTTCATCGGCTCCATGCTGGCCTATGTGCTGAACCGGTTTAAATTCAAGGGCAATTCTGTGATCCAGAGCCTGTTTACCTTTGCGGCGCTGATCCCCGGGATCGCCACGCAGGTCACAGTATACCAGATCATGTACAGCTTAGGGCTGATCAACCATTTATACGGATATATGATCGTGCTGATGGGGACAGATATTATTTCCATCTATATCTTCCTCCAGTTTTTCGAAAACCTGCCGGTATCGCTGGATGAATCGGCGATCATGGATGGATGCACGTATTTCGGAGTGTTCTTTAAAATACTGTTCCCGCTGCTCAAGCCGGCGATCGTGACCTCACTGGTTTTGAAGGGCGTGGGCGTTTACAACGAGTACTATATGTCCAACCTGTATCTGCAGGATTCCAACCTGAAGACGATCTCCACGGCGCTGTATGTATTTACAGGACCGTACGGAAACCGGTACAACTATATCTGCGCAGGCGTGCTGATCACCATCATCCCGATCTTCATCCTGTTCCTGATTTTCCAGAAACAGGTATACAGCGGCATGGCGGCAGGCGCGGTCAAGGGCTGACGCAGGTTAAACGATTTTTGAAAAATGATGTTACGGCAGTACGCCCGGTTTTTTAACAGGCCGGGCATTCTGCCGGAAAGGAGTTAATGATGAGTGAGGTGAAAATGATAGCTCCCCCGGTGCCCAACATCCCGTGGCAGGAGCGGCCGGAACACTTAAGCGGTGCTCCGGTATGGCGTTATAAAGAGAATCCCATCATCGGGCGGAACCCGTCCAGGGAAGTGGCGCGGATCTTCAACAGTGCGGTGATGCCCTATGGGGACGGCTTTATCGGGGTGTTCCGGGGGGAACAGACCAACGGGATCCCGTACATTTACCTGGGGCGGAGCAGGGATGCCGTCCACTGGGAATTTGAGGAGGAAAAGATCCCCTTCGTGGATGAGGACGGCAATCCGTTTATGCCGGTCTATGCTTACGACCCCAGACTGGTGAAGGTGGAGGACACTTACTATATCATCTGGTGCCAGGATTTTTACGGGGCGGCCATCGGCATGGCAAAGACAACGGATTTCAAGACATTTGTCAGGATTGAGAACCCGTTCCTTCCGTTCAACCGGAACGCGGTCTTATTCCCGAGAAAGATCGGCGGAAACTTTATGATGCTCTCCCGGCCCAGCGACAGCGGCCACACCCCCTTCGGAGATATCTTCATTTCCGAAAGCCCGGATATGGTTTACTGGGGAAAGCACCGCCATGTGATGGGAAAGAGCAGCGAGTGGTGGGAG
>CAYQBE010000107.1:0-14958 GCA_964415625.1 uncultured Clostridium sp.
CGGGGTTATAGACCGGGTACAGGTCTCTCTGGTCTTCTACGATCTCAGTCACCCGTACACCGCCCTTGGTAGCGTTCTTGTTCAAAAGGCTGTTGAATCTGGAACGAAAAGAACCGGAAGCCGCAGCATTCCTGGAGGACGTCACGTTCGTAGACGGGATCTCCTGGAATACGACCATCTTTCTCCGGTATGGGCCATCGCCGCTCTCCGTGCGGGTCGAATTGGTATTCGCAAGATTCTGGGAAGCAATGTCAAGCCTCTGCCTCTCAGCCGTCAGCGCCGAAGCACTGATATCAAATGAACTCAAAAATGACATAATGCACCTCCAGCTTAGCCGAGAATCTTCTTCACAGTTGACAAAATACGCTCCGGCTTAAATGGTTTTACGATAAAGTCCTTCGCGCCGGACTTGATGGAATCCATAACCATCGCTTCCTGGCCCATAGCGGAACACATCACGATCGTCGCTCCGGGATCCATTCCCTTGATCTCCTTCAAAGTCTCCAGACCGTCCTTGTTCGGCATGGTAATGTCCATGAATACCAGATCCGGCTTCTCCGCTGAATAGACCTCCACAGCCTTCGCGCCGTCTTCCGCCTCAACCAGATCCGTATAGCCTGCCTGGGTAAGGGTATTCTTTAACATCATCCTCATAAATGCAGCGTCATCTACTAACATTATTTTTGCCATTTTCCTATACCTCTCTTTTTTCAATATTATACTTATTGTAATTTATATACACAGATATTTCAACAGATTTATCTGGTAAATAATGCAGTAATCTCTGGCTTTATACCGCTACATCCTCTTTATTTTCAATAATGCGGTCTTCAATCTTTACTGCGACATTCTTGTTATGTACGCCAAGCTGCCCATTGAACCACGGCTGTCCCTCGATAAACAGGGAAACCAGTGAATCCTGCGGCTTGTTCAGGTCGATCACGTCTCCCACATGGAGATTGTATACATCGTCCAGGTTCAGCTTTGCAACGCCGAGCTGCGCCATAACATCCATCGTGGACTCCCGGATGCTGTCCATGATCTCTTCCCTGTTGCTCCGGATATTCTCACTCTTCTTCGCGATATGCTTCGTCTTGTCGATGATATCGAAGATATTGCTCAAAAGCGTACCGGGAATACAGATATTCATCGTCCCCGCGATATCCCCAAGCGTGATGCTCAGCATGATGATGACAACCGTCTCATCCACACTGATGCCCTGGAACATACTCGGGTTCTCCTCAATATGCTCAAACTGTGTATTCAGCGAAATGTGGGTCCCCCACACGTCCGTGTTGATCGCCACCAGATACTTGATGATCTTCTCATACAATGCAAGCTCTATATCTGTATAAGTATAAGATATATCGATGGACCTGTCAAATCCAAGTCCTCCCAGCATCCTGTCGATCATCGCTGTCATCAGTGTGGGCGCTATATGGAAAAGTACAGGCGGGTTGGTGGAATTATCCGGAAGCTCCACATCAGCCACAGTCAGTACATCCGTCTCATTCAGTGCGTTTCCAAATTCGTAATAGCGCTGCTCCTCGATCCCGACCACCTCTACCTCGCTCACCAGACGGAACAGACCGTTGATCTGCGACGTTGCGATCCTGGAGTAATTATCATAAATGCTGCGGAGCATCTTCAGCTTGTCTTTTGTATACTTTTTCGGACTATAGAAGTCGTATTTTCTGTATTCCTGCTTCGGTTTCTTCTCAGGCTCCGGCGCCTTTGCTTCCGCTTCGGCATTTTGCATTGAATTCAGCAGCGCGTCTATTTGACTTTGTGATAATACATCTGCCATCCCAAACCCCTACTTTCATTATATGTTATCGTGCTCAGCTGTATGGAGCACCGTCCGTCACTGCGCTGGTCTGTTCATCTCCGCGTAGTATTCTTCCAGACTCTTCTCCACGGTATCCGACTTGGTGATCAGCATCTCTACCCTTCGGTTCCTCGCCCGGCTCTCCTCCGTGTCAAACGGAGCGATGGGGCGGAACTGCCCATAGGAAACCGCTACCAGCTTATCCGGCGATACTATCGTCCGCTGCTGAATATATGCCGTAACCCGGGCCGCCCTCTCCGCGGAGAGTACACGGTCTGATTCCGGCTCGTTCGGAACATTTGGATCTGCCTGTGTGGTGTGTCCCAGGATCTGGATCTCCTTGATGGAATCCGATACCCCTGAGATGATCGTGGCAAACTGATCCAGGATCCCTTTTCCTTCATCTCTTATGATAGAACTGTCCCCGGCGAAAAATACATTATCGCGGAACGTGACAAATGTATATCCATCGCCTTTATACAGATCTACCTCTCCTTCCATCCCGGCTTCCTCCAAGGCCTTTTTCAGTTCCTCATACAGGGAGTCAAACTCATCCTCGTCCAGCGAACCGTCCTCTACGTGGTTGGGGACATCATCCGTAGCATCCGGTACGTTGTCTATGGCGATCTGTGAGACCTCCACCGCGTTCGGGTTGAAGCTTTTTACGACCTGTATCCACTTTGCCTGGTCTACGGTAGAGATGGAGTACAGGAGCACGAAAAAGCACAGCAATAAAGTAACCAGGTCACCGTATGTATCCATCCAGTTCGCGCCGCTGCTGGCTGATTTATTCCTCTTCTTCATATTCTCCTCCTGTTGCCTGCCGCATATCCGGATGCCTCACAGCCGGATATGCCCGGTCAGCCGTCTGTCATTATTCCGCGTCAGCCTTTCCGCCGCCGCCCGATGAATCGAGAAGCTTCTCACGCCCCTTCTGGGCAACGTATGTAACCAGCTTCTCCTTCAGGAACTTCGGATTGTCTCCTGACTGGATCGCGAGGATTCCTTCGATCATGATCTGCTTATACAGAAGCTCTTCTTCATTTCTGACCGTCAGCTTGTTTGCAATAGGTGAGAAAATTACGTTTGCAAGGATACAGCCGTAAAACGTGGTGATCAATGCTGTCGCCATGGCAGGACCGATGGAGGAAGCTCCTCCGGAATCAATGTCCATCTCCTTCAGCATGTTTACCAGTCCGACCAGGGTACCGATCATACCGAATGCCGGTGAAAATGCGGATGCCTTGTTGAACAGGTTAATGCCTTCCTCATGCCGCGCGGACATGGCGTCTACCTCATTTTCCAAGAGCGCCCGGACCTCCTCGGGTTCCGTGGCATCCACGATAAGCATGATGCCCTGCTTGAAAAATGGATCGTCGATCTCATTGGCCTTTTCTTCCAGTGCCAGAAGTCCGTTCTTTCTGGCGAGCTGTGCCATCTCCTCCAGGGTGTCTACCAGAAATCCGATGTTGTAGCGGTTGCCCTGGATCAGGAGCACCAGCATCTTAGGGATCCTGGCCAGTGTCTTCAAGGGGTAGCTGGCAACGACCGCACAGATCGCGCCGCCGACAACAATCGCCAAACTCGGCGGATCCCAGAAGTTCCCCAGCTTTGACGGATTGATACCGACAAATACGATCAGCACCGCACTTACGACTATACCTAAAATTGTTGTTATATCCATATTCTCTTCACCGCCCTTACCTTTTTATCTGTCCGTATGGAAACTATGAATCTTTTGGTTATACGCAATCGTTTTTTCAATGATCTCCTCGGCGCTCTCCTTCACGATGAAGAACTTCCCGTTCATCATGATGACCTTGGATTCCGGTATCAGCTCCACCGATTCGATCTGATCGCAGTTCAGCACGATCTTATTGTCATTTAATTTGGTCAGCATTATCATATCATATTCCCTCTTTTTTTTCAAACACAGCCGGGATCCGCCCGGAAACCTTAGCCGCGTTTTTACCTCCTCTATATAAATTAACAGTAGACCGCCTGAAATGCGGAACTGTAAAAATGGTTCTGCCGCATGATGATCATGCGGGCAATCTGCTTACAATTCCTTTGTACAACTGCATTGTAGATCGTCATTGTTGTTACAGACAGTACATCAGGTGGGAATCTGCCGTGAGCTGCCTGTTGCCGTTCACAGCAGATTCCCAGCGATATTTATAAGGATATGCAAATATAAAGTTTCTATGTTATGTTCTTTATAGAATGCTTATGCTATTTGCTCAGTTCCTTTTAAGGTTAACGCTTCATGTTGACAAGCTCTTGGAGCATCTCATCCGTTACGGTGATGATCTTCGAGTTCGCCTGGAAACCACGCTGGGTGGTGATGATGTTGGAAAACTCATTGGCAAGGTCTACGTTGGCCATTTCCAGGTAGCTGCCCTTGATGGTTCCGACCGGCTGAGCACCCGCTTCCTGGTGAGCAACTTCCCCGGCGTTTTCACCGATGGTATAGTAATATCCATTCGTCTTTTCCAGACCGTTCGGATTCTCCACCGTTACCAGGGCAACCCTTCCCAGTACAATGGCACGGTTCTGCTTATCTACACCCGTGACCGTTCCGTCTTCGGTGATTCGATAGCTGGTAAGTTCATATGGCATCTGTGTTACCGGATCGGTCGGAATCTGAATCGTGGATAACTGATCCGAGTATACTGCGGGGACACCGGGCTGCCAGGTGGTTCCTGGATCAATCTCTTCACTGTTTGTGCTCCCCAATCCGTTAATTGGATTAGCTGTAATATCGCTCATTGAGTTTGATCCTGTATTCACCGAAGTCAAAGTAATGCTTGCAGTCCAAGTATATCTGCCAGCGATATTCGTTGGTTCTCTGCCATCTATATTGTTAAAGTCAATCTTGACATTTGCATAGGCTGCATCCACCAATGGATTTGGCGCTGGAGTTGCATTCGCATCCTGATTATTCGTATTTGTAACGTACTTTATCCATTCCTGTACGGCATCCTGCACATCACTTTCATTTTTTATATTTCCTGATAAAGGTACTGTTATACCATTAATTGTAATTGAATCAGGCTTTATAGCTGTGTCACTTGCATAATTTAATGTAAGTGGAACGCTTGCATACTTCACAGATGCCGCCGTAGCCGGCTGCTCCGGAATACCTGTTCCTTGCTGTACCGCATACCCATATACATAACTTCTCTGGTCGTCTACCAGATACCCATTCTCATCCACACTGAAGATACCGACTCTGGACAGATACAGTCCGGAATCTGCTACATTGTTGAAGCTTCCGTTTACCATACCGCCTACCAGGAAAAATCCGGTTCCGTCGATCATACAGTCCAGTTCTCTGGATGACGGTGACGGCGCTCCTGTCTCGAATACGTTTGAGATAGATGATAGCTGGGAACCATAACCCACCTGGGACGCATTTCGTCCGCCGGATGCTCCCGCCAACACACTACCGCCAGTACTCCGAATGGAATTGGTATACATAGAATCCTTAAAGTTGTAGCTATAACTCTTAAATCCCCATGTATTTACATTGGCGATATTATTACCGATTACGTCCATCTTAGACTGATGTGCTCTGAGTCCTGCGACTCCTGCTATCATTGATCTGACCATTTTATTTTTCTTCCTTTCTTTTTCTATACAACCCTCTTGGGAACTGTGAAAGAGTGAACCTCTGCCGTTACTGTGAGCACCCTGTCAGGGTGCGGGCAGCCGCCCTCCGCCAGTTCCTTACCGTACTTCGGCATGCCCTCTCCGCCTTCGAAGCTGTCACCGCAGCTTCCGGGAGGGAACATGCCTGTACCTGCGAGTCACGCAGATACGAAACCTCCACAAATGGTCCGGCTTACATAAGTACGGCGCTGTCAATATTCGTAAAAATATTTTCTTTCATTTCCGTTCCAGACATCGTCGTTACGACTACGTTGTTCGGGACATTTACAATAAAGGCACCGCTCTCTCCGATGATGACTACATCCCTGGCTCCCTTGGCCCTGGCCTTCTGAACGGCCTGATTGAGGTCATTGAGAAGATTGTCTGTCATATCAATGCCGCGCTCCTGTACTCTCCGCGCCGCATGCTTCGAAAACTGAACGGATTGCGCCTTTTGTGCCTCCTGCTGCAGGAGATCTGCAAACTGCACGCCCGAAGTAGCATCTGCCTTCTTCTGAAGCTGTAATGAAGCAGATTGAAGCTTCAGCGCGCCGGCATTCGTAATCTGACTGATCTGACTGACCGGAGGAATCTGATTAATTTTGTTTCCCATCCTATGCACCGCCTTTATCTCTCACCTGCAAATGCTCTGCTACTTAGAATCCTGCGTCTTGTCGCCTGTCCCCTCTGTCTTATCCGTGGTATCGGTCTTATCGTCTGTCTTGTCATTCATGTCTACCGTCGGTACGTCCCCAATCGCCATCACATCCGACAGCTCATATTTCTTGCCGTCCACAAAAATGGAGGTTGCTCCTGTCAGGTCTACTCCTGTCACAGTTCCCTTCGTTGTTTTGATCTTTCCGTCCTCATCCTTACCAGTTACGACTGTAACCTCTCTGCCGAGGAGTCCGGTGGAATATGTGGTCAATGTCACAGAAGACAGGTTATTGATTACGGTTGAAAAGTTCGAAATTGCTTCTGCCATGGAGTTCATGGTCGTCATACTGGACATCTGGGTGATCTGCTCCATCATTGCCGCGTTATCCATGGGATTGGACATATCCTGATATCTCAGTTCCGCTGCGATCAGCGTCCAGAAATCCTCTGTGCTGAGTGTGGAATTATCGGATTTTGCTCCTGCCTGTGTTGCCAGGCTTGCATTATACAATCCGCTTGCCACATCGCTGTCTAAATTTATTGCCATATGTTCTTCGTCTCCTTTCCTGATTACATTGTGAGTCCTAAGCGGAGCTTCTGTAAGAACTGTTCGGGGTCGTCAGCTTCCTGCTTCTGATGGTTTTGCTTCTGCTGCTCCCGTTCGTCCTGCCTGCCCTGCTGGTTCTCTTCGCTGTTCCGGTTTAAATAGTCGGCTTCCTGCTTCTCTACAATGATCTTCGTCTCACCGCCGAGGTTCTTATCGATGATCACGCCGATCTCTCGCGCGCGGTCGCCCAGCACTTCCAGAGCTCTCTTTTCCGTACAGAAGATGGATACGGTTGCCTGGCCGTCCTGATACTGGATCTTGACGGAAATCTTGCCCAGGTTCGCCGGCTCGATCTCAATCTCGAAAGAATCCACGCCTTCCTGCATCTTTCCAAGAATCTGGTCTGTCAGCTTATCGGGCAGTTCTTCCGGCTGTGCCACATGAACCGTAGTCACCTCCCGCGGGATATCCTCCTGGATGTTTCTCACCGGTGCCTGCGCAACGGGCGCTGCTGCGGACTGTTCCGCCTGGTAGTCCTCTGCCTGGGACTGTGTTTCCTCTCCTGCGGATTCGGTTTTCACCGTTTCTCTGCGAACCGGCGCCGTATCTGCTGCCTTCGGCGTTTCTGTCTGGATCTCCGGCGCTTTTGTCTGAATGCTTTCCTCTGCCTTTACTTCGGATTGAAGATTGACCGCGGTCACATTCTGTTCCGGCTGTACATTGGCCTGTTCGGTCATTCCCTCGGCGATCAGCTCTCCTGCCGCTGCCGGATCCACCGCCTCTACGCCTGCGTCGGTCACCTCCGGCACTTCAATCACGACCTCCGGCTCTGCTGTCAGAACCTCCGGGCGCATTCCCTGGCCCATCTGGTATGCCGCAAGCAATCCTCTTGCCTGGGTGTCGTCTGTGCTGACTGCCTCTTCCGTGTTGTCCTTTGGGGCATCCTTCGTGTCGGTATCCTTGCTTTTTTCAGGCTCTTTGGTGTCCTCTGCCTTTTCCGGCCTGCTGTCCTTGGAAACCTCCTGCGCGGCATTGTCCTGGCTGGTATCCTGCTTGCCTTCGAGCAGCTTCTTGAACTGTTCTGACTGGGCCTTTTTGGTTGACGCACCCGCTGTCTTGCCGCTGTCCGACGCCTGGAAACCGATGTCCATTGCCTTCACATTTACATTCACCATTGGCTTTTCCTCCTTTCTGCCTCGATCCGGAATCTCCCGCCAGTGACGGGCTTCCGCAATCGGAAATATTTTATATGGTAACTGTATTAAATACAGGGTTACCCACATTCCATATGGCCGGGTGTGTCATGCCATGGTTACGGCAGCTCCCGGCTGTCTCTTCCTAAATGCAGACATAGCAATAAGTGATCATCCGTTCAGCCTTGCCATGGCGTCCCTTGTGGTCACAAATTCTTCGATCAATAATTCATCCTGTTTTAGTACTTCCTTATCGTATTCAAACCGCTTCCGTTCTTTTAATTTATCAATAGAGGAGGTCTCTTTCTTTGCCTCCACGACTTCGTTCCGCTTGATCTCCTCCTGCTCCCGCAGCCTTGCAAGCTGTTCCTGCTTTCTGCGGATCTTCAGGCGCAGTGAATCGAAGTAATTTTCATAGGTATGCATCTCGTTGATCTTCATACCATTCATTTTATTCTGCTGAAACTCAGCGGCACGTAGGCTGTACTCGTGCTCCAGTTCATCAATTGCGTTTTCACATTCCCTGATCTTCGCCAATATCCTGGCGTGCTCCCCTTTCAGGCTGTCCAGTACCTGCTCTTTATAACGAAGTACCGTGTCCAATGGGAAAAAGAATTTTTTCATCTTCGTGCGTCCTCGCTTTGATTATTCGCGGCCCATATGCGGCCGCCTGGCATTTTTACTGCAGGATCCGCTGCATGATCCGCAGCGATTCCTCAACTGAAAAGCTTTCGTCTGTCTTCTGCATTAAGAATTCATTGACCTTATCGATCTTGGAAATGGCAACGTCCAGTTTGGGGTTGGTTCCCGCCTTGTACGCGCCGATGGATATCAAATCCTCATTTTTTGTATATAGGCTCAGGATATCCCGAAGCCTTGCCGCTGCGTCCTTGTGCTCCTGAGGTACGATGCTGGACATCAGACGGGATATGCTCGCGTTGATGTCAATGGCCGGGAAGTGGTTCTCATTGGCCAGCTTCCTGGTCAGCACGATATGTCCGTCCAGGATTCCTCGTACGGTATCAGATATGGGTTCGTTGGTATCGTCCCCTTCTACCAGTACGGTGTAAACCCCGGTGATGGAGCCCTTTTCGAAATTTCCGCTGCGCTCTAAGAGCTTGGGAAATTCCGCGTAGATGGACGGGGTGTATCCTCTCGCCACAGGCGGCTCTCCTGTGGCAAGCCCGATCTCGCGCTGTGCCATGGCGAAACGGGTGAGGGAGTCCATCATCAGCAGGACGTCTTTCCCCTGGTCTTTGAAATATTCGGCAATGGTAGTGGCTACCAGGGGACACTTGACACGGAGCATGGCGGGCTGATCCGAGGTGGCTACGACGACCACGCTCCTCTTCATCCCTTCCGGGCCCAGGTCATTTTCCACAAATTCGCGGACCTCACGGCCTCGCTCTCCTACCAGCGCAATGACGTTGATGTCCGCCTTGACGTTCTTCGCGATCATACCTAGCAGGGTGCTCTTGCCCACGCCGCTCCCCGCGAAGATGCCGATACGCTGGCCCTTGCCGATGGTATTCATGCCGTCGATCGCCTTGACGCCGAACTCCAACGGTTCGGAAATGGGCGGCCGGGACATGGGATTGATAAATGCATTTTCTACATAATAGTATCTGGATGAGGGCAGCGGTCCCTGGTCATCCATGGGGTTGCCCGTAGCGTCTATGATACGCCCCCGCAGGCATTCCCCTACCGGAATCTTGAGACGCTTCCTGGTGTTGCGTACAAAGCTGCCTGCCGAAACGCCGCTCAGGTTCTCATATGCCATGAGCTGCATCTTATCTTCCCGGAAGCCAACGACCTCCACCGGAATCTGCCTGTGCTTTTCCTCATTGTAGATCATGGCGATATCACCGATGCTGGCGCGATTTCCGGAGGATTCCATAGACATGCCGATCACATTTTCAATTTTTCCTATGTAGCTGACCGTCTCTGCTTTCTGGATCAACTCCGGCAGCTTCGAAAACACTCGCGTTCACCTCGGTTTCTATCACAATATGCATTATGCCCTCACATTGTTCAGGATGTCTTTGATATTTTCAAGCTGTGTGCTCACGCTGGCGTCTATGATCTCGTCGGGGAGCTCAATGATGCAGGTTCCCTCCTCGCCGTTGTCCATGGTAATGATCTTGATGTTGTCGGACAGCTTGGACATGGCGTCCAGAAATTCCGTATCCACATCCATAGATATGCCGGTGTCACACTTGGTTATGTATATTTTTGCCCACTGCTTCTTGGTGATCTTGTCGGTAGCGGCCAGGATCATGCGCTTCACGATGTCTCCGCTGGACTGCAGGCTGGTCTGGATGATCTTCTCCGCCACAGCCAAGGAAATCCTCTTCAGGTCGTCTACATACTGCTCCAGAAGCTTTGTTTTTTCTATAGAAACGCTTTGTATCACATCCGCAGCGTTGGTTTGCAGCTGGCGGATCTCCTGATCCAGGAGCTTGCGCTGTTCCTCGTAAGCGTCCCGGGTTCCGGTCTGACAGCCTTCCTCGTATCCGTCGCGAAATGCCTTCTGACGGAGGATGTCCGCCTGACCGCGGGCGTCGGCAAGAATCTGCTCTGCCTTTTTTTCCGCCTCGCTGATGATCTCATTCGCCAGCTCCGTGGCGAACTTTTCTTCCTCTTCTTCCTGTTTTTCCTCCTCCGCCCCGCCGTCTTCCTCTTCTTCCTCTTCCGGCTCTTCGGCTGTTACGGTCCGCTCGATCCGGAACCCTGCGAAGAAGTCATATGGCCGGATATCCTGTGCATCATCCGGCTTTTTCATAATCCTGGGCATCGGTATCATCCTTTCTGTCTAAGCTGCAATTCGTGCCACGGCTCTATGTGCCGCATTCGGCTTTACAGACCCAGTCCGCTGCGCAGTGCCGCGGCAGGCCGGGATTCTGTCTTTTATATCTTCCATTTCAGGCGGCCGGGATCAGGCAATGATCTCGTCCTTGCCGCTCTTCACGATGATCAGCTCGCCTGCTTCTTCCAGACGGCGGATCACAGCTACGATCCTCTGCTGTGCCTCTTCTACGTCGCGCAGACGGACATTGACCGTAACCTCCAGGTCGGACCGGATGCTCTCTGCCATACGGCTGGATACATTTGCAAATACAAGATCCTTGATATTCTGATCGGATCCTTTGAGGGCGTAAACGATGTCCTTGACGTCGCATTCGCGGATGAATCTCTGGATAGACCTGTTGTCCATGGATACGATGTCTTCGAATACGAACATCTTTTTCCGGATGGTCTCGGCCAGTTCTTCGTTTTCCTTGCCCAATTCGTCGAAGATAAACTTCTCGTTCGCGCGGTCCATGTTGTTCATGACCTCTGCTATGTAGTCGATACCGCCGATGGTTGTAAAGTCCGCGGTCGTCAGTACGCTCTCGAACCGCTTCTTCAGGGAGGCTTCTACGATCTTGATGGCCTCGGGAGACGCGCTCTCCATCTTGGCGATGGCCTCTACCACCTTGATCTGCTTCTCCTTGGGAAGCTCGCTGATGACAAATGACGCCTGGTCCGGGTCAGCATAGGAGAGGATCAGCGCGATCGTCTGGGGCCTCTCATGCTGCAGGAAGGAGAACAGGTTCTTAACATCACTCTTGCGGATGAACTCGAAGGGCCGCGTCTTCATAGACTTGGCCAGCTTATCCAGCAGTGACTGCGCCGTGCTCTCGCCGAACGCCTTTTCCAGGACCGCCCGGGCGTACTCCATGCCGCCGTCGGTCACCACCTTCTGCGTGAGGCAGGTCTTGTAAAATTCATCCAGGACCGCCTCCATCTGCTCCGGGCTTACATGTCCCAGCTTGGCAACCTCTATGGTCAGCTTCTCTATGTCTGATTCACTTAAATGCTTATAAATCTTGGATGCCTTGTCAGCTCCCAGAGAGACAACAACCGCTGCCGCCTTCTGTTCCGGTGTCAAGGTCGCTGCAGCATTAGCCTCCATCTAAACCGCCCCCGTTCAGCCAGTTCTTCAATAACTGGGCAGATATCTCCGCATTCTGTTCCGCGAACTCCCGAATGCTCCTCTTCAGTTCCATACCTCTGTCATTCTGAATCTGCTGAAGCTCTTGATTAAGATCAATGTGCTCAACTTCTTCTTCCAGAATCTCCTCTTCTTCCTCTTCTTCCTCAGCCCTGCGCCTTCTGATGATCAGTACCACAACAATGCCTGTCAGGATCAGCAGCAATGCGACTGCCGCAATGATCGCCCACAGCGGAATACTCTCAAGCAATGAGGTGCTTGCTGTCTCTGTATCTTCATCATCAATCCTTCCGTCAAACGGTGCGCTTGCCAGAGTGATCTTGTCTGCCTGTTCCCCTCTCGCGATCCCGGCCGCGTTGCCGACCAGGGAACGGAGCTGGGCTTCCCTCAGGCTTCCGAATCCATTTCCATTAACTACGACAGATACCGACAGGTCATCCAGTGCTCCGGAATCTACCTCGCCCTGCTCCTTGATCTGGTTCACAAGGTAATCGGTCGAACGGCTTTCGCTGGATGCAGTCGCCCCGGCTCCGTCGCCTTCTGTATTGTACTCGGCGGTGTCCGCGTTGGTCTCTGTACCGACCACGCCTCCTGCCGTACTGCCCGTACCGGATCTTTCATTATAGACATCTTCATGGCTGATGATTCCGGTCTTATCTTCATCGTCGATCTTTTCCGGGGTGTTGTATGTCGTAGTCTCCCGGATCAATCTCTCCATATTGATCTGCGCTCTTACAGCGACGCTCACATTGTCGTCCCCGTAAATCGGCCCAAGGACCTTGAGGATCTTTTTCTCGATCTGGCCTTCCACAACCGCCGCGATCTCTTCCGCATCGGAGCTGTTGGCCGTCTTATTTTCCGTCTCAGATACCGTTACTCCATTACCGTCTATGACCCCGACGTCTTCCATAGCCATATTCGGAACAGCCTTCGATACCAGACGCTGGATCCCTTCAACCTGCTCCGCGCTCGGGGAACCGCCGTCCGCCATCACGACTGTAACCGCCGCTGAGGATTTTGTTTCCGAATCATTGAGCACATATCGGCTGTCCTCGCCCAGGGCGATCGTGACGTTCGCATCCTTGACGCCTTCAAACAGCTTGATCGTCGCGCCAATACGGTCCTGAAGTTCGTAAAGCTTGTAGGTATTCTTATCTGAATCTGTGGTCATCAGGCCTGCATTGTCTTTAAAGGTATCATATGTAAACCCGCTCTTCGGATACCCCTGCTGTACAAGGGTCGCCTTCGTCTGATCCACTACATTCTCCGGCACCATAATGGTGGAATCGCCCTCATAACGGAACGCGATCTGTTCCTCCTGCAGCTTCGCTGTGATCTGCTGCGCCTCCTGCTCTCCCAATCCGGAAAACAAGACAGCATATGGGCGGTTGTTGAGAATCAGTGCAATCACGATCGCTGCCACGACAAGCACGGCAGCCACGGCAATAATGATCTTTTTTGTTTTACTGCTTAAATTTCCAGCAAATTCTTTGAATTGCCCCAACTTTTCTTTCATGTTCCAATACTCTCTTATCTACATTTATTCCCACATCGCTTAAGGATTCTGCAAGCATCAGTACGGGATGCCCTTTGGGTACGGTTTCTCAAGACACAAAGAACAATGTGTAACAGCCATATCACACATTGATTCATTGTTTGTCCCGCAAGGGCATTCTCTGTTATATGCCCTCCGGGATACAGGATTATACCTTACAAAGCGGCCGAATGGCCATAATGGGATGCTCCTGGGTCTGCATTATGAACTGAGCCGCATGATCTCGTTGTATGCTTCCAGCGCTTTTGTCCTCAGCGCCGCCAGAAGGTCTATAGAAAGCTGCGCCTGGGACGCCGCGATCCCTACCGTATGCGGATCTTCGATCTGGCCTGTAGCCAGAAGATACTGGTTCTTCGCCAGGTTCTGATCCGTCTCCCTTACGTTATTGATTGCTTCCTCGAAAATGCTTTTGAAGGCTGAGATTCCCTCCTGCCCTTTTAAGCTTTTGGATGCGGATGCTGCGGAAGCCGAGCCTGTCACTGATCCGACAGAGCCGACTGCTCCGATCCTGTCCCATGGTTGAATCGGGGTAATGAACATGTCTTCCATAGATAGCGCCAATCCTTTCTTCTTATTATTCACAGGGCTGTTCCTGTCTCCCGTTTTATATCTTCCTTTAGAAGATATAAAACTGAATATGCGTTACATTCGGCTACGAACCGCTTCGCCATGGCAGTGTCCTAAAGTGCTGCTGCGGTCAGGCTGCCCGTGTGCCTGCTGTAATTTGTCCTGTTTTTTAGTTCATTTCTCTGACCAAAAAAACAGAATATCCCATCATTTTTAGGAAAAATTTATCAATAAATCTTACTGTCCTTTAATTGCAGTCTGATATCTCTTGATATCAGCCGTCACAGTCTGCAGCAGATACTGATAATGAAGGGCGGTTCTGGCCATGTCCGCTTCTTCAACATCAGAATGGACATTATTCTCATCCACCCTTGCGGATGAATCATAAGGGGTGTATACAAAGTAGTCCGCCCCTGAGATCGCCTGCTTCATCTGTGTATTGTTCTTCGTCTGGCTGGCTGCCCGGAGTCTCTTGTCAAAGACCTCTTCGAAGCTGACATCCTTCTTCTTGTAGCCCGGTGTATCAACGTTGGCAAGGTTGTTCTGAACAACCTCCATCTTCCTCCAGAGATAATCCAGAGACTTATTCGCCATTGACATGGTATTTCCGAATATGGAGCTTCCAAACATGATATGTATCACTTCCTTCTTATTTAATATGTATATATTTTATTTTTTACAGTTTAACAGTGTATCATTCGTATCGGCTTTCTCCTCCGCAGAAAATCCTGAAAGTTTTTCCGCAAATTGCACCTATACCGGATTAATGATACACCTTATTTTCTCAAAAGTCCAGTTTTTTCATCGAATTTTTATATTAAAAATTTACCAGTTAAATGCTTCTGTTGAGCGGTTTTTGTGTATTCCCCGTATCATGTGGGGGAGGTATTATGTACACACAATATATGGGAAATGCCGCTGCTTCCAGATGGATTGTCCAGGCAGTACATACAGAAAGCCTGCCAC
>CAYQBE010000107.1:14968-17471 GCA_964415625.1 uncultured Clostridium sp.
CACTGGCAGCCTTTCTGCATACGATGGTATTCAGATCAGGCTGGTATAGTCGGAGTCAGAATCCAGACTTCCAATGGAAGTGCCTTTCCCAAGGCTGCTCACGCGGCTCATCATCTGCAGCTGCATCATTCCTACGAAATATTCCGCAAGCTGCTGGGTCAGATCCGTTGCGGTTGAACCCTTCGCCGTGCCTGTACTCGTCCCGGTCCGGCCGGAGGAGATCCCGGTCCTGTTATCCCCAAAGACTCCGGAAGTGCCGGTCCTGCTGCTGACTGTCTGGCCCGTTGTGAGCTCCTGTCCCATGTAGCTCTTGATCCGGCTGATGTAGTTGATGGTCTCTTCAAACGGAGGTACCCCTCCGTACTTAGCCACGTTGCCGCTCCCTGCATTGTATGCGGCAAGGGTCAGATCAATGTCTCCATTATACTGCTGCAGCTTCTGCGCCAGGTACTTTGCCCCGCCCATGATGTTGCTCCTTGCGTCAAATGCGTCCTCCACACCCAAAGCAGCCGCTGTCGCGGGCATAAGCTGCATCACGCCCTGAGCCCCGGCTGAGGAAACCGCGTTGGCGTTGTAACCGGACTCTGCCTTGCCGACTGCCATCAGAAGCTTGACAGGGACATTGTACTTCTCCGCCGCTTCCTGAAAGATCGCGTCCATGCTTTCCGGCACACCCAGTCTGCCTGCCGCGTTCTGGAAGGTCTCCCCAAAGCTCAGGCCGTTCGTCTTCGTCCCGCCGGAGTACAGGCTGCTGCCGGACTGCGTTCCGTTGGAATACAGGCTTTCGATCGACTGCGTCATGTTCTGCAGTGACTGAAGCTGTCCCAGGACACTGTTCATATAGGTATAGAGACTCTGGTAAACTGAATAATCCATTGCCATTTTTTTATCCTCACTTCTTAAACTTTGGTTACTGTTCCCACCCTGACCAATCCCTGATCAGGTGTGAAGAGCATCAAAAAAATCTACCGTGCTGCCACGCCACTTTGCTCAACTCAAACAGCATGCCTCTATCATTGTAACATATAATTGCAATAATGTCATTATGCCACTTTATCCCAGTCTTGAAAAGCCTTTTTTACAAATTAGAGAAATTTTTTACTGTATTTTTACCGCCCCTTCCAAAAAATCCCAAAAATGACTTCAAATTATATGAAAATACATATTTACAATCTTTTGATTTAGGTATAGAATAATGTTAAATACGTATATCTTTTTTACAGAAAAATCTAAATACATAGGAGGGATTAGACGTGTTTAAGAATTTAAAGGTGAGGAGCAAACTGCTCGTCTCATTCGGCATTGTCATTATTTTCTATATTATTGCCATCATTGCTTCGTCCATCGGACTGGGCAGTGTGTTCGGCGGATTGGAAGATTTTTATCATATTCCTTTCCCGATGGTAAAGAGTGCGCTGGAGGCGCAGTCCATTACCAGAGAGATCCAGTTGGATGTATACCGCGCTGTTTCCAGTACGGAGCAACAGTCGGTGATCGCTGACATTGATGAAGCCGCTACAAGGCGCAATAAGGTCATGGAAGAGCTGAAGGCAAATTTCAGCGGTGACGCATCCCTGCTCAAGAGCGTTGAGGATGCCAATGCGGCGACCTCCGCAGCCCGCGAAAAAGCGATGGATTATATCCGCGCAGGCAATACACAGGCTGCCATCCAGGCGATCAACGGGGATTATCTCGAAGCAGCCAATCATTTCGAGGAGACCCTGGATCAGGTCATTGAACAGGCCGAGAAGAATGCGGACGAATATTATCAGAGCGGTACGACCACCAAGCGGATCTGCACGATCATTTTATATGGCCTTGCTCTGATCAGCATTATCTTAACCGTCTTCCTTGTACTGTCCATCGTGAAGGGTCTGACCCGTCCGATCCTTGAGATCGAGGATGCCATCAAGGCAATGGCAAAGGGCGACATGAGCAGCAAGGTTACATATACGTCCAAGGATGAACTGGGTGATCTGGCGGAGAACCTGCGTTTTGTACTGACTACGCTGTCCAGCTACATCGGCCATATCTGTGAGCGGATGGATTCCCTGGCAACAGGCGATCTGACCGTGGAGATGGATATGGATTACCTGGGCGAGTTTGAGTCGATCAAGCAGTCCGGAACCAAGATCATCAATTCTCTGAATGATACACTGGGCCAGCTGCATCAGGCAGCAGATCAGGTTGCGAATGGATCCGAACAGGTTTCCAGCGGCGCCCAGGCCCTCAGCCAGGGTGCTACGGAACAGGCAAGCTCCGTGGAAGAGCTGGCAGCGACCCTCGGCGACCTGTCCAACCAGGTCAACGACACCGCAGCCAATTCCCGCGATGTCAACCAGCTGATCTCCGACACTGCACAGGAGATCAACAACAGCAAGCAGAAGATGGAAGCCATGGTCCATGCCATGACCAACATCAACGAATGCTCCAGCGAGATCGAGAAGATCATCAAGACCATCGAAGATATCGCATTCCAGACCAATATCCTTGCGCTGAATGC
>CAYQBE010000108.1:0-672 GCA_964415625.1 uncultured Clostridium sp.
CATCCATTTCCCTGACCAGCAGGGTAAATTTCTTTTCAGACAAAAGCCAATTCCAGTATTTTTCCCACTCCATGTTTTTCTCCCCGGATTCTTTTGCAGCGCCATGTAAATTATTGAAAATTATAGCATATTCGCTAAAAGAGCGTCAACACCAACATTGCATTTTCTCAGAATAAACGTATGTACAAAAAAGAATCGTCCACACGTTTATTTTGTGTATTCTTTTAAATTTCATGCCAGCACATCAAAGATCCGGATCTCCACTCCCCAGTCCATTCCCTGCACCTCGGAGCGGAACCGCTGCTGGCAGAGGTACGCGCCAAGCACCGGGCTGTCTGTCAGGAACCTGGGCACTGCGTTGAAATGGGGATCCTTCCGGTTCACTGGCTGCAGATACCCGTTATTTTCCACATACAGCTTACAGTCATTACCTTCAGAATCCTTTCCCTGGAACATGTATTTCGCACACATATTGCGGACATGGTCCGGCGTTTCCACCTGCACATCCACCGCCCCCGGAAGGGTCTCCCCGGTAAACAGCTCCGACTCCACCTTCGCCGTAAAGGGGACAAATGTCACGCACCCCTGGGGGCTCTGCATATCTGACGGTGTCCCTTCCCCAAAAACCTGAAACTTCATGATTAATTTTTCCATTTGCCTTCCTCCTTCTTC
>CAYQBE010000108.1:772-17321 GCA_964415625.1 uncultured Clostridium sp.
TAATGAAGCGCCCCCTCACGTTCGTTCGTGGGCATGTCGTCGGAAGGCCTTTTGAAAAATGCTTCGCATTTGCCTTCCTCCTTTCTAATGAAGCGCCCCCTCACGTTCGTTCGTGGGCATGTCGTCGGAAGGCCTTTTGAGAAATGCTTCGCATTTGCCTTCCTCCTCTTCAAAAGCTAGCAGCGCGATTCCTTCTTTTCCTGGAAGCCGGGGTTCGAATTTTCCGCTGACTCCTGTATAGGCTACGGTTCTTGTCATCTCCCAGATGTCAATGATTTCTACCCTGTAAGTGTGATCCTCCGGCAAGATCCATCTGGCAGTACCGCAGCATCGATGCCCGAAATATTCCGCAAATACCCGGTCGCCGATGCGCCCGCAGCAGATACCGTCTTTGATCCGCATGCTCTCTTTCTGCGCCTCCGGCATCGCGTCATGCAGTTTTTTTATAAAATCCGCAGGGGCATTTTCGATCATGCCCCTGTGGGGCATTTCCCATTCCTGCTGCTTCCATGGAACGAGCGTCCCCGGCAGTTCTTCCATGATTTCTTTCAAAAACGCGATCCTTTTGGGGCTGCTTCCTTTTAGCCTGCCGCCCTTCGCCCACCATAGAATATCTTGTTCATCCATGTATACTTCCCCATGGGAAGCATAAGCCCCCTGTACATATGCCTGCCAGAAACGGTTCGCCATCTCGAAGCCGGACAGATTCCCCCAGGACATCGGCAGATCTCCTTCATAGCAGCATTCGTCATAAATGAGCGGCTTGTTATAAGTCTCCATCCATTCCGATGCCGTCTCCATCTGGATCGACTGTACACAGCAATGCGTGATATTGGGTCTCGTAAAATCATAGAGAGAAAAGCAGTTATGGTTGCTGAGCAAATGATGATACGGGTCATGGCCTGCGATAAACTCTTCAATTTCAAACCAGTTTTCCATTGTAAAGGCATACATCAGGTCAAATTCATTTGCCATGCTCCACCATACCTGCGGTATTGCGGAAAGCCTGCTCAGCAGATAATGCAGATAGGTTCTGCACTGCTCCATTGTCATCACCGAAAATCCCCATTTGTCATAAGAATGGAACAAGATCAGATCCGACTGGATTCCCATTTCCGCCAATTTAAAAATCACCTGTTCCAGATGATCCCAGAACGCAAAACAGGGGCGATCCACATCCCAGTTCCCATCCGCATCCTTTTCAAACGCATACAGCCCGGGGTCTTCCTGATTATAGTCATAAAATTTAGGAAATACACAGTGACGAACCTTGTTAAAGGGAGCGGATTTCAATGTCTCCATCGTCTGTGCGGTCAGTTCCCCGGGCTGATGCGCCAGCGCATAGATGGTCGTCCCCACCGGGCGGAACACGGTTCCATCAGCATATTCAAAATGAAACTCCCTGGCACGTACAATTCCTCTCCCGTTTTCATCCGCAGGCTCGCAGTTTTCTGTCCCCTCTCCCTGGACACAGCCGGTCACCTTCCATGTGTATGACCCGGCCTCTTCCGGAAGGAAACGCACCTTGTACGTCTCATTTCCCGTATAAAATCCTTTTACGGTCTTTGTCCCGTTTTCCCATGTAAATACCGCCTCAAGGTCAATCACCGCCCAGGAGCCGGACGGTTCCTGTCCGGAAAATGTCAATTCAAACGTCTGGAACTGCTTCATATCCATTTCCTCCTCGTATAATAAAAGGAACTGTCCCAGCTTTTTTTATTTCGGGACAGTTCCCTGCACTTCGTTATTTATTTGCCGCTTTCTGTTCATTCTCCGCGATCATATCCTGCATCTTATCTTCCAGGTCGTATTTTGCCAGGATGAGAAGCATGATGATAAACATTGCCATCGGGATATAAATGTTCAGCGCGTAAACTGCCGTGGTAACGCTTTTTGTAATCTCTCCGCCTGCCGCTACCGCGTCAAATCCGCCTGCTGCCAGCACCCAGCCGATGGCGGAGCCGCCGAGTCCGGAACCGATCTTGCCGACGAAGCTGTTGGACGCGTTGGTCATGCCTGTGATGCGGACACCGAAGTTCTTCATATTGACCTCCGAAGTGTTCAATACCATAGCCGGAAGCACGGAGATCAGAGGGATGGTCGCATACATGACGACGGAGCCAAAGATCAGTGTTACCGGAACACTTGACGGGAAGATGCATCTCACGACACAGCCAATGATTCCGATGATACTTGCATATTTTGCGGTCTTAGCCAGGCCGAACTTGTTGATCAGGATTCCCACGGTCAGGAAACCGATGATGGAAGGAATCAGGTTGATCGTATTGATCGTGCTGTAGAATCCCATGTTGCCTACGATACACTGCGCATAGTAGATCGGAGCTGCCATGATCATGGCATACATAATATTCATGCATACGCCGAATACGGTAATCTTGATCCAATATGGATTTTTCACCAGCATTTTCAGTCCTTCAAGAATGGAAACCTCATTTTCTTTTGCCTGCTCTTCTCCTTCTTCCGCAAAACGCTCTTTCGATCCTTTAAATGTAATGAACAGGCCTGCTCCTGAAAGAACCGCTAAAATTACTGCAAATTTGATCCATGCTGCCTGGTCATCTCCCAATGCCGTAGTGATTGGGATCAGGCCGATTCCAAGGCCGACTCCGATAGCATATCCGACTGCCGAACGGTATGTACCCATCTTTCCTTTTTCTTCGCTGCTCTTCGTCTTATATGCCATCATGGTATAGTACGGAACCGCGATCGCCGTGTAGCAGATCGCAGATGCAAATATATTCGTAATCAATGCATATACATACTGGAAATTGCCTGCGCCCTTCGGGACGGTGAACAATGCTATGATCGCGATCATGGCAGGGATCACCATGCGGAGCAGCCATGGCCTTGCTTTTCCGTATTTGGTATGGGTCTTATCCACAATCTTCCCCATGAACAGATCTGTGACCGCGTCAAAAATCTTTGCGATCAGAAGAACCGTGCCGACAGTCGCTGCTGCCATTCCCATTTTGTTCGTGTAGAAAAAGGTCATCTGACCTGCCAGACAGCTGATCGAGTTCAGCGCGATCTGGCCCAGTGCGTCCGATGCATAATCCGGAGCACGCATCACTTTTTGAATCCCATCTTTGTCTTTTCCCAATTCTCTTGCCATTTTTTTTCCTCTTCTCCTTTTTGGATTTACTAACAATTATCGTATACGTTCTTGTTGTGTTGAATCTATCTTACACGATTTCAGATTTCCGATATATCTTTATTTTGGTTTTTTTGTACTTATCTTGCCCTGTTTTTGCATTTTTGTATCTGGCCAGCACCCTCACAGATACAGCTGCAATCCGCCGAGTCACTTGCGTGCAATTTATTACAATGCCGGGATCGCCGGCGGATTCGCAATCCGCCCATACTGTCATTCCTCGTAGAACCGCAGGTCTCCCCACACGTCCATCAGCTCTTTCCGGCGCACCAGTTTTGTCGTCGTCTTCCGGTCAAAGATCCGGATTTCCGTGTTATATCCGTCATATTTCGGCCAGTTCTCCGGATCCGGTTCCCCGGTTTTGGTAAATCTCACCCACGGGGTATGCATCGCTTCGATCAGCGCGTCCTTTGTCTCTTCCGTCTCGCCCTCAAACAGGAACTGACTGAATTTGAAATCTTTGTTCGCGAATACGCAGGGAATGTCAAATGCATGGGAGGCTTTCCATCCGGTCTTCTCCCCGTTGATGGAAACGAATTCGAACCGGTACATCCATACATCATTGTATTTTCTCTGAGCCTCCGCCACCTTCAAGGCCGGCATCTGGAAGGCGTAATCCGTGGCAAATTCGATGAAGGGGTCGCCGCCCTCCGTGCGGTAGTGTGCCTTCACATCCGGCACCGCATTCTGGGTAAATTCCTCCTGGGCCTGGAACGTCCGGAAACGATCCCGTCCGGAGGGATGATAGTAGTTGATGATATCCGGGAGCGCGCCTGCGTTTCCATTCTTCTCAAACATTTCCGCGACCATCGCCCAGCTGTTGGGGAACCCGGTTTTCTCCGGGTGTACGAACATGGTTCCCTCGTCCATGTTGGTGCCGATGATCACCTTCACGTCCGCCGCGCTCCCGCCCCGGATGGCGTCGATGGGGCGTACCGGAAGCAGGTCGTCGATGACAGGCCCCGGCAGGAACATCCCCGGATTCTTATACTGGTGCTTCTCCGCCACATACTGGTTCCCCTTCTGGAAGGAGAAGGGATCATCTGTCCTCAGTCTGTGTAGGTCTTTTTCCGTCCATCCCATTCCCTCCAGAAACAGGTCGATATTCTCCCGCGCGGTCTGGTGGGTACACACGCAGTTGGGCAGCGCGCTCTGGATGATGGCCTGCTGGAACATGCCTTTCACCGCCGGGATCGCCAGCATATTGACCACCGATGCCCCGCCTGCGGATTCTCCCGCGATGGTCACACGAGCCGGATCCCCTCCAAATGCGGCGATATTTTCATGGATCCATTTCATCGCCAGGATCTGGTCGGAGATCCCGCAGTTGCTGTCAAAATCCTCGCATCCCGGATATGTGGTAAAATCATAAAATCCAAGCACGCTCATCCGGTATTGAAAGGATACGAACACCAGTCCGTCCTGCGCAAATGCTTTTCCATTGTAGAGGGGCACCGATGCCGCGCCCGTATTGTAACCGCCGCCGTGGATCCAGACAAATACGGGCAGGTTTTCTCCCTCCAGGGGGCGCTGCACGTTCACGGTCAGGCTGTCCTCGGAACCTTTCAGTTCCCCTTCGTCCAGCTGGATCGATTCCGGGCCGTACTCCTTCGCATCCAGGATGCCCTCCCAGGGCTCAGCCGGAACCGCGCGCTTGAACCGAAGCTCTCCCACCGGCGGCTTTGCAAATGGGATGCCGAGATATTCGATCCGCCCGTCCCGCTCGTAACCTCTGATCCTTCCGTTTTTTGTTTCTACGATATGTTCACTCATTTTCCGCTCCTCCAAATTCCTGTTTCTGCTGTTCTATTTTTCTTCATCTGGGATACTCTCAGCCCGACTTCACTCAGATCCTCCATGCCGCCGGCTGCTTTCTGCAGTACCAGAGCCTTCTTTCTGGGCTGGCAGCCGTCCGCCGGTTCCGTAAAGAATCCGAAATACACCTCCGCCAGTCCGCCGATCTGGTTGTCTTCGATCCCGGCCTTTTGAAGCATCCCGGTCTCGTTCAAAAGCCGGAAGTTATGGATTGTCCGCACATAAGGCAGCGTGGCCGCGATCTGCAGAAGCTTTTCCGTATACCGGGCCTGCCGCTCTTCCCGCTCCTGGTTCCCGCAGTCCGTGAAGCCCACCTCGGTCAGCAGCACCTGTTTGTGCCCGTCCCCGTATTTGCACATCACCCGGTATGCCGCGTCGTTATAGTCCTTCCAGAGATTGTCCGGCTCCTGGATATGTAAAAACAGATCCGCATCCTTTTCCTGCTGGTTTGTGCTCATCTGATAAGGATGCCATGCCACCAGATCAAAATAATCATCCGGGTTATCGGACCAGAATCTCCCGGACTTGATCCGGCTATAGATCTGATCCAGCGTCCAGGCAATTCCGTACATAGGCGGCAGATAGTCCGGCAGGCTTCCGCCAAGCCATGGGGTACTCAGCGCCGGGGAAAAGGAAACCACTTTCGCCTTCGGGTTGCCCCGCCGCACCCCGCGGGCCGCAAAGTACATCAGATCCACCGCGATATCCAGCTTTTCCTCCGGCGTAAAGGGCTGGGACATATCGCTGTCCAGAAATCCGTCGGGCTGGAGAAATGCGTTGATATTCCACTCATTTCCGATCTCCCAGTTGGACACCTGGGGAAAACATTTTGCCATGGTACACCAGGACTGCTCCATCATATCCAACGTCTGACGGTAAAGGCTCCCTTCCGTCAGATCCCGTTTCGGCACCGCATGACCCATCCTCTGCCTGCAGCCCTCCGGCAAAAACCATTCATGGCTCATGCCCGTCACTTCCAGATCCAGCTCCACCGCCCGGTCTAAAAGCCGTGTGTGCGCTTTGGCTGCCTCCTCATCCGGCGTCTCCGGGTCTTTCAAAATCTCTGTCAAATGCATCCACGACCGGTATGCCGTACAGCCCATGGCCTTTACCAGGTCCAGGTATGCTTCCGCCGCCACACCGGTATCTCCTTCCCGCTGGATCAAAGGTTCTCCTACTCCATAAAAACGTTCTGACAACATCTTTTTTTGCCTCCTGTGTTTTTCTGAATGTAGGATAACAAAAAAAGACAAAACAGGATATCCTTATTTTGTCTTTTTTATCTTTATTTCGCTATGTTTTTTATGTATTGTCACTTTTACTTATCTCTATAATGGGAACCACATTGAACAATCTTTACCGTATTATTTTCTATACGATAAACAATGCGATTCGCGTCATCTATTCTTCGACTCCAATAAGATGCCAGATCACCACTTAACCTTTCCGGTTTGCCTATTCCATCATAACCATTTCGGTCAATATCCTTCAATAATTGAAGAATACGCCTTAACGTCTTTTTATCCTGCTTCATCCAATATTCAAAATCTTCCCACGCCGCATCCGTCCACGACTTAATCATCCAGATTCACCTCATGTACTGTACCGCCTGTAGTTTCCATTTGTGCTATTGAGTCTTTGAGTCTGGCCATATTTTCCTGTGAATAAAACGGATCCGCAGATACTTCAAATGGTATACGCTTCTCTCTTCCCAGCTTTTTAAGATAGATATTAATAGCTGTTGATAAAGACATCCCAATATCAGCACAAGCCTGTTCTGCCTTTTTCTTTACATCATCTTCTATACGCAAACTGATTTGAGCCATCATATCACCTCTTTCTTTTCATTAACTACAGTATATTTCATTTAGAAGTATTTGTAAAGCTAGAAAAATTCTGTTGGCTTATAGTTTTCCCGATACTGCTTGGGCGTCATATTTTTAACGGCCTTAAATATCTTTCCAAAATAACTCTGGGACGGGAAATTTACATACTCCGCAATCCTTGGAATCGTCTCCTCGGAATAGACAAGCAGGTTCGCCGCCCGCTCTATCCGCACCTGATTTACATAATCCTGGAGGCGGACTCCTGTATCTTTTTTGAATGTCCTGGACAGATAACTGCTGCTGATACCTAAGCTCTCCGCGATATCCTCCAGATAGATCTTCTCCCGGAAATGCTTTGCCACATAATCCATACACCGCCTGGTATAGCTGGAAGTATTCTGCTTTTCTTTGATCTCATGCACACGCTTCGTCAGTTCCTCCACCGCATGATTCCGATATACCAGAATCTGCGTGGTGTCTGTACACTCCGCGCCTTTATTGATATAAAATCCGCTGATGCGATACGCGGCATAGGGGCTCACCCCGCCTTCGATCGCCGCCCTGGCGCACAATGAGATCCCGACGGTCAGAAGATTCCGCAAATGTGCCAGCTCCGACCGGCCCATCCGGCCGATTTCCACATCAATCTTCTTCGTCAGACGCACGGCTTCCGCCACATTTCCCTCTCTCACCATATCCAGGATCTCCCGCTCTTCCTGATAAGAGTGCCGGAAAATGTCTTCTTCCTCGGATTGGATATTAAATCGGATCTGATCCTTTACCTCCTGTTCCTTCGTCACCATAGCCATACGATTGGCATCCACAACCTCCTGATCCGTGTACTCTCTGCCAGTCACGATTTTTGCCGCAATACACATGATCTGCAGCACCTCCATAAGCGTAAACCGGCGCAGGTTCTTTTCCGCGTGCTCCGGGATCCGGTAGTGCCTGCAGAACCTGTGGCGTTTGAGCCTGTCGAAAAAGTCCACGCTCATGGGGCCGATCAGGCAGTGCCCGTTCTCAGCCGCCACGCAGCCGAAATACACCTGGAACTCATCCTGGAACAGGTAGGGGGCCTCCTGCCTGTCGGCTGCGTGGATCAGCATGTCCCGCAGGGAAGCGTCCTGGCATAGGGGGTTGGATTCTATTGTATTCCGACTGCCGTCCGGTTCATTTTGATCGATGTAAAAAATTCCGATCTGGAGCAGGTCGGAGAGATTTTTTAAGAGAAACGTGTCCATGGGGGGCCTCCGTATCACTCTTTCTTTCCATATGGTGCCGATTCCTCCGCCACCATCATCAATTCCTGTGATTCATAATGATAAGTTACATTTTTCTTTTTTTGAAAGGAGACAATATTCTCTTCTTTCTCAGTTTCCATATCTGCATGATCTGTCCACAACTCACATTGTGTCATAACCGTATGGACAGCATCCTCCATTCCTTCCGGCGGATAACGATGCTTTTTCAGCAATTTCTTTATCATCATGCGCATTTTTGCTCTGGCTGAATCCCGCTTCTGCCAATCGATCGTACGATTCCTTCTCAATGTTTCTGCCAGTTCTTTTGTAATGGCGATCAATTCTTCATTTTCATAAAAATCTTTGATCGCCTGGGGTTTCGTCAACGCATCATTAAAAGCCAGCTCATCCGCTGTCAGCCCCAACTGTTCTCCTTCTTTGTGCGCCGCCGCAATCTGCTTTGCCAGATTCAGAAGTTCTTCAATCACCTGTTCGTTTGTCAGCATACCATTCAAATACCGGTTCATTGTCCCCTGTATGATCTCGCTGAATTTTTCAGATTTGACTACATTGGTGTGACGATAGACCTGTACCTGTTCCGCAATCAGTTTTTTCAGCAATTCAACTGCAAGATTTTTCTCTCTCATTTTAGAAATCTCTTCCAGAAACTTCGGATCAAAAAGAGAAAATTCCTGTGATACATCTGAAAATAGATTGATCACACCGTCACTCTTGATACTTGCTTTCAAAAGCTCATTGATACGGGCATTCATTTCCAGGAGAGAGAGTTTACGGCCTTCCCCTTTATTGATGATCCGAACTATAAGGACCCTTACCGAATCGAAAAACGCAGCCTCTATGCGCAGCGGTTCCTCTACCAGGGAAGAACAAAGTGACAAAGCCTGTTTTAGCATCAGAGCTTCTTTTATGTATGCGTCCCTTTCTTTTTCCTTGTCTGGCGCGATCATAAAATTCACCGCTCCGGTGATTGCTTTTGACCGCTCCAAATCTGTTCCTGATATAAATCTGGAGTAATCATATCTATAAAACAAATCCCGACATATTGACAGCTTTTCTAAAAACTTCGGATATGCCACCTTTGTTATATCTGTATCGCCATAATTATTCTTATCTCGTGAGGTATAGTCATTCATTGCTTCTTTTAATGCTGTCGCAATACCGATATAATCTACAACGAGTCCCCCTTCCTTATCTTGAAATACTCGATTCACACGCGCGATCGCCTGCATCAGATTATGTCCCTGCATCGGTTTATAGACATACATCGTTGCCATGGACGGAACGTCGAAGCCTGTCAGCCACATGTCCACTACAATCGCGATTTTCAGCGGACTGTCGTTATCCTTAAACTTTTTTGCCAATTCCTCCTTATGGCGTTTATTTCCAATCACACTGCGCCATTCCTCCGGATCTTTATTGTTCTCAGTCATAACAACCGCAATCTTCTCCGTCCACCCAGGGCGCAATTCTAAAATACGGTTGTATATTTTCATGGCGATCTCACGGGAATACGCGACAATCATTGCCTTACCAGTTAGCATATTTTCACGGAATTTTTCATAATGCTCCAAAATGTCATTGACCAGAGATTCGATTGTCTGTTCATTTCCAAGCACGGCTTCCATCTGTCCCAGCTTCCGCTTACTCTTCTGAATGACCTCCGGATCCGCGTTATTTGCCAGGAGCTCATATTCCGCGTCAATCTGTTTCAGCGTTTCCTCATTCAATTTCAATTTGATGACACGGCTCTCATAATAAACCGGGCGGGTGGCGCCGTCCTCTACTGCCTGCGTCATATCATAGACATCAATGTAATCCCCGAAAACCTCACGGGTGCTTCTGTCTTTCATAGAAATCGGAGTACCTGTGAAACCAATATAAGTAGCATTCGGCAGGCTATTACGGATGATTCTGGCCGTACCTGTTTTAATCCTTCCAGTTTCCGCGTCGATCTTTTCCCGCAGTCCATACTGCCCCCGGTGTGCCTCATCCGCCATAACTACAATATTCCGGCGTTCGGAAAGCGGCTCGTCAGACTCTTCAAATTTCTGCATGGTGGTAAATATTATCCCATTTGCCTTTCTGCCATCCAACAGTTCTTTTAAATTCTGACGGCTTTGCGCATGCATCGGATTCTGCCGTAAAAAATCCTTACATTTTGCAAACTGGCCGTAAAGCTGATCATCCAATACCACAATCGTCGGACTATCCAGCTTTTCCTGGAGAAGATGGGCATAAAATACCATGGACAATGATTTCCCACTGCCCTGCGTATGCCAGAATACACCCCCTTTTCCGTCAGTAACCGTCGCTTTCTGCGTAGAAGCGATTGCTTTATTTACCGCAAAATACTGATGATATCCCGCCAGAATTTTGAAACGTTTTAAGCCTTCATTGGAAAAACAAATAAAGTTCTTAATAATATCAAGCAGCCGCCCTTGTTCGAAAATCCCTTCAAAAAAAGTATCAAAGTCGGCATACTGGGTATTATTATAACTGCCGTCTTTTGTTTTCCACTCCATATACCGATCCTCTCCGGAGGTAAGTGTTCCTGCCTTTGAAGTCAAATGGTCACTCATGACACAGATGCAGTTATAGATAAACATCGAAGGAATCTCCTGCATATAATTTCGGATCTGCGCATACGCTTCCGACGCATCCGTTTCCTCACGGGACGGTGATTTCAATTCCACCAATACGATGGGAAGGCCATTCAGAAAAATCAAAATATCCGGTCTTTTTTTACTGTTCTCAATAAATGTCCACTGGTTTGAAATGATAAAAGAGTTCTGATCAGGTTTTTTATAGTCAGCGAGATAGACAAGACCGGAATGCTCTTCGCCTTTTACAAAATAGCGTACCTCCACACCATGCTGCAGATAATCCATGAATACGGCATTTTTCTGCACCAGTTCCGCATTTTCAAAATTGTTCAGCTTATACAGTGCGTCCTGAATGGCATCATCAGGCATCGATGGATTCAAACGGTATAAGGCATTGATTAATTCATCTTCATACAACGGACAATGAAAATCCCGTTCAACATCCGGACCGTAGACGTAGCGATAACCCATGTTCTGAAAAAGTTCTATGATAGAATTTTCGTAATCTGCCTCGGTATAAAATCCTGACATAGTTTCAACTCCTTTCCGTTAGATGATCAGCAACCTTTATAATCGCTCTTGGAGAGCCTGTTTATTCTTCAAATCTGCCATGCTTTTCAAATATTTCTTTCATAAGCTTCCACGACTGCTCAAAACAGATTTCAAAAAGCCCGACAATGCCTGTCTGTTCTACGATTGTATACGGTTCTTCAATTTTGAGACCCTCATTAAGATTTTTGATTGCTTTGCAGAAATTGTCATATTTTTTCATATATAATTACTCCGTCCCTGTCTATTTCGGCCTGCAGCTCGTTTGAAACGCCTCTGTCAAGATCCACAACATCGAACAGCAGCAAAGTCCACGCCTGTTCTTCAACGTCATAATAAAAATCAAGCGCATTTCCGCCGCCTATGGAAGTCTGCATACTGCCTTGCACTATTGATTTTCCGCCAATTTTTTTAATTGTTCTATTAAAACAGGTAAATCCTCAAAAACAACCTCCGCAATAATATTCCAATTTGTACCATCATAATCGTGAACTAAGCGGTGTCTAAGTCCGGCTATCATCGTCCACGGAATTTCATTATACGCGCTTTTATATTCTTTGGACAGATAATATACATTTTCTCCAATATTATACAATGGCGTTGTAACAAGCCACTGTAAAGGTTTTTCCGTCAATAAATCCTCTTTCTTTATTTGATGCCCCACAATATATTCGTATAGCTCCACTGACTTTTCATATATTTTCTGAACACGCTGTTGATCAGAATATTTCATGCCACAAGCAGCCTCTCTTTCATGATTGTATTATAAAAATCGCTGTCTTTATTGATCTCGTTAATTTCAAAGACATCCACATCCTTTTTCAGTACCTCCCGTAATTCTTCGGCAAGCGCAAAAATCATTGTTAATTTAAAGTTTTCTCCGCCAAACACCAGAAAATCCAAATCGCTGTCCCCATCAGCTTCTCCTCTTGCATAGGATCCAAACAGATATATCTCTTTCACCCCATATTTCTTAGCAATCGGCTCTACCAAACTTACTATATCTTTTATTGTAAATATATGGTTACTCATCTTACCACTCCCTTCCTAAATATTATTGAATTACTATTATTCCTATTTTATAAAATTTTCTCAAAAGTATTTATATTTGTATCGATAAACGATACTTTTAGCGGCTTAGAGTTGGATGGCGGATACATCCAGTTCGCCGGATATCAATCGAGGCAATAATGTATCCCGTAGTTCACCTAACTTTTTTATTTCTACAACATTTGCTGAGATTTGCGAAAATATAGCTGATAATATTTCATTCAATGGCTGAAGTTCTTCATCGCATAACACGGGAACGCTAATTGACTGAATATTTTTAATGGGCAGCTTAAGCTGAACCGCACCCACTGTACCTTTTAACATTGCTTCCACTCCTTGTGTGGAACGCAAAAACAATAAAAGATACTCAGGTGTAACCATTTTGAGGTTGGTAAGTTTAACACAATTTTCGGTTAAGTTGGCTTTATCCAATGTATCGTCAACGATTGTTGTTAGACCAATAGTTCCTACAATGGAAATTAAAACATCACCTGTTGACACGATATAGCGAGATATAGTCTTTTGAGTTTCATTGTCAACATATTCGTAATTCTTAGTTAATGAAGCGAATACGGCATTATTGAGATCACGAACTCTGATATATGGATGCTGGTTCGGAACTGTAATTAAATTCACACCTTTAGGCAGGCGTTTCCCGCCTTTTACCTCAGCTAATGAACCCAACTCAATATTTGAAAGCGAATTGGATTGACAAATAGCTTTTTCAAAAAACACACTTGCCTGTTGAAATAAATTATCGTTTATCTTCTGATTAGATTTTATTTTTATGTCAAAATCGCCAAGTACAGCTGCTATTTTTTTCTGAACTTTTACTGGTGGCAAACTAATCTTCATTTTCAAAAAATGAGATTTTGGCAGTTGCGGCTGAGCAGTCCCTGTTTGGATTTGCTTTATCTGCTTCTGAAACAAGCTGCTTCTAAGCAAATAATATAGATATTTACTTTCAACTCCCTCATGACAACGAACAATTAGCATTCCAGAATTAATGCGAATATCTGTAAACTCGGGTTTGTCAAGAGAAGTGTGTAAGTTCTCTGAACTGCCACGATGGATTTTATCAAAATGCTGGAAGCCCGTAAAGGCTGAAACCCTTGCCTTGACAGGCTTCCAGCATTTTGATTTGGATAGTCAAGCAGTACAAAGGGAATTTTCAGACAACTTACTTACACACTTTATCTGACATACCTGTAAACTCCACAGACGAATCATATAAAGCAACATTTCCTACTGTCCCCCGAGTTGTGATGACAATATCATTTCTCTGCAATTTTCCATTTCTTAATTTTCTATCTTTTTCCGCTGTAATATATACAGTGGAATCAAATTTAAACCCAAATGGTGTTACATTATTTGCTGATAAGAACACACACTCCCCTTTTTTCAATAATTCATTCTGGTGTGGGTAGTTCTTTCCTCTATCCCCATCAAGAACTTCAACATTGATTTTTCCAAATTCTACTTCTTCATATAACATAAGTATCACCTAACCAATATATTTCTTATGAGCCAGCTTCACATTACTTTGCTTAACCATCGCATATTGCATCGTTGTGTCAATCCGTTGATGCCCCAGCAACTTTTGCAACTGTTCCACTGGCATCCCTTTATCAATCGCCTGTGTTGCGAGTGTTCGCCGAAACTTATGCGGATGTACTTTTTGAATATCCAGTTTCTTCCCCAGTTCTCGAAGCCTTACCTCAATACCTCCAATTTGCAAACGTTCATGAGGAGCCTTTAGTGATACGAATAATGCACAGTTATCATCTGTCCGGCTTTCCAAATAATTCTGTAAATGTATTTTTGTTCTTGCGTCAAAATAGACGATCCGCTCTTTATCTCCTTTACCGAAAACAACACATTCCCGCTCGGCAAAATTGATATCCTCACGGTTAAGAAGAACCAGTTCACCTACACGCATTCCGGTTGACGCCAGCATATCAATCAGAACCAAATCCCTAAGATTTTCACAATGATCACGCATTGTTTCTAATGCTTCATCAGAATACGTCTCTTTAATAGTAGACGCTACTTTCACCTTATGAATCCTACGTACCGGGCTTTTTAAAATATAATCTTCCTCTTCCAGCCATGAGAAAAAGCTGGAAAGAATACGACGGATATTATCTATTGTTACTCGGCTGGAATTCTTTTGATTCTGATATTCTGTCAAATAACTCCGAAGATCATTTGTATCTATCTCCTGCACCGGTTTTCCAATGGTATCAATCATATTTCCAATTGTGGCCTGATAGTATTTCAACGATTTTTCCGAGCATCCTTCCACCCGCTTAGCAGCAAAAAACATTTCCATCAATTCATAATTATCATTTTCTATTTTCTGAAATGTTTCCTCGCATTTGGATATTTCTACTCTTGCGAGTTCAAGCTCTAATACTTTCTGCAACTGAGCTGCCTGTGAATTGTTCAAAAATCTCAGTATTCCTCGCATTACATTATCAATTAATTTTTGCTTCATAGCCAATCCTCCATTCATCTTTTTGGGAGAATGACTACGAGGTGGCTATCCCTATTTTTTTCCTGCCACCCACAGGAGTTCTTTCATTTGTAAAAATAAACTTTTCTAATCAAGCAAATATCCGGCTCGATAAGAACATTCCAGATAGCTTGGATTCTGATAATAAAGGTCTGTTTGAAACTCTGATATTTCATCACTGATAAAGGATGAAAAAATATGGATTAATTCATCAACCTCTTTTCCCGGTTCCGCACAGTCTTCAATCATAATACTGTATAATTTCCCAATATCCATAAATCCGGGAACCGTATATTTGCAATCTGTAATGGTATCATAATCTCCTTCAGGAATCTTGTACTGCTCTATCACTTCATCTCCTACCTGTTCAAAGGAGAGGCAATGATTGACCTCTGCGTCATATAGCTGCTTTTCAATCCCTTCCCTACCCAATGCTTTTACGATATCTCCACGCTTATTTTTAGTTTGCCTGGCTATATACTCAATCAATGAACATACATAAAAAAAATCATTTCTTTCTTTTTCGGTCATAAACAACTTCACTCCTGTCAAATGTCAAACAATTTAAGGCTGACAATGTATGAAAACTCATCTGATGCGTCGGATATCTAAATTCCGCCAGCACCCAGAACTGCTTGCGGCTGATCCTTCCCGTCAGGAAATCATTTACATAATTCCAAATCGTATCATTTGCCATTGGACCTTCTACAATGTCGTATTGATGTGTTTCGCCATTTCTGCATCTCGCAATAAAATCCAGCCATTCATCCGTCATTTGGTCGAATGTTAAAATTGATAATCCGCTAACCGGTTCATAGGAATAATAATTGATAATCGGATCTCCGGTTCCTCGATTCGCCCAACGTACTGCTTGCTGAAAATTATTTGTACAATAAAATCCCCATGAAAAGTCTTTTGTATATCTTGTCTTTCGCACTTCCGGAAACTCGACAATCTCTTTACTTGCATGATATAAAATCATATTCCGCTCCCTTCCATTGCCCTTAATAAATTATTTGCTGATTTTCTAATATCAGGCATATTCTACCCTCTCTTCCTCAATTAGCTTTAAAAAATCTTCTACATCAAAATATAAACCTTAAAGAATCGGCACTAAGTCAATCTATTTCTCTCGTATAAACGATAATTTATCGTATGCAATGAGCCAGGCGAAACAACGGCGATATCAGCCGTCGGGAGCTTGCTCACGTAAGGCTGTATATCGGCGATGGTTCATCGGGCGAATGCCCGATAGCTCCCGGCTCAGCCGGGAGCGTAGCCTGGCGGCATAAAAGAATTTTACTTTCCAAACAAATCCGCATGACTGCCAGTTGCGGTAGCCGAAAGAATAAGAGTATCTTCATAGATTTGATACATAAGCAGCCAATCAGGTTCTATGTGGCATTCCCTAAAATCACGCAGGTTGCCGGACAGAGGGTGATCTTTATATTGAACAGGCAATGGTTCACCGCTTGCAAGCAATGAAAGTATATTTGTAAGTTTTCCGATATCCTTGCCTCGTTTTTTCATCAATTTGACATCTTTCTTCATGCGATTGGTGTAAACAATTTTATACATAAGCTAATCCTCTAGCATAGAAGCGACAGCATCTTCCGCACTGTCAAAAGGACCATTCAGATTTTTACGGAATCTACTGTCGTAAACCGCTTCTTGAAGGGAGGATGGAATTGCCTTATGTCTCACAGTAAAAGGAATTCCGTCATTTTCAATAGACGCATTCAAAAAAATGCGTATTG
>CAYQBE010000109.1:0-17093 GCA_964415625.1 uncultured Clostridium sp.
GTGACAAATTATAATAGGTATTGCGCTGACGCGCAAGCAGGTCATCAATTTTCTGGCGAAAATTGGTGACAAATTATAATAGGTATTGCGCTGACGCGCAAGCAGGTCATCAATTTTCTGACGAAAATTGGTGACAAATTATAATTGGTGTAAGAAAAGAATATAAAACAGCAGCCGTCTAAAGCAGCAGACCGTTCAGAGGCTTGCGGCTATATTGAGCTGCTGGCTAAAAACGGAGGAAAAATGTATGGACAGCCTGTTTCGTTATGATGGATCTCTCAACCGGTTTCTGACAAAAGCCATGTATATTATCTCGGTCAATCTGCTTTTTATACTATGCAGCCTTCCGGTCATTACTGCCGGTGCTTCATGCACTGCCATGTATACCGTACTTTTCCGGTTTGCAAAAAATGATGAACCCAATATTTTGAAGACCTTTTTCAAAGCCTTTCGCGATAATCTGAAAAAGGCAACCGGAATCTGGACGGCAATGCTGGTGATCATGGGCACGCTTATGTTCAATTATTACGCACTGTATCAAATGCAGGGAGGATGGACGGAAGTACTGAGGGTATTCCTCAATCTGATTCTGGTTCTATGGGCCATGTTATGGGCTTATGTATTTCCCACTATTGCTTATTATAAAAATAATATATCCGGTTATCTGCAGTTTTCCATCCGTGCGGCCATTGCAAACCTGCCGGTGACCGCAGTACTGATCCTGACGCAGGCGGCATTTCTTCTGGCCATTTTGTTTTTTGCGCAGTATATGCAGATGGCAGTGATCGTGCTGGTCTGCTGCGGTTTTTCACTTCCGGCATATTTTTCCGCAGGGTTTCTTGTGAAGGTCTTTGAACAGTATCCAGAACAGAAGTAATATGAGGAGGTTTTCAGAATGCAGGAAAGCAAAACAAAATGGATCTGGCTGCCCGAATGGACACCAGAGGACAAAGAAATTCCAATCCTTGTTCTGTTTTTAAAAAAGGTGGTTTTGACGGCAGAACCGGAAAAAGCATGGATCAAAATTTCGGCAGACACACGATATAAGCTGTACATCAACGGACGGCTGGTGGAAGCAGGCCCCAGCCGCGGAGACCGTCAGATCTGGTTTTACGACGAGAAAGACATCAGGCCCTTTTTAAAAAAGGGAGAAAATGTGTTAGCGGCAGAAATTTTACGCTATCCACAGGATTCCTTGAAGGGCAATCATGGCATGTTCCGGACAGAATATCCGGGGCTCTATGTGGAAGGGCGCATCTTGGACACAGAAGGACACTGTGTTATACTGGATGCAGATGAAAGCTGGATGTGCCGCAGGCATCCGGGATTTCAGATTGTGCCGGAATCCGAAGATTTTGCCCCGCTGCAGATTTTTGAAGAATGCCGGGGAGAACTGGAATTGCGCGGATGGATGCTGCCGGATTATCATGCCGGAGCGTGGCTGACAGCGAAAGCTTATGCCGATATGAGCCAGGCTGTCAGCCCCGGAAATCTTCGGCCCAGGACCATTCCTTTTTTATATCGAAAAAGAAACAGATTTTCCGGCGTGACTGCACTGCGGGAATCCGAAAACGGCAAAGAAGCATGGGAAGGGCTGCTGCAAAATGATCGGAAACTCACCATTTCAAGGAACACAAGGGAGATCGTGGAGATTACAGCCGGCGAGGAAATGACGGCGTATATCCATCTGTCTATGGAAAACGGAGCCGGTGCGAGGATCCGTCTGCTGTATTCCGAAGGCTACGTACAGGAGGGATATCACAAAAACCTTCCTTTGAAAAAGAACCGCAATGACTGGTTAAACGGACATTTGGACGGCTTTGCGGATCAATATCTGGCCGCCGGATATGGCAATGCTGATATCCCAGAGGAGTATGAGCCCTTCTGGTTTCGGACCTTCCGGTTTATCCGTCTGGAAATCGAGACAAAGGAGGAGCCGCTGACCATATCCTGTCTGGATTATACGGAAACAGGCTATCCGCTGGAGGTGCGCACCAGAGTGTCGGCCTCCGATAAGGATCTGCAAGCGGTCTGGGAGATCAGTGAACGGACTCTGCGCCGCTGTATGCATGAGACCTATGAAGACTGTCCCTTCTATGAGCAGCTGCAGTATGCGATGGACTCCCGGACAGAGATCTTGTATACTTATACCGTTTCGGCAGATGACCGTCTGGCCAGAAAATGCATGGACGATTTCCGGCGGTCCCAGCGGTATGACGGCCTGCTGAATTGCTCTTATCCATGCGTCAGGCCGAATGTGATCCCCGGATTTTCCATCTATTATATATTGATGTTATATGACCATATGATGTATTTTGATGACAGGGAGCTGTTGGAAGAGCATATGCCGACCGTGTCCGGGATCTTAAACTATTTTCACAAAAACCGGACAGAGGAGGGGTATGTGAAAAAGCTGGGCGGATTAAACGGAAGAGAAGCAAACTGGTCTTTTATTGACTGGACACCGGAATGGGACGATACGATAGGAGTACCTTCTGCCATACTGGAAGGGCCGATTACGATGGAAAGCCTTCTGTATGTGCTTGGCCTTCAGTCTGGGGCGGCAATTCTGGAGCATCTGGGACAAAAGGAACAGGCTTCCATATATTGCGAACGGGCCCAGGCGGTTCAGGAGGCGGTCCGCAAATACTGCACAGGTGCGGACGGAATGCTGCAGGACGGGCCAGGGGTGGAACAGTACAGCCAGCATGTCCAGGTATTTTCCATTCTTACAGATACAACAGACCCAAAACATGGGCGAAGGAATCTGGAAAGGACGCTGATGCATCCACAGGATTACGCGCAGTGCTCCGTGGCAATGGCATTTTACCTGTTCCGTGCATTGCAGAAGACGGATCTGTACACCTGGACAAAGGAATACTCAAGGCTCTGGGTACGGATGCTGGAAAAGGGGCTCACCACCTGTGTGGAGGATGAGGTCGGTGAGCGCAGCGACTGCCATGCGTGGGGCTCTCTGATCCTGTATGAGCTTCCGGCTGTTGTATTGGGGGTACAGCCCGCCGAGCCAGGATATCGGTCAATCCGTATCCGGCCGGAACCGGGCAGCCTGGAATATGCAGAGGGAAATGTCATGACTCCGAAGGGGATGGTCCGGGTAAGCTGGAGCCTGAAGGACGGCGGCAGCTTTTCCTGGGAAGGACCGGAGGGAGCGGAGGTCATTGTAGATACCAGTTCTTTGGTGAGAGCCAGGAAGATGCTTTGAAAGAATCGATTACAGGGTAAAAAAGTAACTGTTTACGAGAACAGTAACGATAAAATACAAGTGTGGAGACGGGCTTATGGAACACACAAAAAATCATTTTGGAAATCTGGGGCAAATGGGGATCGCGCCCAGAATGGCATCCGCATTTGTGATTCTCGTCATCGTACCGTATCTCTTTCTTGCGGCAACCGTGTTCTGGTTTTACCAGAAGCATGCGGTTTCCAATCTGACGGAAACCACGATGGATACCATCACGGTAGCGGCATCAGGCATCCATTCCGCGATGCTGGAGAGGGAGGACGACTCCATGGCCGTCTACTATAACGGCTGTGTGGAGATGCTGGGAAAGGGACGGACGCTGACAGAGCAGGAAAAGGAGCAGCTTACCGAACAGCTCTCCGCCTGCAGCTATGCCAATACGGGAGTGCTCTGTGCCTATCTGGCCGCGGAGCAGGGGATATTTCACAGCGGAGGGAACTATGAGGAGGTGCTTGGGATCATGGAGCCTTTCAAGGAAGAAATTGTGGATGCAGGCGGAAAATGTCTCTGGTTCGTGACGGATCAGCTTCATGGAAAATCCTATGAAAACCATTATATCCTGGCTCGTTCCCTGAACAGTGAGACAGAAAAAAATGTGGGGATTTTATACCTGATCTTAAGCGATAAGATGATTACCGATGCTCTGGGTATGGTATCTACAGAATATGCAGACTGGTATCTGGCCGATGCCATGGGAAATGTGCTGTATGCATCCGATGTGGGACAGATGGGAACCGTTCTGGATGTATCCATGCTCAGTCTGAAAGAAAGGCGGAGTCGGCATACGGTGTTTAATGAACAGGGGCAGGAGGAGGTCATGGCCGCGTATACCCTGATGGATGTGGGATGGTACTGCATCAGCAGGATCCGGCTGCAGGCAGTCCGCGCGGATGCCCTTTCCCTTGTCCTGCCGATCATGGCCATTGCCTTTGTATGCATCTTGTTTATGCTGCTCATGCTTCATATGCTGCGGATTTACGTTTTCACGCCGCTTCGGGTTTTGAAAAGTTCCATGGATGAGTACGCACAGAAGGAAATCGGGGAAACGCAGCTCCGGATTGTAGGCATCGGTGAATTTAAAAGCCTGTCGGAGCATTTCAACCATATGACCCGGCGGATCAGCCGATTGATGACAGCTTATAAGGAAGAGACGGACGAAAAGAACAGACAGCGCATGAAAGCCCTTTCTGCACAATTGACCCCGCATTTTATCTATAACGCGCTGAATACGATCAAATGGATGGCGGTTCTGAACCATCAGGAAAAGATCCAGCATCTGGTGGAATCCCTGGTCAATATTTTTATGAATGCCGCCCGTGCGGACGATGAGACTTACACGCTTCGGGATGAACTGGAACTGGTAAAAAATTATGCGGTGATCCAAAAGGCACGATTCATGAATTTTGAACTGGAAATCGAAGCCGCAGAGGACTGCCTGGACTGCCATATCCGGAAGCTGCTGATCCAGCCCATTGTAGAAAATGCGATCGTACACGGACTGAACCGGGGAAAGGTGAAGGACGGCAGGATTTGGGTCGAGGCATGGATGGATGAAAAACTGTATATATCTGTTAAAGACAGGGGCATCGGGTTCGATGTGGAGAAGTGGCGGCGCAATCCCGGAAAAAGCGAAGAGCATACCCATATCGGCGTGGCAAATGTGGAAGAAATCATCCGCCTGGAATATGGCGCAGATTATGGAATCCAGATCGACAGCGCTCCGGGAAAAGGGACAACGATTACCTACACATTACCAGTGATAAAAAGGAAGAGGGAAAAATGATACGCACGATCATTGTGGATGATGAGGTGCTGGCCGGCGTAGGCATACAGTCTCTGATCGACGGTCAGGAGGACATCAGTGTTTCCGGCGTATTTAGCCTGCCGGAAGAAGCAATTGGATTTTTGAAAGAAAATGTAGTGGATATCGTGATCACAGATATTGAAATGGCAGACATGAACGGCCTGGAGCTGATCCAGGTAATCCGCAGCGAAAATCTGGCCAGCGGCATCATCATTTTAAGCTGCCATGACGATTTTTCTTATGCACAGGAAGCCATTTCCAAGGGGACGGACAGCTACCTGCTCAAACACAATGTCTCCCGGGAAATGCTGGTCCAGGAAATAAAAAAGGTGTACCAAAAGACAAGCGGCTTTGGAATGCACAGGACAAGGCAGGCGTCCCAGGGGCAAAGGCGAAAGCTCCTTGCGGAACAGGAACTCTATGTGGTGGCTATCCTGCGGTTCGATACTTCGGAATACCTGTCGGCTGACCACGAACAGACGGTAGACAGGATGATGCTGACGCACCTTCTGGAAAAAATAGTGTCCCATTATGACATGGGGACACTTTTTGCGCCTTATAACCGTGAGATGTTCATTGTATTCCAGTTCCGTAAAAGTATGCCGAAGCAGGACAGGCAGGAGCTTTTGTACGATAACCTGTCGATTATGAACAAAAATATCCGTCAGTATATCAATGGCAGGATCATCAGCGGCATCAGCACGGAATCCGATGACCTGAAGGAAATGCGGGAGAAATATGATGAAGCGGCTTCAGCGGCGGATCTGTGCTTTTATGATTCTTCTAAAACCATTTTTGCATGGCGCGGTGCGGATAAAAAACCGGTATTGAAAGATTTTTCCAGAGAAGGGCTTCTGGAAGAACATGGTATGGAAATTCTGGAAAAGGAATTGAAGGATTATGTGCGGCAGGCATATTTCAGCCAGATAGAGGTGTGGAGCCTGAAAGGCCAGCTTGTTCAGGCAATCAGCCGCATGGTCTACTCTGTCCTTCAGGAGCATCGGTTCAGCGAGACGCTGCAGTCGAAGTGGAGCTCGGATCATATCCGGCTCTCGGCTGCTGTGCAGGCAAAAAGCGCAGGTCTTTTGCAGGAACAGCTTTTGGAGACCGTCGCACAGTTCCGCAAGGAGTGCCTGGAGGATCTGAATCAGGATGAATTTGCGGGGGTGCTGGCCTATATTGACGAGAACCTGTCGGACAAATTATCCTTGAGTGAGCTTGCGGAAAAAAGCTGTATGAGTATTCCCTCTTTCAGCAGGAAATTTAAGGAGCGTATGGGAAAAACGTTGATTCAATATCTCAATGAACGTAGGATTGAAAAGGCGAAGCTCCTTCTGGAAAATAAAAATCTGTCCCTGGAGCAGGTGGCGGAGGAGGCCGGATTTTCCAACGCGAATTATCTGATCCGTGTGTTCAAAAAGGTGACCGGGCAGACGATCGGGGAATATCGGAAATGATTGCATTGAGATAACCCTCTCCTGAACAGATAAAATTTTGAACATGGATATCAAAATGTGAAGAAGAGGATGGATGGTTTTATAAAATTGTGAAGTTTGTTGATCGGTATGTTCCTTGTTGAAAAACAGGGAACTTTTTATAATAGATTCATAATCATTCAGAAGAGCAGACGGGTCAGCAGTCTGTTCCTCTGAATAGAGCAATCATTTATCACAAAGAGAAAAGGAGAATGATGATTATGAAAAAGAAATTATGTCTGGTACTGACAATGGCTATGGCAGTATCCCTTGCCGGATGCGGCGGGGGCGGCGATTCTTCCGGCAGCGGTTCCTCTGACGGCGGTTCTGCCGACAACGGCGGGGATTCCGGGGACGGCAGTGTGTCAGGCTCCATTACCGTATGGGAGCATGATTACAGCTTTGAGGACAGTCTGGAGCAGATCATAGAAGGCTTTCAGGAGCAGTATCCGAATGTCGAGGTGGATTACGAGATCAAGGCCGATGGAGATTATTACAGCCTGCTCCAGACCGCAATCCAGTCTGGTTCCGGTCCGGATCTGTTCTGGACAAACGGTACGGCAACCGCGAATATGCCGGATCTGGTGAGCAATGATGCCTGTGCGGATCTGTCAGATAAAGTGGATTATTCCTTTATCTCGGACGCGGCCATGGATCTGGCAACGATTGACGAAGGCATCTATTCCGTGCCATGGATGACGCTGGATACCCGTACCGTATTTTATAATAAAGATATGTTTGAAGAAAATAAATGGGAAGTACCGGCGTCCTTCAGTGAATTTGAGGATCTTCTCGCCGATATCAAAAAGGAAGGAATCACTCCGATTTCATTGGCACATGATTCCTGGTCTGCGCTATTTGCGTATGAACCGGTTCTGGCGGCGTATGATCCGGAATATACCGAAGGACTCCGCGATTATACCAGCAAGGCAGACGGAGAAGGCGCGCGCGAGGCTTTGCAGAAAATGGTTGACTGGGCGGAGGAAGGCTATTTTGGCAGCAACTGGACAGGCGTGATCGACAATTCCGCGCAGATCCTGGCATTTACAACGGGAGCGGCAGCTATGGACATTGCAGGGTCATGGGATGCGACTACCATTTCCGAGAATAATCCGGACCTGAATTTCGGGGCATTTACCATTCCTTCCGAGGACGGAACAACAGGTCTTGTGGGAACCGCAGCTAATGGCTTCTCCGTAAATTCCGATTCCGATAATATGGATGCGGCCATAGCATTTGCAAATTACTGCGCAAGCAAGGAAGCACAGACGATCTGGGTACAGTCTCAGGGCGCGGTTTCCGGAAGTGAGGAGATTGAAGCCAGCACAGAGATTGCGAAGGAAATTTCCCAAAGCGGAGGAGGAAACACTTACCGAAGCTGGCAGAACGTACTCAGCAGTCATTCATCAACCGGAAATGCTTCCACAATCTGGGATTCAGATTTTATGAAAGTATTTGACGGACAGATGACCGTGGACGAATTAATGGATGAACTTGGAGCGGAAATGGAATAGAAGGAATGCCCCCGGCAAATGTGCGGGGGCGCTGTCTTGGTAGTGTAAAGTATCGTATGCAAAAATGATACGAGAATTGCCCGCATTAAAAATCTGCTTCGCAGATGGCGGGCAAGCAATCACTTGCTATGCAAGTGGTTACATTCAGCAGGCAATCAATTTGCTGCGCAAATTGGTTACATCTTACAGGAGGAATTTCTATGAAAAAAAACAGGAACTATCTGATATTTATTACACCGGCATTTATCCTGTATTCGGTTTTTATTGTTCTTCCCATCATCATTGTGATGTTCCTTGGCTTTACGGACTGGTCGGGGATGGGAGAACTCCATTTTGTCGGTATCAAGAACTTTGTAACTATTTTCACAGATTCACGCTTTGCGCCGGAATTTTTCAATGCGCTGAAAAATAACCTGAAATATTTATTATGTGTCTGGCTGATCATTACACCGTTCCAGTATCTGGTGGCGTATCTGCTGTTTATCAAGATTCCGGCACATAAATACATCAAGTTCATGGTATTTTTGCCCTATGTCATCAGTACCACGATCGTCAGCTTCTTCGCGACACTGATCTTCAATCCCAATATTGGTTTTTTAAATACATTTCTGACCAATATGGGGATGGAGCCCGGAGCGTGGTTCGGGGATCCGAAGTGGGCATTCAAGCTATTGATCATTCTGATTCTGTGGCAGGGCTCTGGTTCAGGAATCATGATCTTTTATTCGAATTTTATGGATATTTCCCAGGATGTCATGGAAGCATCCAGGATTGATGGGTGTACGGAGTGGCAGCGGTTTCTGCATATCCTTCTGCCCCTGTCGCTGCCTTCCTGTGCATCCAATATCACGATGAGCACTATCTGGGCCCTGGCAATATTCGACCTGCCGTTCATACTGGGCGGAACGAACGGCGGCATCAACGGAACGCTGGATTTCGCGAATACGGTCTTTTACCGGTATACCTTCGGAAGCGGCCTGAACGGAAAATCCGACCTGGGCTTTGGGGCATCCATTGTAGTAATCATGTTTATTGTCATGATGGTGGTGACCCTGATCCAGAACAAGGTGCTTGCGAAATTTGAATATGACAATTAAGGAGGGGCAGTTATGGCAAAAAGAAAACAGGCAGATTTTTCCCAGGGCAGCGGAGAAGTGCTCTCTACCAGCGGTAAAGTGATCCGGGGAATCTGTTCTCTGATTTTGGTTTTATATTCCTGTATTACGATTTTTGTACTGGTGGTTACGGTGATGGATTCCCTGAAAACAAAAGGGGATCTGGTGACTAATTTTGTGGGGCTGCCCAAGGCGGTTTCCCTTTCCAGCTATGCGTCTGTGCTGATTGACGGGGACTTTCTTCTCTATTTTAAAAACAGTCTGGTACTGACAGTGTGCGGAACAGTCGGGTGCATCCTGTTGTCCTCCATGGCGGCTTACGGCATTGCCCGTTATCAGTTCAAGGGAAAAGGGCTTCTGACCGGTTATTTTATGGTGGGAATGATGGTGCCGGTGCAGGTCAGCATCCTGCCGCTGTTCATCATCTTAAGGAACTTAGGGCTCTTGAATAAGCTGTCCGGTCTGATCCTGGTATACATATCCGGAATCTCTATGTCCTGCCTGATCTTCCAGAAATTTTTCCGGACGATCCCGGCAGCGCTGGAGGAATCCGCACGGCTGGACGGATGCAGTGACTTACGGCTGTTTTTTAAGATCATATTGCCAATCACTAAGCCAGTTATATTTACCATGGCGTTGATCACCGCGATTGGGCAGTGGAATGATTTTTACATGCCGATGGTGCTTCTGGGCAATAAAAATGTAACCACGCTGACGCTGGCAATCTACCGCTATGTGGGGCAGTTTACCAAGTATATGAGCGAGTCCATGGCCGCGGTTGTGATCACCCTGATACCGATCATTATCATTTACTTTATTTTTTCCTCACAGATTGTGGAAGGGCTGACCGGCGGGGCAGTGAAAGGCTGATGTATAAACTGATCCAGAAAGAGGCTTCCGGGGTTTTGAAGAATGCGGATATACTGTGCGAATGTACCCGCGGCCATGAGAAAGCCGTCTGGAGCGCTTTTTTTGGCAGGCCGGTGGAAATAGACATTGTTGAGAGCGTTCTGCGGGGCGGGAATGCAGGTTGGATGATCTAAAGATCATCCAACCGTACAGTTAGAATTTATTCGCAGTCATGTTGAATGTGATGATAGTCAGAAAGGATATTTTCAAACGTAATATTCTTCAGGCTTTCACACAAATCATGACTGATTTTTTGGTAAGAGCAACCCAATACATTATGAATGTTCTTTCCGATGGGGCATAACGGTGAAGGCAGTGGGTGAAGCCCGATAAGCTTGGAAGCGAAATCCGGTTCGATTGCCTTGCATATGCGGTACAAAGTAATTTCATTCGGCGGACAATTCAATGTTGTACCGCCTGTGCCAAATTTAACAGATATGATACCATCTTTTTTCAAGGAGCTTATGATTTTTCGGATTGTAACAGGGTTGGTTCCGGTAGATAACGATAAAAGGTCGCTGGTTACTTTTTGCTTATCTCCATATTCGTAAATAAAAATAAGACAATGAATGGCAACGGAACATTTTGTACTGATATGCATGGCATTTCTCCTCCTATTTTGAGATTGTACCACATATTTGCGCTGGTGTAAATCTTGACATTACATCAGATGATTGTTATACTGGTGTAAATCTAAAAATTACAGGAGGCACAGGTATGAAAGTATCACAGATTGTTTTCAGCCCAACAGGAGGGACTGACAAAATTGCAGAAATTATAACGGAAGCATGGGGATTGCCTGTAACAAAAGTTGACTTATCCAATGCGGAAACAGATTATTCATCAATCCGTTTGGAAAAAGATGATATTGCAGTTATTGCGGTTCCCTCTTATGGCGGGCGTGTGCCAGGTATTGCCGCCCGGAGAATTTCCGACATTCACGGTGACCATACGCCGTGTGTCATTGTTTGTGTATATGGAAACAGGGCATATGAAGATACTTTGGTTGAATTAAATGATGTTGCAGAGCAAAGCGGTTTTAAAGTAATTGCCGCTATTGCCGCTATTGCGGAGCATTCTATCATGCACCAGTATGCGGCAGGAAGACCGGATACGGAAGACAAGAGCGAGTTAAACAGTTTTGCGAAAAAGATTTTAGGAAAAATAAACAGTGACCCCGCCAAATTTCCAACACTGCAGATTCCGGGCAACCGCCCCTATAAAAAAGCTGGCGGAGCCGGTTTGGTTCCCAAGGCGGGCAATGACTGTACAAATTGCGGACTTTGTGCGAAACAGTGTCCGGTACAGGCAATCAGTAAAGAAAAATTAAGAACCGCGAACAGCAAAAAGTGTATTTCGTGTATGCGGTGTGTTGTACGATGCCCTCACTCAGCCCGTAAAGTAAATGGGGCTATGGTTTCTGTTGCAGCATTGGCCATCAAAAAGGCCTGTTCCGTAAGAAAACGAAATGAGTTATATATTTAATGTTATAATATAAATATTCCTGGTTATATATAGTATTAGATTGTTCTACGCAATACTATATCTTTCAGACAGGAAAACAGACCGGTTTAGCTGCCGGTCTTTTCTTTTATGGATTAAATGCATATTGTGTCTAAACCAGAAATGCCAGATTGTCTTTCCTGGCCACAGAAATATCTTTCTATCATTCCTGCCGCATCTTCTGCGGCGGCATTCCGAACCGTTCTTCAAAGATATGGTAAAAATAACTGGTGTTTTCATATCCAACCGTAAGAGCGACCTGCCGGATGGGCAGTGAGCTCTCTTTTAGCAGCTGAACCGCATGGTCAAGGCGTACCTTCTGTACATATTTCTGAAAAGTTTGTCCCCTGTATTTCCGAAGGATCAGATTAAAATAATTCCGATGATAGTGGAATACCTGTTCCAGTTCGGAGATGGTAACGTCCGCATCATGAAGGCGGATATAGCGTTCCAGGTCATACAGCAGAGCCTTTTCCTTGCCTTCCTGCCTGGTACTGTGGCGGACCGGTGAATAGTCCGTGCAGAGCCGCTGCAGGAGGCGGATGAGGAATCCCCGCCGAATGTGCTCATATCCAATCTGACGCTCCAGGTCTTCCCGCACGATCTGTTCCAAAAGCGACAGGACCTGTGTGTCAGATGTGCCTTTATTCTCCGGGGAGACCGGATGATAAGTAAGCTCAAGAAAGCTCTGTTCGCTTTTCTGCTGGTAAAGCGCATGAAGAAGAAAACGGTGCAGTTCATCGGTGGGCGGATAAGTGCGCAGCAGTTCATCCAGATATTCAGCTTTTATCTGTAAAAAAAGTACGGCTGCATCTACGGCTTCGATACAGTCGGAATGCTCGCAGTTCTGGTCCGTGATGACAAAAGAACCTTGCAGAAAATGATACCGCTCGCCCAGAAGAAGCTGATCAAAGCTCCCGTCAATCACATATAGGATTTCCACGTATTCATGCTTGTGATACCAACCCCTGCGGGGAAGCCGGCGCTGGACTCTCCGCATGCCGAAAGGACTGACACTCCACTCAATGCCACTGTGGTCATAGACGTACAGCAGGATCTGGAAATCGGCAGACATCAGCCGATTGCGGTCAGCCGTCAGTATGCCGGGCTGTCCGTCATTCATGCCGGCTTTCTGCGGCATGCTTTCCCAGGGAGCCGGGAAGGCGGCGTGGGGAGAGTCAGAAAAAGAGTCAGAAGATAAAAGATGTTCCCTGATATCGGCAACTCTGTCATGGATTGTTTCGTAGTAAGGCATATCATTCCCCCATTCGTTGGCTGCAATGGGGAATATGAGTCCCCATCTGTTTTAAAATCGTGCATTTCGTCCTTCTATTATAGTATAACCGATTATTTCGTCCTTGTCATTCACTCTTTTTCAGGCTAGGATAAACATAAATCAAGTGCTCACGGCAGATTTCATCGGCCGTGAGTATATCATAAGGCTAAAAAAATGGAATCAGATTCAGAAACGGAGGGTAATATGAGAAATCAGAATATTGACAAAGGCTGGCAGTTTGAATATGGGATGCGGAGTTCATTCCCATCTGCAGGGAGTAAACCGAGGGTGGTGGATCTGCCCCACGATTACATGATCGAGAATGATGTGACACCGGACGCACCGGGAACAGGCGCAATGGGGTTTTACACGGGAGGAGTGGCGAATTACCGCAGGATGCTGGACATTCCGGCAGGATGGGAAAATGACCGAATTGGGCTGAAATTTGATGGTGTGATGACGAATGCGACTGTGGAAGTGAACGGCAGCAAGGCCGCCCTGCAGCACTATGGTTATGCGCCGTTTTTTGTAGATATCACCCAGTTTGTCTACTGCGGAAAGAAAAACAGTATTACGGTGACGGTGAATCCCAGCCAGCAGCCCAATTCCCGTTGGTATACGGGAGTCGGCATTTATCGGTCGGTGGAGCTGGTACATACCCCTGCGCTTCATGCCGCCGAGGACGGAATCTTTGTGTACACGAGGGAAATCGAATACAATCCGGACGGAAGTGCTGCCCGTGCTTTTTTGCAGGCGGATGTGGAGGTATGCAACGAAGCCGGTGAAAATCGCCTGGCGGAGGTAGAAGTCTATTTGACAGAGGAAGGAAGCGGGGACGTTGTTGTCTCCCGAAAAACCAAGATTCAGGTTCAAAAGGGATCGGCGGAGCATGCCCGCCTTGCGGTTACGGTTGAGGCGCCAAAGCTGTGGAGTGCGGAAACGCCTATGCTGTATCAGGTTCACGCAAAGGTGACAGAGATCGGGACTTTTAAGACCCATCCGGTTTTGAAAGAAAACGGCTCCGTAGATGAGATCCATGCGCTGTTCGGAATCCGCACTGTGACGGCGGATCCGGTTCACGGGCTTCGGATCAATGGAAAGACCATCAAGCTCAAAGGCGGATGCCTGCACCATGACAACGGGATCCTTGGGGCTGTCTCCACCTATGAGGTGGAACTGCGGAAGCTTAAGAAGATGAAGGAGATTGGATTCAATGCAGTCCGCACCACCCACAATCCGCCGTCCAAGGCGCTGATGGAAGCGTGCAGCCGTCTGGGCATGTATGTATTTGACGAGGCATTCGACGCCTGGGGGATGGGAAAAGTACCCGGCGATTACAACCAGTATTTTGATATGGACTGGAAAAAAGATCTTAGCGCATTTATGAAACGGGACCGGAATTATCCGGGTGTGATCCTTTGGTCTACGGGCAATGAGATCACAGAGCGCGGCGGGCTGAACAACGGCTATGTCATTGCGAACCGGCTGGCGGAATTTGTCAGAAATATGGATCCGAGCCGTCCGGTCAGCAACGGCGTCTGTTCCTTCTGGAGCGGGCTGGACGAGGAACTGATGGAAGAGGGCAGGAAGAAGCTGGAAGAAGTCATCAGCGGCGCTGCGGATATCCAGAATGTGGACCTGGATGGGAAACAGGACAAGGACTGGGAACGCTATACGGAACCATTTGTCAATGGGTTGGATGTAGTCGGATACAATTATATGGAAGAAAAGTATGAGGCTGACCATGAAATGTACCCGGATCGTGTCATCCTGGGTTCTGAGAACTATCCGAAGGAGATCGGCTTCCGCTGGCCGCTGGTGATGCGCCTGCCCTATGTGATTGGAGATTTCACATGGACGGCGGTGGATTATATCGGAGAGGCGGGAATCGGCAAGGCCGTGGCAGTGGAACCGGATGACCCGAGAGTCCAGATGGGTCCCTACGGCCTGATGTCCCATGGTTCGGGCTTCCCCTGGAGGCTTGCAAATGACGCGGACATTGATATCAATGGAAATATTCTTCCCCAGGGAGAATACAGGAGCGTGGTGTGGGGGAATCCGGAAACCTTCCTCTATTCCTACGATCCGGCAGATTTCCACAAGGTAGAGCTGATCAGCAAATGGGGATTCACGGATGTGAGGAGCTCCTGGAACTGGCCGGGGCAGGAAGGGCAGCCTGCAAAGGTGATGGTCTTTTCCTGTGCCGATGAGGTAGAACTGTATTTGAACGGCAAAAGTGTTGGAAAAAAAGCCGTTGCGAAGGAAGGCGAGCTTCCGCAGAGCGCCCTCTTTGAAACCGTGTATACACCGGGCGAGCTTCTGGCAGTCAGCTTCAAAAACGGAAAAGAGGTGTCCCGCAGGACGCTTCGGACCACAGGAGACCCGGCAGCGCTTAGGCTTACTTCGGAGGAAGCAGGAAGATATATTTATGTACAGGCGGAGATCGTAGACAGGGACGGACTGTTGGTTCCGGATGCTCAGCTTCCGATGACGGCAACGGTATCGGGCATCGCCAGCCTGGCCGGATTTGGCTCGGCAAATCCGATCACGGATGAGAATTACACTTCCGGACACTTTACGTCCTACCGCGGCAGGGCGCTGGCAGTGCTGAGAGCCTGTGAGGAAAATGGACAGGCAGAACTGACCATCTCCGCAGAAGGATTGGAAGATGTGAAGATCACCATATAAAAAAGATAAGGGTATCTGTATTTATACGATCAAACAGAAGCCGGAGGCAGTGATCAGGAATTTTCTGAAGCACGACCCGGATGAACTGTGTATCTCCGCAATTACTTACGGGGAGCTGATGTACGGCGTTGAGAAGAGCCAGGAGAGGGAAAGAAACCGTGTGGACCTTACCATGTTCCTTTCCGCCATTTCCATTCTGAAATTTGATTACTATGCGGCAGAGGAATACGGCGGGGTCAGGGCATAACTTGAAAGAAAAGGAACTCCGATCGGTTCGAAGTTATGCAAAGCCCGTGCATATCGGGAAGAAGACAGGCGGAAACTGTTCTGTGATGAGGAGATAGACGGGGAGGCATGGCAGGATATTCCGGAACGAATAGTATGTTCGGGATATCTGGATATTACATTGATTTTATCAGAAAAAGCAGATATACTGTTATTAATGGTTGTGGTAAACGTTTTAGGAACTGTTTCTGCCCTCGAACGAATATGAGTGGGTATTGGATTATATAGGGAGGAATTATTATGGCACCTACAAGCGCGGCAATGGTCAGTGATATGCTGAATAATTTAGAGGAAGAAGATTATAGAACTGCAATCAGTTTTATAGAATATTTGGCCTCTTCACGTAAGAAAAAAAGAACTGAGGAAAGTAAAAATACCCTTACAGAAATTCAAAAGATGTTTGCAGATAATAAAGGGTGGGATTCGGAAGAAAGCATGATTGAGGATATGGCAGCATTTAGAAGGGAACGGATGAATTTATGAAGATAATGCTTGATACAAATGTACTTATATCAGCTTTGGTATTTGGCGGGAGGACAGGAAGACTGCTCAATATGCTGTTTGAATCAGATCATGAATTATATGTCTCCGAATATATAGATCAGGAGTTTAAAGAGAAACTAAATGAAAAATGGCCTGCTAAAGCTGAGAGGGTATATGCTCTATACAGGCAGTTAGATATCCATTTTTGTAAAAGTACGGCAGAAAGGCAGGGTGAATTACGGGACAGAAAAGACATTCCAGTGCTGAGTGATGCATTATATTATGAAGTGGATATCATTTTATCTGGGGATAAAGATTTTTTGGAGGCTGATTTAGAAAGGCCGTTAGTATATTCTCCGGCAATGATGTTGGAATATCTTGAGATGCTGTATGATAAGTAATCACATACCGCACTGCCAGTAACGGTGATGGAAACGGAGGACTGGATAATCGAATAAGGCGCGGAAGAAAGCATCTGTCAGGGAAAATCTGGCGGATGCTTTTTTCTGCTTATTAGGAATTTTCCCATAGAACAAAAACCCTCTTGGGAGAGTGCTGTGCGGCATACCACGAAATAATAATGAAACTTCACGGATTAAGATGATTCATTCTGCCGGAACTGCCTGGGCGGCTTTCCAACCAACCGCTTGAATACGGTGATAAAGTAGTTATAATCGTCAAAACCGCATACGGCCCGGGAGTGTAAAATAAAGTGTGTAAGTTAGAAAACCAATCAATCTAACTGCGCACTTTATTTTATATATAAGGTGTGCTACACT
>CAYQBE010000110.1:0-16890 GCA_964415625.1 uncultured Clostridium sp.
AGTAGGTTGCTAATCCAAAATCTCAATTTTATTGCAATGAATTGCAAAAAACTGAGATTCCGGATTGCAACCGCACAGCTGGAAAAATTTTATAATCATAAAGTAATATCCCCCCGCCCCGGCGCATACCATAAATTAGGACATGCGCCAGGGCGCTGTAATCTCCGGATCTGCTTTTTCCATGCGGCGCTTCGGAGGACAAGACACGAAAGGGGGGATTTTTTTGTACGAAGAGAAATCCATAGAGGAGGTAACCGGACAGTTCCATACGGATCCCGAACAGGGGCTGTCCTGGGCGGAGGCGGTCACCCGGCTGTCCGCTGAAGGGAGAAATGAACTGGAAGGGGAGCGGAAAAAAAGTGTCCCGGAGACATTTCTGGAGCAGCTGAATGATCCGTTGATCTGTGTGCTGCTGGTGGCGGCGTTCGTATCGTTTCTATTGAAAGAATATAGTGACACAGTCATCATCGGAGTAGTCATCGTGCTCAATGCGTCGGTGGGGGTGATCCAGGAGGGGAAGGCCCAGAAAGCCCTTGATTCGCTGAAAAAGCTGACAAGCCCGGAAGCGCACGTCCGTCGGGGCGGAGAGATCCGCAGGATCGCCGCCGCAGAGCTGGCACCCGGAGATATTGTGCTTTTGGAGGCAGGAATGCAGGTTCCCGCCGACCTGCGCCTGATCAAAACTTGGAATCTAAAGATTGAGGAATCCGCGCTGACCGGGGAATCCCTTCCAGTTGAGAAGGATGCGGAATTTCAGGCGGCCAGGGAGCTGCAGATCGGGGAGCGGAAAAACGAAGCATTCATGTCCACCATGGTTGCCGGCGGCCGGGGCGAAGGTATCGTGATCGCCAGGGGGATGCAGACGGAGATCGGAAAGATTGCTTCTATCATAAAAACGGTTCCAAAGGAATTTACACCGCTCCAAAGAAAGCTTGCGGAGTTGGGGAAATTTTTGAGTATCGTGTCTGTCCTGCTCTGCGTGCTGCTGTTCGGTATCGCGGTGCTGCAGAAGCGCGACATCCTGGAAATGCTCATCACGGCGATCTCTCTTGCGGTGGCAGCTGTACCCGAGGGTCTGCCTGCGGTGGTGACCATCGTGCTGGCTATGAGCGTATCCCGGATGGTGAAGGTGAATACCATCGTGAGAAAGCTGCCCTCTGTGGAGACGCTGGGAGCGGTCAACGTGGTCTGCTCCGACAAGACCGGTACGCTGACCCAGAATAAAATGACCGTGACCCGGTGTTATGTCAACGAGCAGGTGATTCCCATTTCTACAAGCAATATCCGGGAGCAGGCAGAGATTCCGGAGCTGTTTCTGCAGGGTTTTGCGCTGTGCAATGACGCGGTCATTCCAGAGAGCGGCAAGGCAGTGGGGGATCCCACAGAGATCGCACTGGCGGTCATGTCGTCCAACTGCGGGATCCGAAAGGTACAGACGGAAGCACAGTTTCCGAGGGTGGCAGAGCGTGCCTTTGACTCTGCGAGAAAGATGATGACTACGGTACACCAATACCGCGGAAACAGCCTGATTGCATTTACAAAAGGAGCGCCCGATGTGGTGCTGAAACGCTGTACGAAAATCTACCTGGGCGGCAAGATCCAGCCCCTTGGGGATCTCAAGCGCCGGAGGATCCAGGCCGCCCTGGCGGAAATGTCTTCCCAGGCGCTGCGTGTCCTGGCGCTGGCCATGAAGGAGGGATCCGGGGATCCGGAAGCACTGCTCAAAGAGCGGGACTTGGTATTTCTCGGCCTGGCAGGGATGAAGGATCCCATCCGCCCGGAGGCCAGGGACGCAGTCGCGAAGTTCAGCAAAGCCTCGGTGCGTACCATCATGATCACCGGCGACCATGCAGATACTGCATTTGCCATTGCAAAGGAACTGGGGATCGCCAGGAAGCCTGACCAGTGCCTGACAGGGGCGGATCTGGACAATCTGTCGGACCACAACCTGCGGGTGCGCTTAAAGGAGACCAATGTATTTGCCAGGGTTTCCCCGGAGCATAAGGTACGGATTGTGAAGCTGCTAAAGGAGTGCGGCAACATCGTGGCCATGACCGGGGACGGAGTCAACGACGCGCCGTCGCTGCGTACCGCGGATATCGGCATTTCCATGGGATTGTCAGGAACAGACGTGGCAAAAAATGCGTCGGATATGATTTTAACAGATGATAATTTTGCCACCATTGAAAAAGCCATCGAAGAAGGGAGGAGTATTTTTCAAAATATCAAAAAAACCGTGCTGTTCCTGCTTTCCTCCAATTTCGGGGAGATCATCACCATGTTTACGGCGGTGCTGCTGAGCCTTGCCGCCCCGCTGAAGGCCAGCCACATTCTCTGGATCAACCTGATCACGGATTCCCTGCCGGCTCTGGCCCTGGGGGTGGATGAAAATGACAAGGAGGCATTGATGCGGGAGCCGCCCCGGAGCGCGAAGGAGGGCATGTTCGCAAACGGCGGGCTGGCATGCACGGTCTTTTACGGGCTGCTGATCGCGGCCATCAGCCTGACCGCGTTTTTAAAGATTCCGTGGGATGCGCTGGCGGAGAGCGGAAAGGCATTCAATTTGTCCAATATTGCGGCGGTGCTGCAGAACGAAGCGGCTCTGGCACGGGCACAGACCTACGCGTTTACCGTGCTGGGCATGTCGCAGCTCTTCCATGCTCTCGGTATGCGGGATGTGCGGACCTCCGTATTTTCTGGAAAACGAACCTTCAATCCGGTGATGGCCGCGGCATTTGTGCTGGGAGTCCTGCTGCAGATGGCGGTCACGGAGATCCCCTATCTGGTGGGAATGTTCGGGACGGCGGTCCTTGGCTGGCAGGAATGGGCGGTGCTGCTGATCCTGGCGGCGTTCCCGGTGCTGGCCCATGAGGTGTTTGTGTTGACGGGGAATGGGGAGGAAGGATAAAATGAATTGTTCCTGTTGTCAGAAACCTAATTTGACGATATAATAAGAAAAAAGATATCTGCTCCTGAAAACAGGAATACAGATATCCGCGAAAGGATAAAAAAGAATATGCAGAAAAAGACGCCTGATTACGATAATGTCTTTAAGACAATGAAGATGAAACACAAAAGGCTCTTCATCTCCGTGATCAATGATACGTTCGGCAAAAATTATTCTATGGATGCAAAGATAGAAACTTTACCTTCCGAAGGATATCTGACCGAAAGTGAAACTGTGGATGGGAGCAAAGAGATTGAGGCGCAGATTTCGGATTTTGTGATCAAAATTGAAAGCGAGATATACCTTCTGGAATGTCAGAGTTATGATGACGGTTCCATGGCCATCCGAATTGCAGAGTATGCGTTTATCGTCGCCAGACAATTTGCAACATGGGATATTGGCCGTGCAACCATTCCCATGCCGAGGTTTTCGGTGATTTATGTCAAGAGAACAGAAAAAACACCAAAAACCACTTTGATTACCTTCACATTTCCAGATGGACAGGAAGTAAACTATACGTCTGAGAATGTAATTCTTGAAGAATTTACGAAAGAATACATTGTAGAGAAGAGATTATTTCCCTATATCCCCTTTTATATTGCAAGATATGAGAAGGATATTACTTCCGGAGACAGTATAGAAAATGCGGTCAGAGATTTAGTGTATTTCAGAAATGAAATGCTCCGTTTGCATAAAGAGCGTGATTTATCAGATAATGAACTGATAGACCTTATGGGTTTTGTAAATACGATTATCACCCACATCACAAACGGAAATAAACATGAAGAAAGGCTGGTGAATATTATGGGCGGAACTATAATTGAGACGGAATCTGAAAAATTAATCCGCAGAGGAAGAACTGAGGGCAGAGCCGAGGGAAAGGCAGAGGGAAAAGCTCAGGAAATCATTGAAATGGGACAGGAGTTTGGCCTGAACGATGCAGACATTTTGAAAAGGCTGCAGGAAAAAATCGGTCTTTCCCTGGAAACAGCCGTCTCTTACCTGAAACAGTATGGAAAACAGATGGTATAGTATCGTCCTTTTACCAGAAAGACAGTGTTACATACAACACTGTCTTTACATTTTCGAAGAGGAGGTAACATCATGATCACAGGAGCTTTTATGGTGCCCCACCCGCCGCTGATCGTACCGGAGATCGGCAGGGGGGAGGAACGCAGGATTCAGGATACCATTGACGCGTATCACGAAGTGGGCCGCAGGATCGGCGAGTTAAAGCCGGAGACGATCGTCCTGCTTTCTCCCCACCAGGTCATGTACGCGGACTATTTCCATATTTCCCCAGGAAATGGTGCGAAGGGGGATTTCAGCCAGTTTGGCGCGGGGCAGGTGCGGTTCGAGGTGCGTTATGACAGGGAATTTGTGGAAAATCTGTGCAAGCTGGCGGATGCCGGTGACCTTCCCGCGGGAACCGCCGGGGAGCGGGATCGGCGGCTGGATCACGGAACCATGGTGCCGCTGTATTTTGTAAATCAATATTGGAAAGACTATCAACTGGTAAGAGTGGGCCTTTCCGGGCTTCCGCTGACCGCGCATTATGAGCTGGGCAGGCGTATCCGGGAGACTGCGGAGGTGCTGGATCGGAGGATCGTGATCATTGCCAGCGGGGATCTGTCCCACAGGCTGAAATCGGACGGCCCTTACGGTTACCAGAAGGAGGGCCCGGAGTACGACAGCCGCGTCATGCAGGTCATGGGGAGCGGCAATTTCGGGGAGCTGCTGGAGTTTTCCGAGGATTTCTGCGAAAAGGCAGGAGAGTGCGGGCACCGTTCCTTCACCATCATGGCCGGGGCGCTGGACCGGACGGAAGTGGAAGCCAGGCGCCTTTCCTATGAAGGACCCTTTGGCGTGGGCTATGGCATCTGCATTTACGAGATCAGGGGCAGGAACCTGAACCGGAATTTGAAAGACCAGTACGAGGAGAAGGAGATGAACCGGATCTTGAAGCAGCGACAGCAGGAGGACGCGTATGTGCAGCTTGCCCGGAACACCGTGGAGGAATATGTCCGTACCGGAAAGAAGCTCCGGATGCCGGAGGGACTTCCCGGGGAAATGCAGAACCGCAGGGCAGGTGTATTTGTTTCCATCAAAAAAGAAGGCAGGCTTCGGGGATGTATCGGCACGATCCAGGCAGTCTGTCCGTCCATTGCGCAGGAAATCATCGAAAACGGAATCAGCGCGGCTTCCCGCGACCCGCGTTTTTCGCCCATAGAGCCGGAGGAACTGGACAAGCTGACCATCACCGTGGATGTGCTGGGGGATACAGAAAAGATCGATTCCCCGGACAAGCTGGATGTGAAGCGGTACGGCGTGGTGGTGACAAAGGACTATCGAAGGGGGCTGCTGCTTCCCAACCTGGAAGGTGTGGATACGGTGGAGGAGCAGATCGCCATTGCGAAGCAGAAGGCCGGGATCGGAGAGCAGGAACAGGCGGAGCTGGAACGGTTCGAGGTGGTACGGCATTATTAAAAAAGGAACGATACAGAAAGCCTGCCACTGGCAGCCTTTCTGCATACGATGGTATTCAGAACAGCCGCAGGAGGAATCATGCCGTTTTGCGTCTGCGGCTGGTACGGTACTCATGGCAGATTTCATCGGCCGCAAACATAAATCAACAGGGAGGACATTATGAAAGAGACATGTCAGGTATGCATCCACCACTGCAGTCTGGAGCCGGGGCAGACAGGGCTGTGCAGGGCGCGGAAAAATGAAAACGGCCGAATTATCTGCAGCAATTACGGCCAGGTGACTTCCCTGGCGCTGGATCCCATTGAGAAAAAGCCGCTGCACAGGTACCGGCCGGGCAGCCTGATCCTGTCTGTGGGGAGCTACGGCTGCAATCTGCGGTGCTCCTTCTGCCAGAATCATGAGATCTCTATGGCCGGGCCGGAAGAGGCCGGGGCGGTATCCTTTTCCCCGGAGGCTTTGGCGGAAAAGACGGAAGAATATAAAGCGATCGGAAATATCGGGGCGGCGTTCACCTACAATGAACCGCTGGTCGGCTGGGAATATGTGCGCGACTCGGCCCGGCTCATCAAGGAACTGGGCATGGACAATGTGCTGGTCACCAACGGCACGGCGTCCCGGGAGGTATTGGACGAGCTTCTTCCGTATATCGACGCCATGAACATTGACCTGAAAGCCTTCCGGGAGGAGACTTACCGGAAGCTGGGTGGAGATTTGGAGACGGTGAAAGCATTTATCACCCGTGCGGCGGCAGACTGCCATGTGGAGCTGACCACACTGATCGTGCCGGGGATGAACGACGGGATCGAGGAAATGGAGGAAGAAGCGCGGTGGATCGCCTCTCTGGGAAAGGACATCCCGCTTCACGTGACCCGGTTTTTCCCGCGGTATCAGATGACGGATCGGGACGCGACGGAAGTAGGACAGGTGTACCGCCTGGCGGATGCGGCGGGGAAGTATCTGAAGCATGTGTTTGTGGGGAATTGCTGACAGACTTAGAAAATATCTGCCAAAGAAAACAAAGGAGCGAATCGATATGATAAAAGTAATAGCGAGTGACATGGACGGCACACTTTTAGGGGACGACCACAAGCTTGCGCCGCGGACCGTACAGGCGATCCGCCGGGCATGCGATGCAGGGATCCGCTTCATGGTGGCGACCGGCCGTGACATGAACGGAGTCCTGCAGGAACTGGACGGAACAGGGGTGGTCTGCGATTATATCGTGGGGAGCGGCGCGGAGGTGCGCGACCCGTTGCAGAACATCATAAGCAGGGTGCAGATGGATATCGGATTGTGCGAAGAGATTTACAATGTGCTCAAAAATTACCCGGTATCCACTATTTTTATGACCGGGGAATGCGACTACAGCATCGGAACTCCGGAAACATTGGAAGAAGACCTGCGCAAAAACCTCCAGGTATTTTTCTCCGACCTGACCATGGAAGAAATCCTGGAAACGGAAATGTATCAGCATATGCAGGAAAGCACCCGTATCATTCCTGATTTTCAGGCGCTAAGAGAGAAGGATATCAACGTATATAAAATTTTTGTTTTCTGCTGCGATACGGAGCCGCTTAAGGCAATTGACAGGGAACTGCAAAAGGATGGAAGGATAGCCGTAGCATCCTCCTTTGTCAACAATCTGGAGATTACCGATGCCCGCGCCCAGAAAGGCCCGGTGCTGAAAAGCTATATCGAATCCCTGGGATATACCATGGATGAGGTGATGGCATTCGGCGACAGCATGAACGACTATTCCATGCTTTCCATGGACTTCGGCGCGACAGTGGCTATGGGCAATTCCGAGCCGGAGATCATCAAGGCCGCCAGGTATGTGACAAAATCCAATGAAGAGTACGGGGTGGCTTATGCGATCGAGGAAATGCTGAACCGGAGGAAGGGATAAAACGATTGAAAAGGAAAACATGAGCATAGTGCAGAAAAGTACCGCTGCGGCAGTGGTAGAATCATATCTTTTCAAGAAATGGAAATTATGATATGGTAAATCAATCTTTCATTGCATCATAACAGGGGGAATGCCAGATGAATGAAAAAATTCTTAAGTGCCTCAGTACGGAGGAATACATAACGGCAGGAAAACTGGGTGAGCAGCTGCTTTTCAGCGAAAAGACCATCCGGAACTATATGAAAATACTGGATGAATTTTTACGTGTCCACGGCGCTTACATTGAGATTAAAAAAGGGAAAGGCTACCGGCTGGTGATCGAGGACCATGCCCTTTTTTCCGGCGTTTACAAAAACGGGATCCTGTATGATGGCAATGACGTTCCGGCAAGCGTGGAGGGCAGAGGGGATTTTATCATTGCCTATCTGTTGCTGCACACGGATTACGTACAGATTGAAGAACTAATGAAAATGCTCTGCATCAGCGAATCCACTCTGATGTCGGATCTGCGGCGTACCAGGCTTTATCTCGGGGAATATCATGTGAAGCTGGAAATCAGCCTGAAACGGGGTGTGCGCATCAGCGGGACGGAGTTTGATATCCGTTCCGCAATCGCGAATCATGTGATGATAAGGGGAATGCTTTCCGGTTCAGACTTCCACAGGGCGGAGGCTGAAAGGAAACAGATTTTCGCGATCGTGGCAGATTCTCTGGCGGAACTGGACATCTCCATGTCCGAGATTTCCATGCATAATCTGATGGCACATTTGTATGTGGCAATGAAGCGTATCAAAAGAGGCTGCTTTGTTGAGATTGAGCAGGGCATACATGAGCGGATTTTGCGGCAGTTTTCCCAGGGAATCCATGCTGCGCTGCGGATTTGTGAACGTATGGAAGCTGTATTTCATATTCAGTTTTCGGAAACAGAACTGGATTATGTGATCCTCCATCTGGCCGGAAATCGGGTAACCGGAAAAGAAATGCATGGCGAAGGAAACATTGTGATCTCACCTTATATCCAAAAGCTGGTTGATAATATGCTCCAGCATGTGTATGTGACCATGAAAGCGGACTTTCGGGATAACTTTGCGCTCATCATGGCCTTGTCCAAGCATCTGCTCTCCATGGATATCCGGCTTCGTTATCACATAAAGCTGAGTAATCCGGTACTGGACGAGATCAAACAGAACTGCAGCAAAGCATATCTGATTGCGATGCAGTCTCAGATCGCGCTTGAAAATCACTATAATAAGAGGATCGGGGAAGACGAGACAGGGTATCTGGCAATGATCTTCAATCTTTATATGGAAGAGGCTGCTTTAGGGGAAAACACCCGGAAGAATATTGTCATTGTGTGCGCGATGGGCAAGACCGGCGCCCGGATGCTTGCCTACCAGTATCAGAAGCTTTTTGGGAAATATCTGGACAGGGTGGAGATCTGCAATCGGAGCAACCTGAAAAATTTTGATTATGAAGGGATCGACTATATTCTGACAACGACGCCGATTTCTGACCGGGTTCCTGTTCCGATCATTGAGGTTAAGATGTTTCTCGAGCAGGGCGATGTCCTTGCTTTGATGGAAATGTTTTCAAAAGAAGAGCAGGACGGCCGGAAAACCTATTACAGCAGGGAACTGTTTTTCTATGAAAAAGCATTTGCTTCGAAAGAAGATCTTCTGCAGTTTCTGTGCGGAAAGATCTCCGAATGGAAAGAGGTTCCCGACGATTTTTATGAAAGCGTGCTGCAGCGGGAAAGCTATGGATATACAGATTTTGGCGAAGTGGTCGCCATGCCTCATCCATATGGACAGGTGACGAAGGAGAGCTTTGCGGCGGTATGCATTTTGGAAGAACCGGTATTCTGGGGAAAACATCATGTCCAGGTCATCATCCTCGTCTCTTTGTCGGATCAGGAGGACAAGGACCGCAGCGAATTTTTTGAGCGGACCTCGGAATTTATCATGAACCGGCAAAAAGTGAGGAATGTCATTGAAAATCCGACCTATGAAAACTTTATAGAGCAGATAGAAGCGGAGTGATACAGGCCGCTGCGGTGTTTTGAGGATACTGCAGCGGCCTTACTGCGCGCATAAATTGAAATTACCGCTTCCGAAGCGGAACTTCCGTTTCAGCCTCCCGGACTACCGCTTCCGAAGCGGTCGTTTCTTGACTTTTTTTAGCAGTATGAAAAAGGTAAACTGTATCTAAACAAAGAGACCACAGAGGAGGAAGAGCAAATGGATGAAGAAAAGTATATGAGCGCTTTTCAGCTGATCGCGGAAGCAGGCGATGCAAAGTCCGAAGCAATGCAGGCAATACAGGCCGCGCGAAAGGGTGATTTTGAAAGGGCAAAGGAGCTTTTGAAATCTGCAAAGGAGAAAAGTGCCCGGGCACATGACCTGCAGCTGGATATGATCCAGCAGGAGTCATCCGGGATACCCGTGGAGGTCAACATCGTTCTGGTCCATGCGCAGGATCACCTGACGATGGCGACGCTGATGTGCGACATTGCGGAGGAAATGATAGAACTTTATAAGAGAACAGAAGGAAAGTAGAGGAGAACGGCCAATGAAAAATTTGAAAATTACGCTTACATGCGCAGGCGGCATGTCAACAGCAATGCTTTGTACCAGGATTAAGAAGGCGGCAGAGGCAAACGGCTGCACGGATATTGAATGTAAGGCTTATGCCGAGACTGCGCTGGACGGCGCAGCGCAGGGAAGTGATGTCATTCTGCTGGGACCGCAGATCGCATACAAGCTGGATGCGGTAAAGGAGAGATTTCCGGATATCCCGGTGGATGTGATCGCCATGGCGGACTACGGCATGATGAATGGAGAAAAAATTTTCAGGGAATTATGTGAAAAATACAACTGGTAAAGAACCGGGCTGCTGCAGGCCGGTGGCAACCCGGCGGCAACCCGGCGTACCGTAACTCAAGAATTTGGAGGTTAAAAAATGGCAAAGGAAAAAGGAGCTTTTATACAGGAAAAGCTGATGCCTGCAATAGGCAAAATGCAAAGCAACACATATATCAGTTCGGTAACGCAGGGAATGATGGGTGCGATGCCGGTGTTGATGGGAGCGGCAATCTTTCAGCTGGTTTACAGTATTCCAATTCCGGCATGGGAGAATCTTCTCCATAATACGGGAATCTACGACCTGCTGACCACGATCGTCAATATCTGTAATATGACGGATGCCGATCCTGGTTTTGGAAAATGGAATCGGGCATACGGATCATCTGACGGCGGATCATCAGATCCATGACAGCTATCGGATCGAGTATCTGAGAGACCATATTCAATGGATGGAGACGGCAATCCGCGACGGGGTGGAGATGATCGGATATTGTACCTGGAGTGCGATCGATCTGTACTCTACTCATGAGGGCTTTGAAAAGCGTTACGGTTTCATCTATGTTGATAAATATACGCTGAAGCGATATAAGAAAGACAGTTTTTACTGGTATAAAGATGTGATCGCGCATCATGGATTGGGGGAAAAAGTATGGGACGTATCACAAGGCTGATCAATGCGTCAAAAAGTGATTTTGCAAAAATGACGCCCATGGATCTCAAGGAGTCCATTTATCGGTCCGAGGGCAGGGTCATCATGGGACAGCATCTGTTGTTTGCGGACACAGGGCTTGTCCGGGGAGTGACGAATACGGAAGTGATGTTTGCGTTCGGCGCGGACATGGTTTTGCTCAATACGATCAACCTGGATGACATGAGCAAAAATCCTGGGCTCCAAGGTCTTTCTTTTCAGGAACTGAAAGCAAGGTGCACCCGTCCGATCGGCGTATATCTTGGCTGTCCGAAGCAGGGCATATCGGATCAGGACATTTATTTTGGACAGGGGATGCTGTGTACTCCGGAGCATGTGGAAAAATGTGTGGAAATGGGTGTGGATTTTCTTGTGCTGGGCGGCAATCCCGGCAGTGGGACATCTATTTCCGATGTGATCGCGGCGGTCAGGTGGATTAAGGAAGCCTATGGAGACAGAATATTTGTTTTTGCAGGAAAATGGGAGGACGGGGTTGAGGAAAAGGTACTCGGAGACCCTCTTGCGAAGCGTGATGCAAAGGACATTATCAGAGAGCTGATCGATGCAGGCGCGGACTGTATTGACCTGCCCGCGCCCGGCAGCAGGGGCGGCATCAGTACAGATATGATCCGGGAATTGGTAGAATATGTGCATTCCTGCAAGCCGGGCACACTGGCGATGACGTTTCTGAACAGCTCGGTGGAGGGCGCGGATCCGGATACGGTCCGTCTGATCGCCCTGAAGATGAAAGAGACCGGCGCGGATATCCATGCCATTGGCGACGGCGGTTTTTCGGGATGTACATCACCGGAAAATATTTTTCAGCTGAGTGTTTCGATCAAAGGCAAGCCATATACCTATTTCAGGATGGCGAGCGGTAATAAATGATCAAAAACCGTACAGTTGGGAGATTTTCTGATTGCCTGCGGGGGTATTTCAGAATAAAAAGGAAAGGATGAAAAAAATGATAACAGCAGCATATATTGGATTTGGCGTAAGCGTCAGGGAATATCACATTCCCTATGTGGAGAACCGGGAGGACGTCCAGGTAAAATATGTTTACCGAAGGGAGGAGGACATCCCGCAATTTGCGGAGTATGAGCCGTTCTATCCGGAGATCACATTTACAGCAGATCTGGATCAGGTTTTAAAGGATGCGGAAGTCGATCTGGTCGTGGTCAGCGCGCCGGACCGCTTCCACGTACCTTATGCAAAGCAGATTCTGAATGCCGGAAAGCACGTACTGGTGGAAAAGCCATTTGCCCCGACCGCGCAGGAGGCGAGGGAGGTCTTTGCGCTGGCAAAGGAAAAAGGGCTGATCTGCATGCCGAACCAGAACCGGAGATTTGACGCGGATTTTCTTGCGGTAAAGAAAGTGATCGAAAGCGGAAAGCTGGGAGAACTCGTCAAGCTGGAGAGCCATTATGATTATTACAAGACAAACGGCTGGTATGATCATATGGGAACGCTGTATAATCTGGCGGTACATACCATCGATCAGGTGATCAGCCTGCTCGGGATCCCGGATGCGACCCACTTTGACGTGCGCAGCATTCATCATCCGGGCTTGGGAGATGATTATTATGATCTGGAATTTTACTATGGGAACAGCAAGGCATCCGTGAATACAAACATGTGTGTCCTGATCGATTATCCGCGTTTTACCGTACATGGCACAAAAGGAAGCCTGACACTTCCGCCGGTGATCCACAATTCCGGCAGGAAGAAGGTGGTCGGCCGTCATGTGATCAATACGCGGCCCGCGCCGGAGGACCGGTGGGGAACCCTTGTATATATGAATGAAAATGGAGAAAAAGTAGAGGAAAAGGTTCCAGTAGGATGTGCCCACTATGAGAGAATTTATGACAATCTTGTCGCGGCCATTGAGCATGGATGTGAGAAGTGTATCAAGGATGCAGAGGTGGTTCGGGTTCTGGAGATTTTGGAGGAGGCTACCGCAGTAGCAAAGTCTCACGCAGAGTAGGTAGTGTAAAGTATCGTATACCCAAGGGCATCCCATTATGGCCATGCGGCCGTTTCATAAGGTATACCCAAGGGCATCCCATCATGGCCATGCGGCCGTTTCACAAGGGATGAAAAAACGATACGGGAATTGGTTACAAAGGAGAATGATCATATGAATGAGATACGATTAGGGACGATTGGCTCTGGCGTCATTGTGCATTCGATTCTGGATAACGTAAAGGCGACAGACGGAATCCGGCTCTCAGCAGTTTACTCCAGAAGCCTGGAAAAAGGAAATGCCCTTGCCGCCGAGTATGGGACGGACCGGGTATATACGGATATGGATGAATTTCTGAATGACAGAGAGATGAATACGGTCTACGTTGCCACACCGAATCTGCTGCACTACGAACAGACGAAAAAAGCGCTTCTGGCGGGAAAGCATGTAATCTGTGAAAAACCGTTCTGTACAAAGGCGGAGCAGGCAAGGGAGCTGGTGGAACTGGCGAAGGAAAAGAAGCTTCTTCTGGCGGATGCTGTTCCAACGGCATTTCTTCCCAATTTTGAAATTCTGAAACGGGAGCTGCCAAAGATTGGAAAGGTAAAGCTTGTACTTGGAAATTACAGTCAGTATTCCAGCCGCTACGACCAGTTGCTGAAAGGTGAAGTGCCCAATATTTTTAATCCAGAGTATGCTGGCGGATGTCTGATGGATATCAATTTTTATAATGTATATCTGAATGTAGCGCTGTTTGGAAAACCGGAGGAAGCGGTGTATTATCCGAATATCTATACCCAAAGGGCATCCCTTAACTCATGTCCCGCCGGGGCAGAAGGATGTTCTCAGGAAAAGGATAGAGAACTTGCGGACACGTCCGGCATTCTGATCATGCGGTATGACGGATTTGTCAGTGAGTCGGCAGGAGCAAAGGATACGTGGGGCATCAATTCTTTTCAGATTGAAGGAGAGAAGGGATATATCTATATCAGGGACGGAAGCAACGGGATTGCTGAGGTGCGGGTTGTGACGAAGGAATCAGACGAAACGTTCAATGAGCAGGAAAATCCGGACCGTTGGTTCTATGAAATCCAAAATCTGACAGAGCTTTTTCTGGCGGATGACTATGAAGGAATCTATCAGAGGCTGGAGATTATGCTGCATGTGATGGAAGTTCTGGAAAACGCAAGAAAAAAAGCAGGCATCCTATTTCCAGGAGATTGAGAATGGATGCGTCTGAACCGGTGGAATTATAAAATGGAGCCTGGCATCAAGACGGAAATGCCGGATAGTTCATCAAAGACTGTCCGGCATTTCTTGTGTGCTTTTGTTGAAAAGAAATCTATTATGGCCATCCGGCCATTTCACAAGGTATCCCCAAGGGTATCCCATTATGGCCATTCGGCCGCTTCATAAGGTATGATAATAAGGACAGATATCCTCATAATGCCCGTCCTTCATCCGAAATCCTTTCGGGATCGTTCCGAGCTGGATAAAACCGAGCCGTTCATAGAGATGCCTTGCGTGGATATTTGACGCGACCACTGCATTGAACTGCAGGATCGTAAACCCAAGCTTCCGTCCCTGGATGAGACAGTCGGAAACCAGAGCTTCGCCGATATGCAGCCCCCGGTATTGCGCACTGACAGCATAGCTGGCGTTGCAGATGTGGCCGCACCGTCCGACATTGTTGGGGTGCAGGATATACAGTCCGCAGACCTCTCCCGTATCTGCATTTACCGCGACGGCATTGTATGTCTGCTGCTCAAAAAATTCCTTCCCGGTCCGGGCATCCAAAAGCTCCTCCTGGGGAAACGCGATTCCCTCATCTACAACCTCATTCCATATCCGGATCATTTCGGGAAGATGCTCTTCCCTGTAGGCTTTTATTTCAATCTTCATATTCATTTCTCAAAGATGTTCCTTCCCATTTTTCTATTTTACAAGTATGCTTTTTACTTTTGACGTCATAGCTCAGAGTTTGTTCCAGAAGAACATCCGAGTTCCGGATCAGCCTTGCAATCTCCTGATGTCTGCCTGTTGTCACCGCACGAACAAATTCCTGCCGAACCTCTTCATTTGGTATGAAAACACGCTTTGCATCGGCATCATATGCCAGATAGCCCAAATGTATCAGCAGGGTAAGGACATCATCCTTTCGCCGGATCGTGGTCATGTCATTCTGGAAGGTCCCGGTATCGATCCGGATATGCGCGCCCCCCAGCATCTGTACGATTGCTTCCTTCAATCCGTCCTCATCCAGGTCAATATAAATTTTCAGCGATTCGTAGGTCTCCGACTGGGTCCAGTAATTACCGATCCGGTTTCTTGCCAATGCGTCCATGACGGATTTGGGGCTGTAAATGTGCGTACTATTACCGAGTATATAGCCGTCATACCACTCCCGGACTGCAGAAAAGCTTAGCTTGCTGCTTTCGCATAATCTGCTGACCTCCTGTTCCGTAAATCCGGTGAACCTCCCCAGCGGTTCCGGCTGGAGCATGGTATATTCTTTAAAATCTGTCATTGCAGACTGAGTCCCATATTTTTTGATCGGCAAAATTCCTGTCATATAGGCGGCTTCGATCATCTTATCCGTCTGACCGCTGCTCTTGAACAGGCCTCGCAGAAGCTGGATGTACTGTTCCTGCAGCGCATGATCATTTCTGGCTTCACGGAATAATGCGTCCCATTCGTCAATGATCATGATAAATCGATTTCCTGTGGCTTCATGAATCCCGGCAAGAGTCTCCGGGAGCGTCTGCTCCTGCTTCACATCCGGATAGAGCGCCCGCAGTTCCGCTACCACCTTTGCCTGCAGATTTGACACCGTATCTCTGATATCTTCGGCAATCGAAATAAACCAGGTAATATCCAGATAAATCACATGATGCCGGTTTAAATGTTCCTGATAGGAACTGTCCTGTGCAATTTTTAAATTGGCAAATAGTCCGCTGGAATCACAGCTTTTATCATAATAGGCGCACAGCATCTGGGCGGCATAGGATTTCCCAAAACGGCGCGGCCTGCTGACACAGGTCAGCTTCCGTTTTGTCCCTAATGTGCTGTTGATAAATGCGATCAACTCGGTTTTATCTACATACGTATCCCGGACCGCCGCGGCAAAGCCCGCATTTCCGGTATTCACATAGTTTCCCATAGGCTGCACCTCTTTTCGAAGCTTTCATGGATAGACTGACGGAACAGCAGACCGTGAAAGCCTCCTGCTGTTCCAGAGTGTTCAGGCAGATTTTTCTGCCCTTTAGTATAACATGCTGGCGGATGCAGGGCAAGACGTATACTGGTTATTCTGTTTAAAAGCATAGTTTGATTCAACGTATTTGACATGATAGAATAAATATAAAGTTAATAAAACTTCATCGGGTTGAGCTTGTGACTTTATGTAGGCAATGAGCGTGATGAAATGATTGCGAAAATGGCTGAACCAATCATGCGGACAGGAGTTAAAGAGAAAGATGCCTTTCATGTGGCATGTGCAATGTATGCAAAATGCGATTACTTTATTACTACCGATGATCGTTTATTAAAGTTTCATACAGAACAGATATCATTAGTGACACCGGGGGAATTTATTCGAAGAATGGAGACGGAAACGGATGTATAGCACAGTTGAGATTATGGATATGGGATTGGAATGCCTGGTTGAAAAGATGGGGATTGTAAATGCAGAGCATTTTATTGCAGTGATCAAAAGAGAAAATTTCGATTATACGGCATGGCAGAGAGAATATTTTGACAAAATGAAGCCGGGGCAGGTTAGAAAAGAGGCATTGGAATATAGCAGAAATCATCCGCATAAAGGGAGCGGTGAGAGAATTTGATACGAAAAATGGGGTGGGCAACGCTGTATTTATGAATATTGATGCTTTTGAAAAAAGAGAACAGGCATTAGAATTTCGTGCAAAGATTACCCGGGAGTAAAATAAAGCATCTGAGGCAAAAAGCCGGATGCTTTTTTCTTTTGATTTTCTTAAGAATATCCCTCTTGACAAAATATATTATACAACATATAATATA
>CAYQBE010000111.1:0-16492 GCA_964415625.1 uncultured Clostridium sp.
CCGCTTGTGACCACCCGTGCATTCCCTGCAGTAGTGACCCCAAGCACACTGGCTCGCGCGCCTCCCTCACTGAGAGCCTGTGCTAGCCGTTCCCCGTGTTCCGTGATCATCAGGATGCTTCCCGCGGAAGTCATCTGATAGGGGTTCAGATGATAGTATTCGCAGAGCTCCACCGTCTCCTGGCGGATGCTCATTTTCTTCAGATCCACGTTCAGGCCCACGCCTGCCGCCTCTGCCAGTTCCCAAAGCGTCCCCAGGATGCCGCCGCTTCCGATCTGCTGCATGGCCGTCACGCTGCCGGATGCCATACGGATGGCCTCAAATCGGAAGAGCTCACTGTCCAGTTCCCGCATCTGACGCAGGAAGGCAGGGGAAAAACGCCTGCCCAGCTCTTCCCGGCATTCATCCAGGATCCGCAGCATCCCTTCCAGACCGATATAACCGCACAGCACGATGTCCTGCCCCGGCGCCGCATCCGAAAGACGCAGCAGCCTCGCTTCCTCTGCCTGTCCCAGAGCCGTCACCTGGATCAGCGCATGCCGGACTGCCGGACTGACCTCCGCCTGAACACCTGCAATGGGAATGTAAATGCCCCGGCAAAACTGATCCATCTGACGGATCATTTCCTGCAGTAATGCTTCCTCCGCAGTCTCCGGAAGTGTGATCGAGACAGAGATTCCCATCGGCACGCCGCCTCTGACAGCAATGTCATGGACTGCTTTCGCGATGGCATAGATCCCAAGGGACGGAGTCTGCCCGAAAACAGAGGCGGAAGCAGTCAGCGGGATTCCTTCCGCAGACCTGCGCATTGCCGTACACGTCTCGGCCTTGGAGGGCTTCAGAAGAAAATCTGCTTCCCAATCGCTGTTCAATTGTCTTTGTACGGACCGGTTCCATACGGTCTGTGAAAGCTTTCCTGGCTTCATACTTTCCTCCCGGTATCCCTTTATTATTGAGTCTCTTCACTGTGCGGCTTCTGTATTCTCCGTACTGGCCGAACCGTATAGGATCTCATTCATGGTACTCAATATCGTCTCTTCATTCTGAGTCATAATAGCGCTGTTCATCCTGTCCGTATCAGCCGGATCGTCTGATAGGACGCCTACTCCGTAGGTCTCCGGCGCCGCCATATACTGGCTGTAATTGATCACGTCCCGGCTGACCTCCTGGCCATTTTCCGTAACCACCTTCCAGAGCTGGGCCGTGATCTCCGGATGGGCATAGCTCTGAATCGCATAATATCCGATATAGTTTTCCGTTGCTACAAAACGTGTCCCTTCCGTATCCTCACTCTCACTGCTCTCGCTGATAAATTCCAGGGTACGGTCCGGGCTTCTGGTTTCTTTTCCATAGATGTTGAATGTCAGATTTCCCTCTGCCAGCACAGCCTGGATGTAGATCGGGGAATCCAGATTATTTTTAAATACCAGATCCAGCAGGTCATCCGCAATAGCCGCGTCCTTAGACGCCTCCACATAGGATACCAGCATGGAATGGGGATAACGCTCCACGATCTCCAGCTCCGCGAACAGCAGTGCGTTATAAAGCGTAGAAGACACCTGGCAGATACCGCCGCCCATAGTCTGCACCACCGTATTGCTCTCATAGGAGTCTGCCTCGGCATAACCGTTTTCAATGGTATAAGGCTCCATAGCCTCATTGGCCGACTGTTCCTCCCCCGGCTGCAGCAGGATTCCGTTCAGATGGTTTGCGCCGGATTCCACGTTTTTCGTCCGGCCATCCCCGCTCTCTCCATAATATGTAGTATAGCTTCCCAAAATGTCCGTCAGTCCGGCCAGGTCTTCCTCAGTGACAGGGGCATCCTTTTTTTCTATGACCGCCTGCACATTGCCTGGTTTTCCGTCCCAGTCGTCATTCAAAAATCGGGTCAGATTCTCAATCGTCTGTTCTGTATCCAGGACTTCCCCCTCATGCGACTCGGTCACCTGGATCCCTTCCGGCGCCTGCACGATCGCGGCATTCACCGGAGTATCTAAAAAAGCCTGCGAACGCGAGGAAAGAACTTTGGACGCCTCACGTTCTCCCAGTTCATATTCCAACGGAATACGGTGCCGCAGTTTTTTCTTCTCCGCTTTTTTGATCAGCTTGTAGGACTGCGTCGTATTTCCCTTCTTGCCGAACTCCACGGCATCGTCCACAGCATCTTCCAGCTTCGGCGAGGAAAGCCCCAGCTCCTTTAGGGAAGCTTCGAACTCTTCCCCTTCGGAAATCTTTAACGTAACCATAACCGCGCCGCAGTCGGCTACCTCTTTTTGTACTGCCTCCAGCGCTTCCTTGCGGCTCATCCCGGATACATCTGTGTGACCCACAGAAATGCCGGAAAGGATCCTGCCGTCATCATGCTTTTTTACGTAGCCGCGCAGAACCGACTGGGTTCCGGCAAACACCGCCGCCGCACAGATCAGAACAAATCCCATCAGGCACAGGTCGCGCAATGTCTGACGCCGGATCCGCCTGCGTCTTCTGCGCCGTTTCCTCTTTGTAGTCATCTTTTTTCAATCACCTTTTTCGGTCATATCAGGTAAGGAATTATCATCGTTGCTACCATTGCCACAATCACAAGCAATATCAAAACTGCCGCGACCTTGCGGAATTTTTTATTATAAAAATTCATGTTCTCAACTCCTGTTCTGAATAGATACATAAGATTTTAGCATTTTAGAGGCCCTTTTTCAACCATTTCGTAAAAGTTCATGTTCATTGTACACGATAGCTTGATTCAAATCCCGTCCTGAAACAGCTTGAAAAAGTTATATATTCTGGTACAATATATATTAATAAAGGAGTAAATCTGTATGGCAAAAACACATATGATATAGTAATGAGTGGAAACAGTGATAATAATATTTGTTTTACTGATTTCAGAAATTTAATTCTTTCTTATGGATTTACAGAACGGATCAAAGGAAGTCATCATGTATACAAACGCGCTGATATACCAGAAGGTATTGTACTACAGCCAATAGGAAATAAAGCAAAAGCATATCAGGTGAAACAGGTTAGAAATATTTTTCAAAAATACGGTTTGTAAAGGAAAACAGACTATTTTTTTAATCAGCAATATAAAAATTTTTTATCAATTGGAGGAAATCAAATGTATAAATATCAGATCATAATGTATTGGAGTGAACCGGATAATTGTTATGTTACAGAAGTACCGGAGCTCCCGGGATGTATGTCAGATGGCAAGACACCTATGGAAGCAATCCAAAACACACAGGAAGTAATCGGTATATGGCTGGAAACAGCGCAGGAAGACGGCTGGAATATTCCAAAGCCAACTTTCAATCATGCATTGGTAAGTATGGGATAGGAATCCTGTTTTTGTCGATATTACAAAAATTTTCCACCTGTACGGTTGGGAAAATTTGTTTTCTGCCGCCGAATGCATTGACATTTCCGCAAAAACCATGTAAAATTAAGACTCGTGCAGCCGGGGTGTTAGCGGTACCTTGTACCTGCAATCCGCTATAGCAGGGGTGATGTTGCGCGGAGGGCCTGTATTTGCAGAGCTGCCCTTGGAAAGTGGCGTTGAGGCCCGGGTCTCACGCGACGGGAATCTGTGAACCGTGTCAGGTCGGGAACGAAGCAGCACTAAGCAGAACCTTCCGGGTGTTGTGAGGGTGCCTGGGTCGAGTTAACTGCCAAGGTAACGTTTGTGGAGATGCATTCGAAGCGTAATGCACGTAAAAATATGAATCGCTTATTGGAAAAGCTGCCTTGTAACGGTCAGCTTTTCTTTTTTGCCTTCTGCCGCTCCCGCAGCTCCCGGAAGAACTGCTTCATCATCTCGCTGCATTCTTCCCCCAGCACTCCGACCGTCAGGTCCGCCTGATGGTTAAATTCCTTCCTGTCCAGCAGGTTCAAGATAGAACCGGCACAGCCGGCCTTGGGGTTCATGCATCCCACGACCACCCGCGGGATCCGCGCCTGCACAATGGCCCCGGAGCACATCTGGCAGGGTTCCAACGTGACATACATGGTGCATTCCTCCAGCCGCCAGTCCTCCATTTTTCGGCACGCTTTTCGAATGGCAGTGAGCTCTGCATGGGCCAGTGTATTTTTATCCACGGTACGGCGGTTATAGCCTCTGCCAATGATCTTATCCTGATACACGATCACGCAGCCGATGGGCACCTCTTCCAATGCGTAGGCCTTCTTCGCCTGATGGATAGCCTCCCGCATATATTTCTCATCCTTCTTGATATCCGTCTCCTGACGCGAAGCGGGATTCTGGTTCAGAGTCCTGCTGGGGTCTATTATTTTATCCTGATCCATGCTTTTTCCTTTCTGCAGCTTTCCTGCCGATCACATCTGAAACACTTCTTTTTCCACCTGCCCCTGTCTGTATATTAGCGGCTGCCGTCTTGATCTGTTTATCGGGGCAGTTCTTTTTCCCATCCTCACTGAATACACTATTGGTAGAAATGACAAGACTGGAGGCAAATATGAAACCTGGTATTTTCTATCTTTATGAATATAACGATTCGCAAAGGCTACGCAACGCGGGTTTTCTGAAAATCACCCGGTATTACCGCTCCTGTACGCTGATGCTCAACGCCCGGGGCATTCCGGTAGCTTATTCGGATACGATAAAACTCTGTGCCTTTTATCTGGAAAATGATCTGACAAATTCTTCTGTCCTGGCGGAAATCACCTGTACGAACCATGCCTTTTCCGCAAGGCTCAATTCCGCAGAATCCCGTTTTCCCGAAGGGCATACGCTGGATACGATCGACGGATTTTTTCTGCCTCTTCCGAACGGGCATATACTTGCCGCAGCCGCCCCTGGTATAGCGATCAATCCGAAAAAACTGCTCGCTGCGCCCTCAGATCATGCTGCACCCGAAAAGGAACCCGGGGATGATTCTCCTTCGAGTGATAATTCCCCTGATACATTCATGGAATTAGAAGCAGAATCGCTTCAAGAGTGCGGCACTGATGCCCCCGCTGAACCTGATCCCATCGACAGCGAACCGGAAAGCCGTGAAAACACCGCTCCGTCCGAACAGAACGCCTCAGCGGAACAAGAATCCCCAGACGAGCAGGACATTCCCTTCGAACAAGAATGCAGCCCTGAAACGGACAATGTACCTGAATCGGAATGCCCACCCGGGCAATGCACTCCTGCCGGGTCATCTTCCTGTGACGGACAAAACCCGGCCATGGAACAGCCCCCGCACAGCGGTCAAAATCCGATCGCGGAACAGCCCTCACAGAGCGGTCAAAATCCTGCCGCAGAACAGCCTTCACAAAACGGGCAAACTCCGACCACAGAACAGCCTTCACAAAGCGGGCAAACCCCGACCACAGAACAGCCCTCCTGTGATACACAAACTCCGGCCGCAGTGCAGCCCTCTTGTGATACACAAACTCCAACTGCAGTGCAACCCTCTCATGATGCACAAAATCCATCCGAGCAGCAGCCCCCATGCGGCGAACAGGATCCTTCCCAGAGTCAGGATTCCACCGCAAAGCAGATCGCTCCCACGCAGACTGTCAAGAAAATCCAGCGTTCGGAGATGACGGTTCTGCCGCGGAAGTACTGGCACCTTGCCAATAACAGCTTCCTGCTCCACGGATACCACAATTATCACCATCTGCTCCTGATCGAAAAGGACGGCCATTACTGGCTTGGTGTCCCCGGCATCTATGATCCCCGGGAAGCCAGAGCCGCCAGGCTGTTTGGTTTTCCGCAGTTTACCGATTCCTACAATGATTCCCTGCAGCTCACGGATGACGAGTGCAATCCGCAGGAAAACTTTGGATACTGGTGCTGTTTCCTGAAATAAACGCATACAGCGTTACAGAACACGCCCGATTAATGTATGGCCCGTCACGATACGGCATTATTTATACGATCCCTTTCAGTTCCTGATACAGCCGCTTTGCATAGCTGTCCGTCATGCCGCAGACGTAATCAGTCACAAGAAGCAGGCGGAGATAAAGCTTCTCCGCTTCGCTTTTTCCCTTTGCCTGATGGTGGTAGGCATTCACATAATTATCTGATATAAAGGAAAAAACTCTTGTATCCATGGAGGTCGGCTTTTTCCCAGTGTCATAGTAAAGCACCGCCGATACCAGCTTATCCATCAGGAAATCCAGGATCACGCCCTCCGCGATCTCCATTTTATAAATATCATTGGAGCAGAATACTTTTTTATAGGCCATTTCCCCGAGCAGATTCATCAGCTTTTCTCCGCAAGTCCCGCGGAAAAGGTTCTTGTCGTATTCCCCCGCCATGATCCTCACATAATTTGACGTAAAGCCATCGGTGGCGCAGGTGATCAGCACGGCCTGAAGCCGGACTACCCAGTTTTTGACCGCATAGCTTTCCGGATTCCAGATCCCTTTTTCCAGCCCCCTCTGGTAGTAGACCTGCAGCTTTTCCAGCGCGTCAAATCCGGGACAGCAGCAGCCTTCACCCAGCTTTTTCAATTCTTCCACCAGCATGTTGTAGGTAATATAGCCTTTTACAAATGCATCCTCAATATCCGCCGTGCTGTATGCCAGATCATCCGCCGCTTCCAGGATATAAGTCAGAGGATGCCTGTTGGAGCCGGTACCCGTCTCCCGGGAAATCTCCTCGTAGATCTCCTGCTCCGCATAATAATACCCCATCTTCCCGTCCTTGATATTTCCCGTCGTCTTATCAATTCCCGTGGACGGAACCGGATATTTGACAATGGTATCCAACAGGGCGCAGGTCAGGTTCATCCCATTTTCGTCCACCAGATAATGCAGCTTCGTGACAAGCCGCAGAGCCTGCGCATTTCCCTCAAAATGGTAAAAATCTTCCTTCATCTGAGGTTCCAGGATATCCTCCACAGGCTTGCCGTAATACTCCAGCCGTTTCAGATTCCTCTCAAACCACTCCCGGATAGCCAGCTCTCCAAAATGTCCGAAGGGCGGGTTACCAATATCGTGGATCAGGCCGGCGCACTGCAGGATATGACAGATATCCTCCTTCATCTGCAGCGTAAACCCGGGATCCATCCCTCCAGTCAAAAGCTTCTGCCCGATGTTCTGCCCCAATGATTTTGCAAAGGAAGAGACTTCCAGGGAATGGGTCAGCCTGGTCCGGATGAAATCACTTTTGTCCAGGGGAAATACCTGAGTCTTGTCCTGCAGCCTCCGAAAGGACGCGCTGCCGATGATACGGTGATAGTCCTTTTCAAATTCACTTCTCAGGTCGGCCGATCTTTTCGCCGTATAATAGCCGCCCCGCATACGCTTTGCGGAAAGCAGAGTATTCCATTCCATAATCTGTCTTCTCCCTTCATTCATCTGCATACGATGGTATACAGAACATCGGCCCCATATAGAATGGGGCCGTTCTGTTTTTTCATAATTAGTGCTGTTCCTGCATTTTAATCCAGATAGATCGGCGGCTCGTAATCTCTGCCGAGAAGTGTCTTCTTCCGTTCCTGATACCCAAGGAATGCCCACTCTGTCATATCTGTCCAGCCATGCTGGAAACGGTCATAGACCTGTACATAGCCGATCCTGGTGGGATGCATCCGCACGCTGTTGGTCTGGTATTCACGGCCCGTATATGGATTCATCTCCCCGAGCTCCAGATTTTCCTCCGCATCCTCATATCGGATGACCGGTTCAAAATCTTCCGGCTCCGGTTCTTCCTCCACTTCCGCCTGCCTTGCCGCAGGAAGCTGCTCCGGCACTGGCGGAACTGCCGGAGCAGCCGGAGCCGAATACGCCGCGCCCGCATTCACATTCGGATGGATGCTCTCCTCCAGCTCATCCAGCTCCTTATGGATCATATATAGCTCCCCGATCGTCATATCCCGCTCTTCCGCAGCCGTCGTCTCCTTCGCCGTTCCCAAATCCTGCCTCTGCTCTTCCCTAGCATAGCGCATTTCTGTACCGATATCCGGCTTCTGCTCCTCCACGCCATAGTGCATCCCTGTACCGGTACCCAGCTTCTGTTCTTTCTCGCCGTCGTACATCTCTGTACTGTTCCCGGCCTCCATATCCTCCCCGGGCTTGTGCTCCTCTGCGCCGCTATCCTCCTCCGCATGGTCTGCAGTTCCCGTTACAGCATCCCATTTTTCCTTCTCCGCTTTTTCCGCCGCGGCAAGGATTGCCTTCCTGTCAATCCTCTTGGTCTTGAAACCTCCATATAAAAGATCCGCCTCATCCAGATCCTCAGAATCCTCCGGATCCAGAATATCCAGTTCCAGAAGCTCCTCACCATCGTCATAATCTGGTGTCTCTCCTGATCCGTCGGCATATCCATCTTCCTGGGATGCCTCCTGGCTGCCGACAGGCGCTGCCGCCTCTTTGCCCGTAGTCATTTCCGCCAGTTCTCCCGCAGACGGTGTCTGATCCGCGTCCTGAGACACTGCTGCTTCCTCTTTCCGATCCGGCTCTTCCGCCGCTGTTTCCGGCGTATCCTGGTCAAACACAAGCACCTGCTGGTAATAGCCATCGTCCTGGGGTTCTTTTTTCTTCTTCGGCTGTACCTTCGGATGCTTTACATATTTCAAGAGGAGTTCTTCCATCGGCTCCGCCTTTTCTCCTGCTTCATTTTCCACCGGGAAAATACTCAGCTGAAAGGGGCATCCAAGGATCTTCGCGATCATACGCATATCCTTTTCCTGGAAATTATCTCTCCCAAGCCGCTGCGTCAGATTCTGCCGGGACATCTTCTTCCCCGTCGTGTCCTCGATCAATTCTGCCAGTTCTTTTATTGTCATACCCTTACGGCTTAAGATAATTTTGACCTGTTCGCCAAATGACAAAACCTCCATGGTCTTCCTCCTCTTTCATTTCCGTATATTTTTACTACGAAGAACATCCTCATAGACATTTTTCCGTTTCAACTGCACTTTTTTCATTTTATCAAATCACTTTTTAACCGTCAACTATTCTTGACAAAATCCGATAAATCAAAGGACAAAAAATTCCAGCCGTACGGTTGAAAAAAATACAGTCCACTGGACAGTCAGTGAACTGTAACGAAATTATCCGACCGTACAGGTGGATAATTTTTCCAATGTCTCATTGGAGCCTATGAGCATCAGGATCATATCCTCTGTCAGCGGAACATCCGGATTGGGGGTGATCTCCACACGGTCCCCCACCTTGATCCCTACCACGTTGACTTCATGGGATCTTCTCACATCCAGCTCCTTCAGAGTCTTTCCCACCCAATAGGCGGGTGTCCGGATCTCTACCACACTGTAATCCGGCGATAAGGAGATCCAGTCCGCAAAGTTCGCGGACAGCAGGTTCTTTGCGATCCGCTTTCCCATCTCCACCTCTGGAAATACGATCACATCCGCGCCGATCTTCCGCAGCACCGCCGCATGCCTGTCGTCCCGTGCCTTGCAGAGCACACGGGGGATTCCGATCTCCTTCGCTACCAGGGTCGCCATAATACTGGCCTCCATATCCTCTGCCACAGCCACCACCACCCCGTCAAAATTGTTCAGCCCCAGAGACGGGAGCAGATCCGGGTTGCCGATATCCGCCTGCATGGCATAGGTCACCAGATCCGCCACCTCATTGACCCGCTCCATATCCATATCCACCGCCACAACATCGCATCCAAGCTGCTGCAGCGTGACCGCCACACTTGCACCGAATCCTCCCAGTCCCAATACAATGAATTGCTTCTTCATAATCCGTTCCTTTCCTTTTTCCTATCCCCGTTATCCAACCATGATCTGCTCCTCCGGCAGACTCCGGATCCGGTCTCTGGGATGTGTCTTTCCCGCAAACATCAGCGCCATCGTCAGAGGTCCCAGCCTCCCGATATACATCATCACCATCAAAACATACTGGCTGGCTCTGCACAGCCGGGGCGTCAAATCCGCGGTCAGCCCCACGGTCCCTACCGCGGATGCGGTCTCATAGATCACATTTTCCAGCAGGATGCTGTCCGGCTCCAGAAAGAGCACCGCAATCGTGCCTGTGATAAATACGGCAAAGGCCACCATCACAACCGCAAAGCCGGTCCGGAAATTCGCAGCCGTAATTTTTCTTCCCATGCATTCCGTGTCATTTCCTCCCCGAACGAATGTCAGGCAGGCAAGGAACAGCATGGCAAACGTAGTCGTCTTGACTCCTCCTGCGGTTCCTCCGGGAGAGCCTCCGATAAACATCAGGATCGCGCAGAACAGCTTGGACTCCGTATGCAGCGCCCCCTGAGAAACGGTACAGAATCCGGCAGTCCTTGTTGTCACGGACTGGAACATGGAAGCCATCAGCTTCTGGCCCATGCTCAGCTCCCCGATGGTATCCGGATTTCCGTATTCCGCCAGAAATACGAAAACAGTTCCGGCAAGGATCAGGAGCACGGTCATCATGATCGCCAGCTTGGACTGCAGCCGCAGCCTGGTAAACCACCAGCGTTTCGGTACTTCCCCCCGGACCAGCCTGCGGTTGTTATCAATCACGTCAAACCAGACCGTAAAACCGATACCGCTTAGAATGATCAGCAGGATCGTCGTCACATTGATGATCGGATTGGTCACATACCTGCTCAGGCTGCTGCTCCCCAGGATGTCGATCCCCGCGTTGCAGAAAGCGGAGACCGCATGGAAAACAGAGTATCCGATCCCACGGACCAGTCCATACTCCGGAATAAACTGAAAGGCATACAGCACTGCTCCGGCGCCTTCCACCGCAAAGGTACCCAGGAGCACCTTTCTCATCAGCTTCACGATCCCGCCGAGACGGTTCACTCCGTAAGCTTCCTTGATCACCACTCTTTCCTGGATGGTGATCTTTCTGTTCAGCAAAAATAAAAACAGCGTCCCGCAGGCGATCACCCCAAGCCCGCCGATCTGGATCAGCAGCAGCAGTATGATCTTGCCGAACAATGTAAACTGGGACGCCGGGACTATCGTTACCAGCCCTGTCACGCATACCGACGTTGCCGATGTAAACAGCGCATCCGTAAACGCGATCGGCTGCGTATTGCTGACCGGAAGGTATAAAAGCACCGCTCCAAGCAGGATCACGCCCAGGAAACCGGCCGCCGTCACGCGCAGCGTATTCCATCTGGTACTTCTCTTTTTCCTCATAATTTCATCTCCTGATAGTATTCTACTAGAAGAAGCACGAACCGTCAAGAAACGAAATACTATCACACATGCAAAATGCGCACCCATGAAAGAGTGCGCATCTATATCAATCTCTATTCTACATCCTGCAGCGCCGCAAAATCTTCTTCTCCGGTCCGGATCTTTACAACCTTATCCACATTGTAGACAAAAATCTTTCCGTCTCCGATATGGCCGGTATAGAGCGCCTTCTTGGCCGCTTCTATGACAGAATCCACCGGAATCTTGCTGACCACCACTTCGATCTTGACCTTCGGGAGCAGTGTCGCATCCATCTCGACTCCACGGTACATCTCTCCGGCGCCCTTCTGAACCCCGCAGCCCATCACCTGGGTCACGGTCATGCCGGTAACGCCCAGGTCGTTCATCACCTTCTTTACCTTCTCATATCTGGACAGCTTGGAGATGATGACAACCTTGAAAATACCCGTAGCGGATGCCGCAGCCACATCCGGCATCTCCACCACCTTGACAGCCGCGTTTTTCTGTACCGCGGATGCCGACTCGTAGTCCGCATTTCCAAGATCCGTGTTTTCGTTGACCTCCATCGTCATCGTATTGGAGATATCCATGATACTGAAGCCTGCATATGCGGATGGCAGTCCGTGTTCGCAGGAATCCAGCCCGACGATCTCTTCCTCCGCAGTCACACGCAGGCCGACTGTTGCCCTTATGATGAAAAATGCGATCGTGATCGTGACTGCCGTCCATGCGCAGACACTGAGCACGCCGACGATCTGTTTTCCCAGCAGGCCAAAGCCACCGCCGTAGAACAGCCCCACGAAGGTATCATTTCCAGGAGCAGAGGTGGTGGCAAACAGGCCGACCGCCAGGGTTCCCCATACCCCGTTCATGAAATGGACCGCCACCGCGCCTACCGGGTCATCTACTTCCAGCACATAATCCAGGAACCAGACTCCGAATACCACCAGAACCCCTGCCACCGCGCCGATGATGATGGAACCAAAAGCATCCGCCACGTCACAGGGAGCAGTGATCGCTACCAGCCCGGCCAGGGAAGCATTCAGGCACATGGAAACATCCGGTTTGCCGAATCGGATCCAGGTAAATACCATACATACCACCGTGGCAACCGCCGGAGCGATGGTCGTCGTTACAAAGATCGAACCCAACTGCGCCACGCTTGTCGCTGCCGCGCCGTTAAAGCCATACCAGCCCAGCCAGAGGATGAACACGCCCAGGCAGCCAAGCGGAAGGTTGTGTCCCGGAAATGCGTTCACCTTGGTCACCTTCCCCGACGCATCCCTGGAAAACTTTCCGATACGGGGTCCCAGGATTTTCGCGCCGATCAGCGCGGACAGGCCGCCTACCATATGAATCGCGCAGGAACCCGCAAAATCATGGAAGCCCATCTGCGACAGCCAGCCGCCGCCCCAGATCCAGTGCGCTTCAATGGGATAGATCAGCGCGGAGATCACACCGGAGTAGATGCAGTAGGACAAAAACTTGGTTCTCTCCGCCATGGCTCCGGACACGATCGTTGCGGTGGTCGCGCAGAATACCAGGTTGAACACAAAATTGGACCAGTCAAAATCCGCATAGCTTGTGAAAATATCAAAGCCCGGCTTTCCGATCAGCCCCATCAGGTCTTCTCCCAGAAGCAGCCCGAAACCGATCAGGATAAACATCACCGTGCCGATGCAAAAGTCCATCAGATTCTTCATCAGGATATTGCCCGTATTCTTTGCCCTGGTAAATCCCGCCTCTACCATGGCAAAGCCTGCCTGCATCCAGAACACCAGTGCCGCACCGATCAGGAACCAGACGCCGAACAATTCACTGCCCACTGCCATCAAAATTTCTTCCGTCATAATTATTCCTCCTATCTTTTCTGCCGGACAGACATCTCTATCCGTCCGCAAATACAGAATCCCTGCCGCTGACAGTTTTTCTGCAAACAATGGTATAAAAATGGCGGAGCAAAGCCTTCCTTTACAGAAGAAGCGCCTTTGCTCCGCCATATGATACCAGCCTGGGTAAAAATTCCCGTAAAATCCAAAAAGAGGCTATGAACTGTTTCATAGCCTCTTTGCTTTACGTATGGCATCATACCACCGTATTTGCGGATTGTCAATACTTTCACACAGCAAAAATTTACATATATTTTATATTTGTAAAAATTCTCTAAACCCGCACATAAATAAACACGGATTTTTTCTATATTTCACAACAAAAATGCCGATATCTCATTGTGCCAGGTATTCTTCCAGAGTAATGTCCTTCTCCATAATCTCCTTTGCCGCATCCTTCCCCACATAGCGATAATGCCACGGCTCGAAGACAATCCCTGTAATATCGGATTTATCCAGGGGATAGCGGAGAATAAATCCATACTTCCAGCAGTTTTCTTTCAGCCATTTGGCTTCTTCCGTCTCCGCCTGCTTCTCATCCAGCTCGCCGTACTGCCCGGAAGTAATGTCCATCGCAAGGCCGCTGGCGTGCTCGCTGGTTCCCGGGACTGCCACGGACTTTTTGGTCTCCTCATAAGCCTCCAGCGGAGTGGAGCCCTGTGAGATCCATTGCGTCATCGTAGTATTGAATACCTCTCTCTGCGACTCATAATCGCGGTGTGCGGAAACAATGTACATATTCAAGCCTTCCTTTTCCGCGTCTTCCAGCATCTTTTTCGCGTCCTCCACGATCCGCGCGTCTACAAAGGAGCCTTCCCTGACAGCCTCCAGCTCCGGTCTGTACTCCGTATCCAGAGGATGATCTTCATTGATCAGTACAAGGCTCCATGTATCTTCTTCTGAGGAAAGCTCCTTGGCACTTGCTTCCGTATCCGTTTTATTTTTGGCCGTACCTGATTTAACCTGGCTAGAAAGCTTTTCATTTTTCTCCGTCAGTTCCGTGATCTGTGTCTTGTATTTCTTATCGATTCCGCTGATCCTGATTCTGTTAATAACCACATTCAACAGAAAACAGACTACCAGACCAGCTGCAAACCCCGCGATCAGTACTTTTTTGAGCCGCTGTTCATATTTCTTTAAAAATCTCGCCCTACTATTATCTACACGCATATCGCCCTCCTGATATATACTGAGTGCTGGTATAATCCAATATAATTAACCTTATGTTTCGATTGGATAAATCTGCCACTCAATATCACTGTATATCTCGGTGATACATCCCCCGCTTTATCTCGAAGTACAGGTCTGTAATATCTGCCTGTATGATTTCCTCAATCAAAGTATCCGTAGAGCATACTGCAATACGGTACATGCCGCTCCCGGCATTTTCCCTGCATTCCTCTCCTTTCGATCCGCCTGTTCCTGTATTTATCAATACAAGCCTGCCTCCATCCAGAGCCCCTTCTCTGTAGTGGTAGCGTTCCTGATACTTTTGCGGCTGCCGTACCAGAACTGACGGATTGCCAAGCGCAATCTCAAAAGTGTCCATCCCGAGCGCCAGCCCTTCCCTGGTAGCTTTTGCAAAACTCTCCTTCAGCACCCAATACCTGTAAAAAAGCTCCTGCTGTAACGCAAACCTTCTTTCTCCCGCAATCTGTTCGTATTCGGAAGGGCAGAAAAAACGTCCGGCGATCTTCAGATTCGGTTCCTTCATCTGTTCAATGTCACAGCCGACTTTTGTATTCTGCTCTGTACCGACAGAACACAGCACATACTCCCCCGAATGCGAAAGATTATATGCTGTATCCCCCTCTATTCCATATTCCTTTTTCATCTGTTCATACAGAATCCATACACCGATACTCTGGGCGCGCGCCTGCTTTCCCTTCATACGGTCCGCCTTTTCTCTGCGGAAGGAAGGAACCTGTCCGTAACACAGCCGGTAAAAATCTTCATCATATAGCGGAACGATACTCGCAACCCATGTCCTGATCATATTCTGTACCTGATCCTTTTAACGGTTCGTTTATCAGCCTTTCAGATACCTGACCTCAAAAGTCTCTATCGTGATCGGCTTATTAAACAGCGTCCCCTCAACACAGTCACAGCCCATTTCCTTCAATATGTTCAATTGATCCTGGGTGTCCACGCCTGATGCCGACACGGTAACGCCAAGACGCCGGCATACGTCAATCACTGCCTGAGCGATGATCTGGCTGCGTCTGCTGCCCACAATATCATCCACCATACTGCTGTCCAGCTTTAAACCGTCAAATTCCATAAGAGAAAGAATCGTGAAGCTGGAATTCTTAGCGCCAAAATGATCCAGGACCACTCTGACATTGGCTTTGCGGATCTTGTTTCCCGTCTCGGCCAGCATCTCCTGATTCATATCCCCGCGTGATTCCGATACCTCCACCTGCAGATATTCACAGGATACATGATACTTCTCTACAATTGTCTGCATCTTTTCTGTAATATCATGCCGCCGCAGAGTGGATCCCGCAAAATTCACAGAGACAGGGATCATCGGCAGATCTTCCTGCTCCCAGCGCTGCAGTGTCCTGCATACCTCCTCAAATACATACAGATCCAGATGATAAGATAACTTTGTCTCTTCCAGCAGTGTAATATAACGCTCCGGATTCATGATCCCCAGATCCTTATGGTGATAGCGCACAAGTGCTTCTGCTCCGACCACTTCGTTAGAATACGCATCCATGATGGGCAGGAGACATACGATAAAATTACCGGACTTCAGATCGTCAAGCAGATCCTGCTTGATGATCGGCTCATGATGTCCCTTGCGCAGATTCTTATAATACTTCTTCTTCTCTTCCCGCATCATATCTTCCGCATCAGAAACAAGGACATCTACATCTATATTAGACTTTTCCCAGGCATAGCCCATGGTCACCAGTCCAAGGCTGATGTTCTCCAGCTTCGTATGAGCCGCCTGTACGCCCTTCATAAACTTTTCATAAGAAGTATTCTCAACGATAGCCAGATATTCATCCCCTGTCAGCCGGTATACATTTGCGCTGCGGAAAAATTCCTCTAATATCTCGCCTACGCGGATCACGACTTCGTCTCCATACTCTCTGCCGAACTCTTTGTTGAAGTTCTTCAGACCGTTGATATCTGCTGACAATGCTCCTACGGACTTGAGCTGCTTCTCCTTCGCCTCAGCCAGATATGCCACAAAGCTGTTCCGATTCAAAAGTCCTGTCAGATCATCATGATAACTCAAATACTCCTGCTGCTTCTGGGTCTTATGCAGAATGACCGCCTGGGAAATATATGGAAGTACCGCCCGCATCAAAGACAGATCGCAGCCTCCCCGCCGGACATTGACTACGGCCAGTATCGCTGTCATACCTTCATCCAGCCCCTGAAACACGCTGTAGCATTCATCTCTGGTATCGGTGATCTCATGCTGCACCCAACGCGGCAGATGTTCCGGCTCCAGCATCTTGATCCGGTCGCGCTGCCACGGGATATTCTCCGCAC
>CAYQBE010000112.1:0-16227 GCA_964415625.1 uncultured Clostridium sp.
ACAATACTACCAGAATAGGAGACTAATTATAAGACGCCGATTATTTACCGCTTACCCAAAATCTGGAAACACATCCCGGATAACCAAAAACTTCATGATACTATTTATTCATAAGATAAATAAAACAAAGGAGGACATAAACATGAGAATGAACAAAAAAGAAACTATCCGGACAAAGAAAGCATGGACAAAAAATGCAGCGTTGCGTATAACCCTTGCGGGGTTGTCCTTACTCTTTACTCTGATCGCAAATGGGACTCATTCCCTAGCAGCATCCTACAGCGGAGATTATCGCTACTGGTCCCAGGGAGGATCCGATTATCAAGGAATGCGTGAGGTGGGATGTCTAATCACTGCACAGGCTAAAATGTTGTATGAGTCAAATGTTATCCGCGCCGAAGATTTCAATCCGGATGCATGGTATAACTGGCTTCTGGAAACCGGCGGAATCGCAAGCAGTACAAATTTATATATGAAAAATCATAATGCTCCAGCCAATTATGCCAGTTCGGCAGGTAAAAATCTGGAATATCTTGGGTATTGGAAAGCTGATGATAATCAGCTCTGGTACAATATCAATGCAGGATATTATACCATCGTACATGTAAGTGGAACAAATACAGGCGGCAGCCATTATGTCCTTCTGGATAATGAATTATCAAAACAGACCGGAATTTTATATTGTTACGATTCCTTTTCCGACAGAGGAGAGATTGGTCAGCAATTATTATCCAGATACAGTATCCATAATGGAGGTCATGTTTATAAGGGATATAATCCTGTTCATACTCACAGTTATTCTTCATCTGTCACAGAGCAGCCGACCTGTGATCACCAGGGAGTAACGACTTATACTTGTTCCTGCGGATCATCCTATACGGAATCTATTCCGGTAAAGGAGCATAGCTATACAGAAGAACTCATTGCCCCAACGTCGAACGAACCAGGATATACCTTACATACCTGCTCTATCTGCGGTGATAGTTATAAGGACAGTTATGTGGACGCTCTTGAAGACACCTCAGACAGCTGCATCATCATTGACAGGCTTGCGAATGGAGAATCCGCAGATGACTGCGCGAATTCATCCCAGGATTATCTGGATAAAACCGATAGTATAGATTCAACAGAGACAACAGATTCGGAATATACAGCGAAATTGGATGATTCAACAGTATTAAAAAATCGGGTTGAATCAGAATGTATTGATGAATTGGATGAATCAACCATGTTAAAAGATACTGTAGGCTTAGAAGATATGATAAATTTGGGAGATACGGCGAATTGGGAAAATGTTGTAGATTCAGGAGCTACTGCAGATCGGGAAGATATTGTAGATTCAGGGGATACGGCGGACTGGGAAGATATCACAGACGAAGAAGATGAGGCGGACTGGGAAGATATCGCAGATATAGAAGATGCGGCGGATTGGGAAGATACTGCTGATTCAGATTGTATGGAAGATTCGGGAAATATTACAGATTTAGAAGATACTGGAGAATCCGATTGGACAATCGCATCTGCGTGGAATCGTCTGAAAGAAATACTTTTTGATTTATTTTCTTCCATTTTTACAAAAATAATTGATTAATGTTCAGTATACAAACAGACATATAACGAAGAATTCTAGGCAGAATACGCTAGGAACTGTTAAGAATTAACTTTGCATATAACGCCGGATGTAAAGATTAATTCTTTAACAGTTCCTTCTATGTCTGAAATATTTCCACCTGTACGTTTAAACGCTCAGGTAGAAATCATGAGTTCGCTATCAGCTTTATATATTTTCGGAGATTATGCATATAGAGCTGTTGGAAGCAGGAATTTGTGACCGATGGATTCTCATCCAGCGTTTCTTTATATACGTCCAGGATCAGGCGGTCAAAGCTGTCACAGGCCGGATTCAAAGTCGGGAAACCAAAGTATATAAGAATATCATCACAGATTTCTGTAAATTCTTCGGCATCCAAAAAGTTAGCATAAAAGTCATTTTCTGAATCAGCATCCTCTGTCAACAGTTTTTTCAGAAGGCTCAGTATAAACATACCGGAAGAAATATCAACCGGACGTTTGCGCTGGACAAGCAGGCAGAAATTATCGTAAGTCATAAAAACATGTCCAAATTTACTGCAAAGCAATATAATCTCCTGCTCAGACAGAGACTCTTCACTCTTGTCATCCTGAAGCCCAAATAAGGAATAATAATACTCTTGCATCGTTTCTTTTTCAGAACTTCCATAATTCGTAATAAGCTTCGTAAACTGCTCCTGACTCCCATTGTACAGAAGTTCCAGTTCCACGTCGTCAAACAATGCCAAATACTGCGTATTACGGGTTTTCGCAAAAAATCCCAGATTCTCGGTGTCATCCAGAAAAAGGATGAGATCCTCTCTGGTTTTAATCTGCTCATTAATAACAGAATAGTATACCTCAGCCGTATCGCCCTCCCGCAGCGTACCCGGCGAAAGGGGCTGTGACGTTATTTGTGTATCATAGGTATTTCGAATTTCACAAGTTTCCGCCCAGGAAAGCCCAAGCTTTAAGGATGCAATTATAATAAATTCATCCAGTGAGCGGGCAGATAATTCATTCTGATGAATGTAATTAAGAAACAGATTCTGTGCCTGTGTATCAGATTGAAGCTTCAGGACATAACACAATCGATAAAGGTTCTCTTTTTTTAAAGAACCTGCGGTTCCTTTTTTTATCGAAGTAATGGCTTTACGGAATGTGTCATATTCTTTTGCGGAAAGAATCTCTTTCGCGTTCTTTTTGAGCATTTTTAAAAGATCCTCATCTGTAAAATCATATGTAATAGAATCACTGTACGATTTTATATGATCTTGTATATAAGAAAAAATGCCGGGCCAGATTGTCTGAGAAGTATAGTCATGAATGTTTAACATAAAATTGTGCCCTCCTGTAATATAAAATTTTTAATCTTACCTGCGCTGATTCCTTTCGGCATGCAAAGGGGAAATTTGTTTAAGTATTCATTAAAGTGTTTCCCTATAGATAATTTTCCTCTACTTATTTAATAAATCATTCCCCATCTGAACCAGTTCTTCAATAGTATAGTGCTTAAAGTAACCCATTGTGGAATGATCGGAATCAACTGTCTCGCAAATATAAAAACGATCACTTTGCACATCGTAACCAACTGCATCCTCAACAAAAGTACAAATTCCACTTGTTGAATCTCCTATATCAATAAGGAAGGATCCCTGGCGTGAACTGCAATCACTTAAAGCAACTCTATTATTCTCCAGATATTCCCAGGTAATATTATCTGAATCACTAAATAAGGAAACACAACTGCTTAAGTCAATAGAGCAGGCTGGCAGGCCACTCTCCAGATAATATTTAAACAACATACCATCCGTTGTCAACAGAAGTATCGCTTCTGTATCCGGTATAAATGAGATATCTGCTATTTTTACTAATTCAGAGTCATATGGAATGGAATATTCCAGATTTCCCATATCATCATAAAAGAAAATTGCTTCCGATGTTACAAATGAAAACATGGATCCATTCCCATTTTGGCGGATTAAACTGACAGCCGAACCGTGCTCATATTCTGGAAGGAGATGATCAAATTTTTGTGAAAATTTAATTTCACCAGTATCTGTATTACAGTGATACACTTCACAAATATATTCTTCGTTTTCAAATACCTTTGTAAAAATCAATATACTTTTTTCGTCTGTACCAACAATGATATCGCAAATACTACTAATCTTGGAATAAATTTGATTCTGTCTGTCTTTTTCCTGTAAAGAGGCAATTTTTTCAACCCTCTCTGACCCAATTTCCCATGAATATACAAATAAATTGGCATAAGAAGCCGTTTCATCGGCAGATGTAGTATCGCAAGTAAAATATGCATGGTTTCCGTAATAAGTAATGCTTGAAATATGTAGGGCTTTTCTTATATCTGCAATTCTTTTTGAAACAGTTTCAGCGCCTTTCTCATCAAAAACGTAATCAGAAAGAACTTCTTCTGGTATTGGAACATAATGAATCTGTTGTTCCAGTGATTCTATATCAATATCAATAACACAATACGCACTATGTTCCTGCTTCTTGCACAAAGAATCCTCAGCTGAAAGCAATAGTTTTTTTCTTCCGTCAATATCATATATGCCGAGTATCTCTTTTATAGAGATAGAACACTCTGTATCGAAATTTAGAGTGATATCTTTCAATGTATTGGGTTCTGAAAAATAAAGATATATATGATCAGGGGCGCTTGCTAAAGCTGTATCATTAAAGTATATGGTAATTCCATCGTCAGAGTAAAATGTAGGGTTATAAAAAGTTAAGCCCGTCAAATCATCTGAAATACAGTGCCAGTTTTCATCGTAGACAAATTCATATTTTATAATTGCATTAATATTGTTAAAAGTCCCCGTATCAGTTTGAGTAAACATATAACCGGATCCAAAAATAAATCTTTTTAGATTGTCTTGGAAAAGGCATTGACTCAACCAATCTTTTTTGCCAAATGTGATTTGTTGAAAGCAGCCATCTCTGGTAACAACATGAAACCCATTCACATTTTCTGGTTTCCATAGTGAAATAATCTGATCAGATAATTCCCATGATTCTATTGTAGTTCCCTCATTTAAAGAGATTTGACAAACCTTATTCGCATATGATAATAAAGTGGTATCTCCTGAATCACCCGTTATGATTTCTAATTCGAAGTCCGCTGAAGGAAGACCTCCAAAGGAAAACTCTCGATTCCATAAGACATATTCATTGTCTAAATCATAACGGATTAAAGTCAAGGACTGGCTTTGGTCAGAAATTGCCTGTCTGCCATTAATGTTAAGGTAGTGTAACGAATATGTACGTTCTGCCACAAATAGAATATCGTCATCATCTGTAAACTGAATCATAGAAATTAATCCCGTTTCCGGAGCAACTTTTTTTATATTTTGATTTCTCAAATCTGCAATTAAAATATAATCATTGGATTCATTCTGATACCAATAATCATAAGTAATACCTTCTTGTATTTCATCCCTGTCTATATCATCATGAACATTAAATGCTAAGAGGTTCCCGTTCTTATTTATTGCAATATCGGAGCAAGAAATAGTATCATCAGTAACCAAATGTGAAAAAATACATCTCCTTTTTCCTTCAGCAAGTGCAATTTCTCCAATAGATTTCTTCGTAATAAAAATTACAGTATCTTTCTCTGGATCAACCAAAATGCCCTGAATAAAATCTAACTCATCTGTATCGTATATCCATTGATATTCCATCGCATCATAATCATAGCAATAGATATGCTCCAGATCAGAAAAAACCAATAAATTTTTATCCTCTATCAAAAGTTCCTTTCCATAACATTTTACACGGTTGTCAAAAGAAAGCGTATTGACCAGAGAACATGTTTTTATATTCCAAATGTATATATGATTTCCATCACAGGTGAAAAGGCAGTTTGAATCAAAATCCGCAAAGTATTCATAATAACCAATATCGTTCGTATGATGAAAGGCACCTGTAACAGCTGCGCTAAAGGCCGCATCCTCCGGAGTCTTATAAACATTCAACGCCTGTGTCAATACATGTTCTGCCGCCGGTACAACAGGCCGATCCTGTGTCTCGGAGGGCAATGCATTTAATGCTATTTCAACTGCTCCAAGCGGATTACTGTTGTCTAATTGCTCCTGTGCCAGAGCCGCAAGATACTGGGATTGATTGATAAGGGCATTATGATATTCCGCATTTATTCTTTTATTTTGAGTGATTGCGTAACTGATAAAAGCAAGGGTCAGCATGAGCGCGAACGATGATAAAACGGCTGCTTGCTGTAAAACATACATTTTTCTTCTTTGCTTTAATGTATCATAAGTAGTTCCCAACATTGGGGCGGCAATTTTAAGCAACACGTCTCCCCGGAGTTTGCGGAAAATATCGGACGGTCTGCTGCCTCTTGCGTCCGCAGCAAGTACTTCTCCGTCTCCTATACTTTTACCTTGGAGCGGAGAGGGAAAGCTCTCAGCCGGTTCTCCTTCTGTAAGTACGGCAAGTACCCGGGAACGGTCATGATATTTCAGGAATGTATCAATTTCCGACTGTACCCATGGAGAACCTGGCGTTTCTTTAGAGCAGACAACAATTAACCAGCCCGCATTTTTAAGAGCATCACGGATTTGTTCACCAAAATCAGCACAGCTTGACAATTCACCTTCATCAACAAAAACACGTTTAAAAGGTCTGCGCATTTGTCCAATCCCTTTCGGAGCCCGAAAAGCTTCTAATTTCTGCTGGAGGATCAATGCTGCTTTGCTGTCAATAAAACCATGCTTATAGCAGACAAAAGCATCATAAGGGACAGACGCCAAATCTGTTCGATATGGCTGTAATGCTTTTACAAAATCGGATATGGCCTCCAGCATTTCACCTGCGCTTTCATACCGCTTCTCCGGCACATTTTCAAGCGACTTTGCAAGGATGGACTGCATCCGGTCAACCAGGTGTTTTGGACATCGGGTCTTCCTCAAAGCAAATCTTGGTATATAGCGCCCTGTCTTGTTTGATCCAAGTTCATTCACCGAAAACCGGTGCCCCGTCAGCAAAAAAAGCAACAGGCATCCAATGCTGTATATATCTGCCTCAGGACCCAGCCTGAGTGTTCCATCATTGCCCGATATCATTTCAGGCGCAGAAAAGCCGGGTGTTGAATACAACACCCGATCTGTAATTGTCCCGCACTTTCCATCCTCCATCCGCTTTCTGGATGACCCAAAATCTATAAGGGAGATCATACTGCTGCTGTCATCGAGCATTCCTTTCAAAAAAATATTTCCATCCTGGAGATCTAGATGAAGATATCCCGCGTCGTGAACCTCACGTACCGCGTATAATACCTGTTCTATGATTCTGAATGCCTGAACTGCCGGCAGAGACTTCCTTTCCTTTAGGCAATTTTTTAGAGAATTTCCCTTCTCTGACAGTGACTCCATAATAGAAATACAATTGCAGGCTTTTTCAAACGTAATCCCCTGATCCAGCGAAATTTCTATCTCCTGAAAGGTTTCAAGAACTGGTGTCAGACGAAATCCTTTTTGATATACCCCGCCTGTAACCTCATTCTCCGCAAGCTGCATCTGCTTTACACGGGTCAGATAGAGTCTGGCCTCTTCATCATCTTTCTCAGGCCGCACTTCACCTACGCTATTTCTTATAAAACTATATTTTGAAGAGACGGGATAGCATTCTTTAAGTGCATATAAAATAGAGCTTTTATTATATGTGTTTTCTATATCTGGCAGATATCTTTGAACAGGATAAATAATGCTGCCACCACCTTCTCCTATGGGTACGCTCATAATTCTATATAGAATCCCTCCGGAAACGCGGATAATTGTTCCTTTATCTAAAGCTTTTCTCACTGTATATTCCCTTTTCTAAATTCTTATAATCAATATTTTACTCTATCAGAATGTCCTCTACTATAAACGGCTCAGAACAATTTTGAAGTCAGCTTACGAATGCTGTGTTTCCGGAAAATTTAACACAAACGCGCGGGATAGGCTGGAAAGAGGGACTGATTATACGGAAAATATTTCCAAACAGCCCCTGCGATCCACCCTTTTTCATCTTCCGCAGCACTTCTTATATTTTTTCCCGCTGCCGCAGGGGCAGGGATCATTTCTGCCGATCTTCGGCTGGATCCTCCTGTACGTATCTTCCCCATCCGTCAAATGCACCGGCCCTTTTTTCATTTCGAGCTGCCTCTCATAAGCCCGGTACAGGGACTCCTGCATTTCCTTCTTAGTAATCTTTTTGAACGAATAAGAACGGAGTTTTTTCTCTATCTTCTCCGCCGTCCCTGCCGGATTCCTGAGCACTTTTTTGAAAAATTCCGCATTATCCGCATATGTATAGGGATATGTTTCTTTTATATAATCGATCTCCTCCGGATGCTCCGCCGCGTATTGGCACAGATACCAGCTGTGAGCCAGCGCCGCCGACTCAATCCGGTCTGCCTCTTCCCGATATCCTTTTACTTCCCCTATCATATATTTTCTTTCATTGGCTGCTGCCAGATAGGATTCCATCAAGGGGCTGATCTGACGGTCATCGTGATACATATAAGATTCCCAGGATGTAAACGCGGATTCCAGGACCTCTAACGCGTGTTTCGTTTTCAAATATTTCTTATCCCTGATCTTTGTGACAAATTCCAAAAATAACGGACGGTACCATTGGCTGCTCATCATAGTGGAAAAATACACCATGTTTGCCGACAAATATTCCTGCATCTCATCTGTCATCTCAACCTGATCCAGAAAATCAAAATAGAGCTTTACATCCTCCGGGTATTTTCCATTTGTCAGCGAAATATCAAGATGGAGCAGGTTCTGAAACGCTCCGTCCAGCATGATATCCGAAATGATGATGCCGGTTTTTTCAAAATATTCCACCTCTTTGCGGAACGCTTCCCGGCTCTGTTTCAGCTTGCCGATCTCCTGCAGGCAATCTCCGTAGCTTGCATAAAAAAACGGATGATATTCGCTTAAAGGCTCGAGGCTTCCCAGTTCCTTTACCGCCTCATAAAAATATCCCATCCCATGATACGTCATTCCCAGGTAAATCCGATACAGCACCGTATCCGGATAGTCGCGAGTCAGTTCCTTGAAAATCGGCTCTGCGCGTTCCAGTTCTCCCATGCTGAAGCAGCAGACTCCCTGGAGCGCCCGGATTTCTTCTGTTTCCTGATATTCCAGCAGCTTCCCGCACAGTTCATCCGCCGTTTCAAGATCCCCCTCGTCCGCTGCCTGGAATGCCTCTCTTACAGTACCCTGCATAAAAACCGGATACTGGGCCGATGCCTTTTCAATTTCTTCCGATATATTCTGGTTCTGTTTTGTGGTTATAATCTTATTCATGTTTTTTACTCCTCATTACTTTTTAGAGCCTGACGCAGAGCATCTTACTGGCCGACAGCCTTGCTTTGCCACAGGCGTAAAGCGTTGGAATCCTTTCCGCTAGTACAGCATTCACTGTTTATATCTCCCGGATCTCACTTTCCACATCCACAAACTTCCCGCCATCCATATGCGCCCTAACAAACGGCACGCCCTTCCGTTTGATAAAGGTATTGTGATGGAGATACGCGTCCGGATTGCCTGACGGGCTGATGGTTCCACCCAGATCGTCATCGCTCACATTATAGCGGAAGGTATTGTGGATCGACTCCTCCAGGCAGAACATCACGCAGCCGCCCTCATTTAACCGGCTGTAATTGTACTGGTAAATGGTTCCGTCGCCGGAGTCCGCGTCCCAGGCCATGCCGTCCTGGTTGAGCCGGGTGTCCGCCGCTTCGTTATACTGGAACAGGGCGTCCCTGCATTTCCACGGCCAGATTCCCGCAGCTACCTTTCCGCCGCGGCCTTCCGGGTATTTGTAAATGCGGTCGTTCATCTCGCCTGCACAGGAGTCTACCGTGTTATGCTCCACCAGGGGCCGCAGGGCGTACATCACCGTAATGCCATCCCCTCCCGCCTCTTTCACATAGTTGTCCGCGATCCGGATATCCCGATGCCCATATTTTTCAAAAAGCTTCTCCTCCAGCTCCGCCTTCATAAATTTTTTACATTGGTACGTGTAACCCACGGCAATTCCCCAGCGGCTCACCCGATGCACGAAGCATCCCGTGACGCTGGCGCCTTCATACCTGGCGATCCCGGTGGCTTCCTCGTCATCCGGTTTCAGGCAGGTAAAATAAATGCCGCCGTTGTTCATGTGCTTGTCATAGACATTCCCATTCACATCCCGGATCTCCAGCTCCGCAAGATGGATTTCCCGCAGGGTTCCGCCGTTTTTCGCGACGGCCGCGACACCGGTGCGGTTCATTTTACGGGGAGCTTCGTAAATTTCGCCGAGGAGACTGCCCTGATTGGTGATCGAGAGGTCCCGCAGGGTGATATAGGCGCAGTCATAGAGCAGAACCGCCGAAGAAACATATCCCTCTCTGGTGTGGGTGGGCGAATCCAGCTCCGCCCCGTAATCCTGATACCAGATTCCCTGTCCCATGGCTTCGATCCTGGGACGAGCTCCCTCGCCGTAGGCCCCGATCAGGATCGGGGCGCCCTCTGTCCCGCATGCCGACAGGTGCAGAAACTGTCCTCGGAATACAGACCCCCGCTCCAGCAGCACCTGATCGCCCGGCCTGAACTTCAGCCGGTTTACCGCGAAAAGCGTCGCGAAGGGATGCTCCCGGCTTCCGTCATTTTCATCACATCCGTTTACTGAGCTGACATAATAAATCCTGCGAATGTGTCCGGCATCCGAATCCGCCTCACTGCTGTTCTGCAACGCCTGGCCGTATCCGCTCTTATCATCCGCCTGACAGCAGCCCCGCAGCGTCTGTCCGTTCTGAAAATCCGTGCGCTCTTCCGCCGGCAATTCCGGACACGCAGATTCCTGCACGGAACGGCAATCCTGCACGATCTTTTCATATTCCTGCTCCCGCAGCCTCTTTTCAATGATCATGCTTACCTCGTCAAAAGAAAAGCTGTCCCCCCAATATCTGGTAAACAGATCTTGATTTTCTTCGTAAAAAGCCCTTTTCTCTTCCTCGGTAATCTCCCGGTAGGAATATTTGGCCGGATCAATTCCGTTAGTCCCGCCTGGGCGTGTATCCTGGGATTTCCCTTGAGCAGGGTTTACCGGGTGAAGTCCGTCCGTTCCGCCGAAGCAGGCATTGTCGGCACTTCTTCGGGTATCGTGTTCCAGACAGGCCCGTGTATGAACCGTATAATCCAGTTTCAAACGAGTCAGCTCATACTGCAGGTACATGGCAGGCGTATAGTGCGTCAGTCCGTATACAGTTCCGCCTTCTTCAAGCCGCTTTTCTGTTTCCGCGTTTTTCCTCTTTCTGCGCTCTTCCGCCGCCTCCAGGCCTTCCGAGTCAATGAGTCCCATCCACGCCGCCGCCCGGAGTCGAGCCAAAACCTGCCTCCGCTCTTCTATGGAAGTAAATCCGTAAATATTTTTTTCCTTCCTCATATCATTTCACCAAACATATCATCACTATTTGTAACTGCCAGAGCAGATACAACGATTACCCCATTCATTTTCTACAGTCCCTTATCTGGCGCTCCGTAAAAAAATGCCTGTTTGATTTCTCCGCATCTCCCTACGCCGTGCCCATTTCCATAAATCCCTCATAATACGCGAACATTCTGTCATAAAATGCCTGCTCAAAAACAGACATCCTCCTTTTCCTGTTCCCCACGACCAAATCATCCATCGGCATCTGAAACAGCCCGGACAATGCGTACAGGTTGTCGATGGTCGGCAGATTTCTTCCGCTGAGCCAATGGTATACACTCTGCACACAGGAAAGGTTCAGATATTTTTGGATGTCCTTCGCGGTGATCTTCTGCTGTTTCATGATCTGCCGCAATCGAATCGCAGTGGCTTTCATGTTGATTGTTGGGTACATATGCGCTCCTTTCCGTGTGGTGTTATGAATATTCATTGCAATCGCAGCTGCAGGCAAAACTCCCGCCGCACCCGATTGCAGTAGATCGGTGGCACAAAGATATTTTTCATGACGAAAACTCTTGTATCCTCCCGGCCAACCAGCGTGGTGATTGATCGAGGAGGGCAACATGTAACCATTATATTTCACACAGAAAAGTTATTCAATACTTTTCCCTTCATCTTACAGAATTTTCGATAGGAAATACTTCTGATCTGTGTTAAAATAGACATAGTAATAAAACAATCAGAAAGTGAGGTAACAGCTATGGTAAATCGTTTTGTATTGAATGGAATTTCCTATCACGGGGCGGGAGCAATCCAGGAGATTCCGGGGATCATCAAGAGCAAGGGACTGAAGAAGGCTTTCGTGGCATCCGACCCGGACCTTGTAAAATTCGGCGTGACCGCAAAGGTTACGGATTTGTTGGACAAGGAGGGCATGGCTTACGAGGTGTATTCCGATATCAAGCCCAATCCCACCATTGAAAATGTCCAGTCCGGAGTTGCGGCCTACAAGGCATCCGGCGCGGATTATATGATCGCCATCGGCGGCGGTTCCTCCATGGATACCGGAAAGGCCATCGGCATCATCATCAATAACCCGGAGTTTGAGGACGTGAGTTCCCTGGAGGGTGTGGCGCCCACCAAAAATAAAACCGTATTTACCATTGCGGTTCCCACCACGGCAGGTACGGCGGCGGAAGCTACGATCAATTATGTGATCACCGACGTGGAGAAGAAGAGAAAATTTGTCTGCGTAGATGTAAATGATATTCCGGACATCGCCATCGTGGATCCGGAGATGATGTCCAGCATGCCAAAGGGCCTGACTGCGGCGACTGGTATGGACGCCCTGACTCATGCCATCGAAGGCTATACCACCAAAGCCGCATGGCGGCTTGCGGACTGTCTGAACTTAGAGGCCATCAAGCTGATCTCCGAAAACCTGCGGGGCGCGGTGGACAATGACAGCGACGGCAGGGAAGGCATGGCTCTCGGCCAGTTCGTAACCGGCATGGCATTTTCCAATGTAGGCCTCGGGATCGCCCATTCCATGGCACACACCCTGGGCGCCGTATATGATACCCCCCACGGCGTAGCCTGCGCCATGATGCTGCCCATCGTAATGGAATACAATGCGGAGATGACCGGAGAAAAGTTCAGAGATATTGCAGAAGCGATGGGAGTGGACACCGCGGGAATGTCCCAGGAAGAGTACCGGGCAGCCGCTGTCAAGGCAGTCCGCCAGCTTTCCGAGGATGTGGGGATCCCGTCCAAATTGGAAGCTCTGAAGGAAGAAGATCTGGACTTCCTGGCAGAATCCGCATTTGCGGATGCCTGCTGTCCGGGGAATCCGAAGGATACCAGCGTGGAAGATCTGAAGGAATTATTCAGGAAGCTGATGTAGAATGAGTCCGTCTGCTAACGCAGCCGATTTTTGCTCATTAATAAGTGAGTTGCCGATTCAACAGGTCATTTGTATTGTAATAAATTGTATGCGAATGACCTGTTGAATCGCAACCGTACAGGCGGAATATCACTTCCTCCTGCACCGCAAATATACCCCCGCCGCCATCAGCACCACCGCTCCCGCGAACAGAAAATATTTCTCCGTATAGCTTCCGGCGGACATGGAAAATGGATAAAACAGCCTTAGAAACGGATTCTTGCTTCCCATTCCAATCGCGGAAATATAATACACCATCGCCGCCATATATCCCGCCACAAGGTGATCGGTCAGGCCGTAAACGCCAAGCCCCAGCCCGCCGAAAAACAGCATTTCCGCCAGGGTTCCCAGGAAATATCTTACCGCCGGGAAGCTGCACTGGTTCAGCCGAAGCATAACAATATACAGCCCCAGAAGACATGCCAGCACAAATATATTTCCCAGAATGCGGACCAGGTAAACGGCCGCACTGTCCGTATATTTGGCGCTCACCAGTTCCCGCAGGTTTTTGTCCTGCTCGGGCAGAAACACGGGGGTGAGCATGACAATGCCGATCAGCGCCGTATACCGTTCCAGTACCTTTGCCGTATCCTCTGCCGACAGGTTCGCCACCCCCATGAGGAGCGGCGAGACGCCGAGCAGCAGCACGCATACAAGAATATGCAGCGGAACATGATATTTTAAATTGACTTTTTCAATCTGCCAATATTTTTCCATGATATAAGAGACCCTTCTTTCGTTTTTTCTAGCTGTATGCATTGTACCGTCCTTTTCATTTTTCTTGCCGACGGTTTATAAGTTCGGAGAGCTTCCAGCTGCGTACACGATATCTTCCTTTCCGCTTCTGATCATAGATCAGGATTGTAAGCGCGACCAGCGCCAGTGACAGCAGAACATACAGGATCCGGTTTGCCGCAAGCTGCGCGAAGCCGCTCTGATACCCGCTCCAATTCATTTCCGTGTTGTGCCGTGGGATCAGGTTCCAGCCGTACATCCCGCCGGGCAGGGTATTTACTCCGCCGAATACCGCAAAAAACCACCATACTCCCTGCACGAGGACGCCCAGCGCCGTATCCGTCAGCTCCGTAAAAAACATCCCCACAGCCGCAGCGGTCATGATCGTCGGCGTGAGCCACCCGAAGGTATATTTTGCAAAGGCAAATACATCCGCGGAAATGCCCGCTCCGGAGGCATATTTCATACACCGGGAGAGGGGAGCCAGGGAGATCAGCAGCACCGGAAGGATCAGCATGACCACCATGGCCGCGTAACGGCTGGAAATGATCACGAAGGAGGAGCATTTTCTGGAACAGATCAGCTCCTGCATGCCGGAGCGCCGGTCTCGCAGCTCTCTGGTCACGGCCAGGAATACAGGCACAAGCCCCAAAAAGATGACCATATAATCGGAGAAAAGCCTTGCATAGCCTCCGGTCAGCCGGTCCTTTTCTATCAGCTCCCGATATTCTGTTATTGCGTCCTCGTAGGTCTTAGGAACCTGGGCATTGCTGCCCCGGTAGGTTTTCCCATAGCTGGAGCCGCCTCCCAGGATCGCGTCGGCCTGGTCCATCAGCTCGGTGAAACGGTCATAGGACAGGCCGGCCGCCGGCTCGATCTCCAGATTTTTCATCATGATCTCCTGGCTGTCCCCTGCTGCAGCGCGCTGGATCTCATACCAGCTTTTCATGGTCTCCTCTGCCTCCTCCGGGCCAGAGATTCCGGTGGTTTCCCGCACGATTTCTCTGATCTGCTGCTCTTCCTTTTCATTCAGTGTGACACTTTTGTAGAAGCCGATGGGATAGGTGGTGTAGCTGCCCCTTATATATTCCTGCACCAGTTCTCCCAGTGTGGATTTCATGATATCCGCCTCATCGCTGCTGGTTTTGTAACCATAATCCGCCTGTCCTCTTTGGGGCTCTGTGCGGATATCCATTTCCCCGAGCTGTGTCGTGAAGTCGAAGATCAGCACCAGGACGATGAGCCAGTAGATCAGGCTTCTCGCGGTCTGTCGGCATTCCTTGATCAATAGCTGTCCGAACATCCGGCTTCACCTCCCCTTCCCTGCATCAGATACATGTACGCGTCCTCCACACCCGCGTCGCAGCGCTTTGCCGACGCAAAGGTCTTCTCCTCGGAAAGGAACCGTACCATGACGTTATTTCCCAGAGTCAGCATACTGGTCACGGTACAGCGTTTTTTCAGGTCTTCCAGTTCCCCCTTGCTGATCTCCGCCTGGTACACGCGGCCCTCCGCCCGGCTGATGAGCTCCGGCACCGTTCCCTGGTAAATGATCTCGCCCCGGTCCAGAACGGCGATATTTTCACAGGTTGCCTCGATATCTCCCACGATGTGGGTGGAAAGGATGACGATCCGCCCTTCCGCAAGCTCGCACAACAGGTTGCGGAACCGGACACGTTCCTCCGGATCCAGCCCGGCTGTGGGCTCATCCACAATGAGCACCCTCGGGTCGTGCAGGATGGCCTGGGCAATGCCCAGCCGCCGCTTCATGCCGCCGGAGAGCGCCTTCACCTTTTTCCGCCGGTCATCCTGCAGGTTCACCCGTTCCAAAAGCTCCGGGATCCGCTCCTTCCGCTGGGCCTTCGAAAGCCCGGAGAGCACGCCCAGGTAATCCATTGCTTCATAGACGCTCATATTGGGGTACATGGAAAATTCCTGGGGCAGATAACCCGTGATCTTGCGCACCTCCCTGGCGCGCTCCACCGGCCTTTTGCAGATGGAGATCTGCCCTTCCGATTTGGGAAGCAGGGTCGCCAGCACCTTCATCAGCGTGGTCTTTCCGGCCCCGTTCCTCCCCAGAAGGCCGAACATTCCAGACTCGATGGTGAGGCTGACACCTTTTAGAGCCTGTTTTTTTCCGTAGTATTGGTTGAGATTTTCTATCTTAATTCTTGTAGCCATAGGGTCCTCCTGTTCTAACTGTACGGTTGGAAATTGTTCCTTAGTGCCTAAGAACAGGATACGATAAAAATATCTATAATTTCCCTACAAAAAATGAAGATTTATTTAGGAACTGTTTAAAAGTGAATTTATATTGACATTTTATATCATCTGTTATAGACTTATTTATGCGGACGGTGTTCCGATACAGAGGAACCATTTATGTTTAAACATCTTACCTGATAGGATATCTCAGATCAGGATACATTCTATTGTCTGGTTTTATCTTTCCTGTTCATCCGGGAGATTTTCAAAACTGCCATAGAGAAAAAACAAACAAAATATTTTTAGTAAAGCCGCATTGTCTG
>CAYQBE010000113.1:0-16113 GCA_964415625.1 uncultured Clostridium sp.
GGGTGGAATAGCTGACCATGGCGCACCGGGGTTCCCATTCCAGCAGCGCCTTCACTGTATCGCAGGCGGAGATCGCAATATCTGCAAGCTGCTTTGCGTCCGGGTTGGTGCAGACCGCACTGTCCCCGATCGCAAGAAGAGACCCTTCGCTTCCCGAAAAGCCCGGAATATCACACAGGCCGATACTGGAAACGGTGCTGATGCCTTCCTTCAATCCGATGATCATCTGCCCAGCCAGCAGTACATCCCCCGTGGTGTTGTCGATGCCCGCGAAGGTCACGTCCGCTTCCTCCACCGCCTGCATGACCATGGCGTAGTACAGCGGATTCTGCATTCTCCGGTTCAGCGCCTTTTCCTTCAAAATAGTCTGGGGAAGCGCTACATATTTGTCGATCAATGTCTTCTTATACTCTTCCTCGCTGATATCCACGATGGTGAATACGCTTTCCTCATAGCCTCTTTCTCTGGCCGCCTCCCGGATTTCACTGCCGTTGCCCACCAGCACCGGGATGATATAGCCCTCTTTCCCGGTCTCGTACGCGGCCTGCATCATCTTTTCATTCATGGCTTCTGGAAACGCGACTTTTCTTGGATTTTCTTTTGCCCTCAGATAAATCTGGTCCAGTACACTCATTTTTTACATTTCTCCTTCAATCAGGTCTACCAAGTCGCCGATGGTCGCGCAGCCGCTGGCATCCGCAAGCATCAGCTCCACATCCAGCTCGTTCTCAATCTCAGAAACGAGCGCCACCATCTGGATGGATGCCCCGCCCAGGTCCTCTTTGAATAATGTCTCTGTGGATAGGGATGCCGCGTCCTGCTTGTAAGAGGTTGCTACCATTTGGATTACCTGTGCTTCTAATTCTTTTCTTTCCATGATTTTCGTCTCCTTTTCTTTTTTATAATGCATTTTTTTGTTCTCATTCCCAGCTTTTCCGATCATTCATCCAAGTCAAACACGACCGTCTTGAATCCGCCTTCCCGCTCGAAGATGGATGCGTGGCAGTTCAGCGGAAGCTTCGCGGACATTTCCGCCCTGTTTTTCTTGCTGATGCCGCGTACTACCGCATTGAGCCGTGTCCCTTCTTCCAGCTCCACCTCGCCGTACGCGTATTTTCCCAGCTTCTTATATTCCGGTTTTGAGGACAGGGCCGCCGGAAGGACGATGGAATGCAGCTTTGCCTTTCCGCTGATCTCATACCATTCCGTCTCATAACTGCCGCATGCATTGCAGGCATATACCGGCGGAAATTCTACATTTCCGCATTTCGGACATTTCCGCCCGAGAAATTTGCCCTCTTCCAGGCCCTCATAAAATTTCTGCACTACTTTTTCTAATTTGATACTCATGCTATGCCTCCTCGCATTATCATGGTTTCTGTTCGCACCCGCTCCGGGTGTCCCCAGTCACTCACTCTTTTATTTCTCCAATGTCCGAATCACAACCGCCGCAACGTTCTGCGCTCCGCCGTATCCCCGGAGCATGGTCGTCTTCGGCAGCTTTTTCACCTGACGGTCACCGCATTCTCCCCACATCTGCTTGCATGCTTCGTATACGTCCGCAAGCCCGGAAGCCGCATGGGCGTGTCCGAAGGAGGTCCGTCCGCCGTTGGTGTTGATCGGTTTGTCGCCGTCCCATGCGGTCCGCCCGTCGCAGATATATTTCCAGCCCTCGCCGTAGGGAAGATAGCCCGCGATCTCCGCCGATACCAGGTGGGACGTGATGATAAAGTCATTGGCATAGAACAGATCCAGGTCCTCCCCGGTCAATCCGGTCAGCTCGTATACCTGGCGCACCGCTTCTTCCGTAGCGCGTACTTCAAAATGAGGAGTGGTCGCTTCGCAGGCCGCGCTTCCGATCCCGATCACTTCGATGGGCTTATGCTTTAAGTTCTTCGCAATCTCCGGGATCATTTCGGTGGCGCATACGATGGCAGCAGCCGCGCCGTCGCATTTCAGCTCCACACCGCCGGCACGTAAGAAGTCTCCCATGCGCGGATTGTACGGAGAGTTCATGTATTCGTCCAGAGTCATGCCTGCCTCTTCGGCCAGCGATTCATAAGTCTTTCTCTCGATCGCCAATGGATTTACGGATGCATTTCTCCGGTTATTGATGCACATCCAGTTCAGGGTATTGTTCATCTGCTCAGCAGTGATTCCTCTGGTCCTGACATACCATTCCGCCGCGTCGTCGTAGATCAGCTCCTGCCCTGCCATCAGACCCCGTGTGTAAGTACGGTCATACAGCCATGAGGTGGTTTTCAGGAATTTGTCCATGGTCATCTTATCCCTCTTGTAGGGATGCTTCGGAGTTTCCACGCTGTCCGCCGGAGACGGTGTACTGTCTCCAAACTCTACAGCCCCGGTAAGCACGCAGTTGTATTTTCCGGAGGCAACCGCGTTGACCGCCTGCTCGATCGCCAGATAGCCGGTGCAGCATGCTTCGGAATGGTGGATGGAACCCTTTCCCTTCATGCCGAACCAGTTTCCGATCTGGATGTTGGGGGTCAGGTAATTGGAGCCGTTCAAGGGGCTCGCCTGTCCGTGAAAATAAAAGTCTACATCCTGCGGGTTCACCCCGGCGTCTTCCATGGCTTTGAGCGCCGCGTAACCGAACATTTCCCCTTCGGTCAGCCCGTCTGTCTCGGGATTGTCCACCGTGTACATGAACGGGGTACAGCCGACGCCAATGATCGACACGCTTCTTCCATACTTTCCTAATGTTGTCATAATCAACTTCCTTTCCCTGTGTTTTTGATCACCTACAGTTAGAAAATTTTTCCTGTCGAAAGAGGTTTTTTTCTCTTTACGATTGTACATTTATTATATATAATAAATGCATTGGATTCATCGTATTTGTACCCAATGTTTCTATTTTGAGATACATGCTTTTTGTACGAACGCACAATACAGAAAAAGCTGTCGCCGGCAGCTTTTCTGCATACGATGATATACAGATTGATCTGGCGCGCAGTTCCAACCATACATGAAGGAGGATCTATGGAATATTCCGTATTATTATCAAAATTAAGAAAAAAAGGCTATGAACCGCAGGTATTTGGAAGGGTGGACGACTCCCGGGATCTGCTGTATGCGAGGCTCTGGGATCCTGCCCAGACTGTGTTTGACCCGGCCGCGCTTTATCTGGGCCTGGCCTCCCGCCTGCCAGATCCAGAGCTGCCATCGGAATTTACCTTTTTCTGCTGCGGGGAGCCGGCAGATTTTTCCCATTATGACAGCAGCTCCTTTACCGTAGCCTATTTCGGCCCGTCCGTCTCCGAAGCCGCGCTGTTCAACGACTGCCTGGAACATCTGTCCCAGCTCCAGGAGATCACCGCCGGGATGCATCTCCTGGTCAATGCCCTGTTTTCGGGAAATGGACTGCAGTATCTGGTGGACACGGCCGCCCGGATCCTGGGCAATCCCATCTATGTGGTGGATCTCCAGCATAAATATCTGGCGATCTCCGCCGGACTGATCCCGGACAACGCATTTTTCAACGCGGAAAGCCAGTCCGGTTACATCAGCGAGCAGGGGATCGCATCCATCCGCGCCAACCGCCTGGACGAAAAGATCCGCAAGGCGGATTCGGCTTATTATTATGTGAATGAACTGGTGCAGAAAGGCATGCTGGTGGATGCGATCCGCATCCAGGGGATCGAGGTGGGGCATATCATGATGCTGGAATCCGAACATCCCTTCCGGGAATTTGACGCGGATTTCTTCCATCGGTTTTCCAACCTGGTTTCCATGGAGCTGCAGAAGGATTCCGCCTATACGAGAAATAAAGGCGTGATGTATTCCTACTTCCTGTCCGACCTGCTGAAAAATCCGGGCCAGGACGCGTCCAGGATCCGGGAACGGCTGCGGCTTTTGGGCTACAATCTGAAGGAAACCTTTTATATCGTCGCCATTCCGCCTGCCGGACACAGCACCTCCGACCTGCAGCTTAATGTGATCCTGGAACGGCTGATCCAGATTTTTTCAGGGAGTATCTATGTGATCTATGAGGATACGATCGTATTTTTTATCAGCAGGGAGTTGTTTCAGAAACTCAGTGAATATGAAATGAGCCAGCTTGCGGATTATCTTTCGGCCAATCAGCTCAAGGCCGGAATCAGCAATTTTTTCCGGCAGCTGGAGGATATGCCGACTTTCTATCAACAGGCCGTGGATGCGGTGAAACTGGGTTTAAAGCTCAAAGACCCTTCGCCGGTGTATTATTACAGTGATTATTATGTGTATAACATGCTGGAGACCGCAGAGCGAAACGGGGTCAATATCCGGTTTCTGGTGCATCCGGGATTGATGCGGCTTTACCTGTATGACCAGGAAAAGGGAACAGAGCTGATCCCTACCCTGAAGGAATATCTGCACCAGCCGGGGCAGTCTGCCCTGGTGGCGAAAAACCTGCATATCCATAAGAATACGCTGCTGTACCGGCTGGGGAAGATCCGGGAATTGATGGGGTGTGAGCTTGCGGTGGGGGAAGAATTTATGAATATGAATCTGTCTATGATGATCTTGAAGTATCTGGGGATGATGTGAAAAAAACTTGATTGTAAAATCCGTGCCTGCGGCGGTTGAAAGACGACATCTGTCTTGTACGCCGCAGCGCGCATCTCCTGAGAGTTATTTCATTCATTTTTCGATATATTTCTCTAATGATATCAGATGATTTAATTCATCCGGCAATATCAGCCTGTTGAGCGGAACACCTTTAGCTACATAACGGAGCTCTTTATATACAGGCTCGAATCGATTTGCTCTTTTAGACATAACTGCCAGAATCTGTGATACAGGATCTCCCAGCTTGCGGATGTCCTCCTTCAAGCAGGATCCCGGAACATAATATTTTCCTTCTTTTATAAAACCAAGACAATAATTTATTGTTCCCGTAATCCGGCTAACCGCCAGCTTTGGTTTTTTACCATTGTATATTGCCGTCATTTTTGAAAAATGTAAAAATCGAAGCAACATTGGTAATGCTTCTAACTTTAGTGGAGTTGTACCGTCCTCTTTAAACCGGATCTCATCTTCTGTAATTGTATTATCAAGACATTTATTGTAAAAAAATACTGCATTCTTCCTTAGATTACCTTTTGCGTCTATAAATTCAATTCCTGTCAAATGTTGAAAATTCCTTGGAAGAAAAACAGCTTCGAAAAATTCAATCTTATGATTATTACGATTCCGATAAATAAATAGAAAGTTTAGACCTTCCAGTAATTCAGCATACTCTTTTGCTGATGTAATTACAATCTGCAGCGCTTCTTTCTTTGTATATGTATGATTCATATTCCTCTCCCCGCCAACATAAAAAGAGAGTTATAATACCTCAGCATTACCAACTCTCTTTTACTGCTAATTTTTGTGTTGTCCGCCAACGGCTGGCACATATGTCCAGTAAGCGTTTCAGGTTTTTACGTTGCCTGCCAACAACCAGCACATACGTCCGGCAAGTATTTCGGATTTAAGTGTTAGCCCACTAGATACAGCGCGCTGTATCTGATATTATTATATGCAATGAATACTTTTATGTCAATCATTTTTTAACTCTGCCTTAGAATCTTGTTCTGTCTTGATCTCACAATTCTTTCAAATCCTCCGGAGGATCAATCTCAACCGCCCCGTTGAAATTTTTGATATCGTATATGACTTCATAAGTTTCTTCTGATCTGTTCTCCCGGAATTCCTCTTCTGCTTCTTCCTGTGTCATTCCGGAATACATCAGGTTCGCGATCTCTGCTGTCCTGGCGGAATCGGTGCCGTCAAGCCGGATCCGGACAACCTCTTTTTCCGTAAAATCAATGTAGTATTCCATGACCATCGTAAAGGGAAGCGTAAACTTTTCCGGAACTTTTCCATCCTCCTCCGGCAGTTGGGAATAATCCGCAACACATTCCTCTTCGTACTGCGTGCGGTATACACAAAGTTCCCGGCCGGAAACGGTCTCTTCCCGGTCAAAGGTAAATGTCAGGTCTTCTTTGATGTACAGATCGCTTCCTTTCGTACCGGTCTCAATCGTCGTCCAGTAATCGGGCCTGTTGGATACGGACATTTTAAAGTGATGCTCTACATTTCCGTCCCGCATATGCCAATACTGCTCCACGATTCCCTGCACCACCGATGCGTCCGCTGCCTGTTCATACTGCTGATAGGGGTCGGAGATCAGTTTCCCTTCCATTTCTCCAAGGGATCGTTCCAGGCTTTCGCCGTGTCTGCTATACACGGTATACTCATAATCCCCCTGCCAGAAATCATGAATGATCTCTTCTGCCTCAGAATCAGAGGGCTGTCCTCTTGTACAGGATATGAGCATAAGACCGATCAACGGGATCACAAACAAGTTCCTGTGTCTTCTCAGCTTCAACATATGGGCCTCCTTTCCGCCGTTCGCACAAACGGCAATGATTCACGATGTTTGTTAATTCTATTTTAGCCCATATCTTGGTCCGGTACAATAGCTTCTGCGTGAATGCAGTGTTTTTCTGCTTCAATCGTTACCGTATTGGCCGGATGCTGTGCAGCAAGTGCACGACACCGTGTGAATAGTAACCTTCAATCAGCTTTTAGCTGACTGTGAATAGTAATTCGATCAGAGGCAGGTCCGCCGGCTGTCTCAGACGCACGATCATTTGATCAGCGCTTCACTCACCTTCACCAGGTTCTCCCGGATGGCGATATGCTGTGGACAGGCTTCCTCACATTTGCCGCATTTGATGCATTCGTCCGCCCGTTTCAGCCCATGTCCGCCTACAAGCCATCCCTCCTGATTCTTTGCCAGGGCGGTATCGCCGTAGAGGGTCAGATAATTCATGGCCGTGAAGGATCCGGAGATGCCGATATTCATGGGGCATACCTTCGCACAGTAATTGCAGGTCGTACAGGGGATCAGCGGAATCCGTTTCAGCTCTTCCTGCGCTTTTTTCAGTGTCTCCTTCTGGCTGTCCGTCAATCCGTCAAATGTCTTCATGTAGGAAAGGTTATCCTTCATCTGCTCCACATTGCTCATGCCGGACAGCACGGTGATCACGCCTTCCAGATCCGCCGCAAAACGAACCGCCCAGGAAGCCACGGAGCTTTCCGGCTCGGCTGCTTTCAGGATGTTCTGCACGGACTCCGGAGGTGTCGCCAGCATGCCGCCCTTCACCGGTTCCATGATGACAACCGGTTTCCCGTGCTTTCTTGCCACCTCGTAGCAGCGTCTTGACTGCACTGCCGGGTTATCCCAGTCCGCATAGTTGATCTGGAGCTGGACAAATTCCATCTCCGGATGTGCGGTCAAAATCTCTTCCAATTCTTCCGGGGTAGAATGGAAGGAAAATCCCACATGCCTGATCAGTCCCGCCTTCTTTTTCTCCATTACCCAGTTCCACATGTCGTATTCGTCAAAATATCTGGATCTTGCTTCCCCCAGATTATGGAGCAGGTAAAAATCAAAGTATCCCGCTCCAGTCTGTGCAAGTGAGGTATCAAACTGTGCGTACGCTTCCTCCTTTGTCTTGCAGTTGATCCAGGCCGCATTTTTTGTGGCAAGCTGATAGCTGTCCCGGGGATAACGCTCCACCAGCGCCTGGCGGATGGCATCCTCGCTTCCCGCATAAGCCCAGGCCGTGTCAAAATAGGTAAATCCGGCCTCCATAAATAAGTCCGTCATTTCCTTGACCTGTTCCACGTCGATCACGCCGTCGTTCTGCGGCAGGCGCATCAGGCCGAATCCTAACTTTCTGATCTCTTCTCCTAAATATCCCATGTCTGATCTCTCCATTTCTTGTGATTGATATTTTACCTGTTCTAAGGAACTGCTCTGAACAGCTGTTTTTTCGTTACAGTTCGCTGGCTGGCCAGTGAACTGTAACGTTTTTCATATTGCTGCTGTTCAGAACCTGAAAATAAATATTGCGCGAAGCATTTCCTCGCATTATAATGAGTATATCAGCTTCGTGTAACTCGAAGTCAATACCTTTTTTAGTTTGCAGAATAAATTGCACCGGGAGAAGATTTTATGAACTACACCATGAAACAGTTTGCGGAAATGTTTGGCACTACAGAACACACTGTACGCTATTATACGGATATCAACCTGCTGCCCTGCCGGAGGGATGAACAGAACCGCCGCGTATTTGATGACGAATCGGTCAGCTGGATGCAGGGGATCAGTTGTCTGAAAAGCTGCGGCACTCCTCTCAAAGACATCAAAGAATACTGCCGGTTATGCAGTCTGGAGGAGTCGGAGGAAAATCTGCGCGCAAGATACCAGATCATCCTCCGTCAGTGCGGACAGGCTCACAAAAAAGCGGAGGAGGCGAAAGCAACCGCAGAATTTATGGACTGTAAAGTAAAGCATTATGAAGATATTCTGGCGGGGCTGGTGCCGGATGATATGAATCCCGGAAACTGGACCAATAAGGAGAAAAAACATGTCTGAATTAATGTCTATGAAAAATATCGGAAAAGAAATGGCAGGAAAGCTGACATCTGTCGGCATTGATTCCTCCGAAAAGCTTGCAGAAACCGGCTCCAGGCAGGCCTTTATAAAACTGAAAGAGGCTTATCCCCAGGTCTGCCTGGTACACCTGTATGCGTTGGAGGGTGCAATTCAAAATATTGAATTCAATCAGCTTTCGGAGGAGAAGAAAAAGGAATTGAAGGAATTCAGTGATTTTTTGAAAAATGCATCATGACAGATCTGCCTGCCGCACTTTCAATAAAGAATATGCTCAAGCTGATCCGTAACCTCCTTCAGCTTCCGCTCCAACTCATCCTGAACCGTTCTGTCATGCAGCTGCATTGCCAGACGGATCTGCATGTTAAGGGAACGCTGCTGGTCTTTCAAGCAAGTAAATTTTGTCTTCCTGATCCCTGATGAAGGACTCGTCAATTCATGATTTTCCATCTATCATAACTCCCTTACTATACCTTGTGAAATGGCCGGATGGCCATAACGGGATGCCCTTGGGTATACCTTGTGAAATGGCCGGATGGCCATAATGGGATGCCCTTGGGTATACCTTATGAAACGGCCGGATGGCCATAACGGGGCTCCCTTGAGATATCGTAAGGCAGGAAGATAAACTCAACTTAAACTACGCCGGGCAGAATGTGAAAAAACTGTTAATTTACATATGAAACAGCATTTTTTTATGTTCCGTTTTGGTTTTCATGCTATAATTGAACAATGATTACTCTCATAAATTCGAATACAAAGAATTTCCAGGAGCACGCAATGATTCGGGGAGGTATTTTTATGTTTCAGCTGTTGATCGTAGACGACGATAAAAATATCCGTAGATTTTTATCTGCGGTTCTCTCTTCTGCCGGCTACAAGACCTTTGGCGCTGACTCATCCAAAGAAGCGCTCAATATCATGGAGAAGCAAAGCATAGATCTGATCGTACTGGATATCATGCTGCCCGGCATGGATGGATATGCTTTTGCAAAATTGCTCCGGGAATGCGGCAATGACATTCCCATCCTGATGCTGTCCGCCAGACAGCTTCCCGAGGATATCAAGCGTGGATTCCGATCCGGAACGGACGACTATATGACAAAGCCTGTCGATGAGGAGGAATTTCTTCTGCGGATCAAGGCGCTTCTCAGGCGTTCTAAGATCGTGTCGGAGCGCAGGCTGGCCGTAGGAAATACGACTCTGAATTATGATACCCTGTCTGTAAGCTCCGGGGCCGGCGAACAGATCCTGCCTCAGAAGGAATTTTACCTGCTGTACAAACTCTTGTCTTACCCGAACCAGATTTTTACGCGCATCCAGTTAATGGAGGATATCTGGGGGCCATCCACGGATTCCTCGGACGCGACGGTCAGCGTGCATATCAACCGTCTGAGAAATCGTTTTGAAGGCTGTCCGGATTTTTCGATCATCACGATCCGGGGGCTTGGATATAAGGCGCAGATCACGGAGGATACACCATGAAAAAAAGAAGCGGATTTCCCGCAAATATTGTATTGCTCAGTACCGGCATTATTTTTATACTTCTCACTTTAACGATGTTTATCAGCAATACCGTCATCCTGTTTTTATTAGAACACGGGATCATGGACAGGCCGCCTGTGCCCGAAAGGTCCCTGCTTCCGTTTCTGCTCCGTGCCGGTATGATCAGTATCCTGATCGGAACTGTCCTCACCTTGTGTATCGGACATGTTCCGCTGCGGCCGCTCCGTAAATTTATGGAGGCCATCCATTCCGTATCCGAAGGGAATTTTCAGACCAAAATCTATCTGGAGCATCCAAAGGAATTTCGGGAATTATCCCGTTGCTTTAATCAGATGACAGAAGAGCTTGCAGGAATTGAAATGCTGCGCTCCGACTTTATCAATAATTTCTCACACGAGTTTAAGACCCCTATGGCCTCAATCCTTGGTTTTGCCAGATTATTAAAAAAAGGGGATCTGACTGCAGAGGAGCAGACGGAATATCTGGATATCATCATCGAAGAAGCCCAACGGCTGACCGAGCTTTCTTCCAATGTGCTGAATCTTTCTAAAGTAGAAAGTATGACGCTTTTAACTGATCCTGAAAAATTTAATGTAGGGGAACAGATTCGCCAGTGTGTCGTATTGCTGGAGAGCAAATGGTCGGAAAAAGAAATTTCTTTTGACTTTGCCCTGCAGGAGCTTGAAATGACCGGCAGCAAAGCCTTGCTGAAGCAGGTCTGGACAAACCTGATCGACAATGCCATAAAATTTTCTCCGTCCAAAAGTAAGATCACTCTGTCGATGAGTATACACGGCAGTTCCTTTACCGCCACGGTCACAGACCATGGTTTCGGAATGGACGGCAAAACACAGCATTTCATCTTTGATAAATTTTATCAGGGGGACTCCTCACATTCTTCCGAGGGAAACGGACTTGGTCTCGCCCTTGTAAAAAAGATCGTGGAGCTGCATCACGGAACCATTATGGTAAAAAGCCGCCCCTTGCAGGGAAGCAGTTTTATGGTGACACTCCCGATCGCATCGGATGGCATTTCCGTAAAATAACCTTTTTTCGTGCGTAAAAAACGGGGGCTTTTCCCGGCAAGCCCCTATTTTAGCACAATCTTCCATTCATCCTCTTCCACCACCCGGATGACAGCGTTTACGATGGACTCGCCCTTTTCCACATGTCCGCTGGGTAACGTAAACCCGCTCCAGCCATATGTGTCCTGTTTGAACCCATCACTCCTATTCTTCTTTTTGCATTTTCTCTATAAAACAGCTATGCTTTTTTGTTTTCTTGTCATAGTTTATACCCACAAGAAGCAAATTTCCCAAATAATCCTTCAAAGACTCTACATAGTGCCTGTCTTTTATCTGCGCAATCGCGCCGTACACAGTTTTATTCCATTTCAGTTCGATCACTGCCGCAGGTTTATCCAAATACCGCTTCCGCGGAATGAAACAAATATCCGCAAATCCTTTTCCGCCTGGCAGCTCCCTGATGATCGTATAGTACTCTCTGGCAAAATAAAATGCCAGATTAATCGTACAGCTGAGTGCATTCTCATCATTATATTGTAGAATTGAAACTTCTCTGTGCGCACGGTCAATTCCTTCTGCCACAGCTTTGCTGTTCATTGCCCACAACGCTTCAAGAAGCTTTTTTGAAGCTTCCACGGAGTTTGTCACCTCATGCCAGTCCATTGTACGGATAGCATTGACATACTCCTGTGAAACTTCCTTATTCGGAATTGCAACCGTTTTTGACAGGCTGTTATATGTCAGATAGCCCAGATACACCAGAAGTGTCAAGACATCGTCCTTTGCCGCAAACGTCGTCATATCATTACTGAATGTCCCAGTATTAACAGGAATCTCATCGCCCGCCAGCATCCGGATCACCGCATCCTTTAATCCGTCCATATCCATATCAATATAAGATTCTAACGGGAATTGCCCGCATTCAAAATTTGCTTCGCAAATAGCGGGCAAGCAGGTAATCAATTTGCTTCGCAAATTGGTTACATATGCCTCATAGGTCTCCGTCTGATTCCAGTATGTTCCAAACCGATGCCGCAGCATCGCCTCGCTCACAGACTTCGGACTGTACATGGAACGGCATATGGCTCCATTTTTTCCATGTGTAACCAGCTGATAACCGTCATACCACGCTTTTGCCTCGTCAAAGCTCATCTGATATTCTGAGCAAAGTGTCTTTACTTCCTCCTCCGTAAATCCAAAATATTCTGCCAGGTCTCCCGGATCTGTCATCGAATACTCGGTAAACATATTCAGAGCAGAATGTGAGCCGTATTTCTTGATCGGCAGGATGCCGGTCATGTAGGCCAGCGCCACATAATCTTTATCTTTCAGCCACCCTCTGAGAAAATCAAGATACTTCTTCTGGGCATCTTTGTCCTGCTGGTATTCACGGAAAAGACAGTCCCACTCATCAATCAGGATGACAAAGGACTTTTTCGTGAAAGAAAAAATATCCTGCATCACAAACATCAGATGGTTTCCCTCCACATACTCCGGATATCGTCTTTTTAAATCTGCAATGATCCTCGACTGTAATGTCCGGAGCATTTCATCTATATTGTTCGTGACGCTGAGAAATTCCTGCATGTTAATCTTAATAACATCATATTGGTTCAGGTTCTTTTTGTAGGATTCCTTCCGGCTGATCGCAAGCTTTTCAAAGAGGCGGGAAGAATCCTCCTCCTGGTCATAGTATGCAGCCAGCATATCGGCGGCCATTGATTTTCCAAAACGCCTTGGCCGGCTGACGCATAAAAACTTCTGTCTTGTATCCAGAACTGCATTCGTCTTTTCAATCAGTAAAGTTTTATCTACATATATTGCAGAATTCAGACTCTCGCGAAATCCTTTGCTCCCCGGATTCAGATAGTTCCCCATATCCACACCTCCATGCGCCCCGCAGCAATGCCGTTATATGCAAACCAGTTCGTAACTGCTCAGTACCTTCGCAGTTACGCCGCAATCCCATGAAAATTGCCTGTGGCAATGGGGATTGCTCTTGCGACTTATACGTTTTCATACGGATAGCGCAGTAAATGCGCTATCCTGTGCTGAGTCGTTACACCAGTTCTTCTCTTCCTGTCCTATATGTTACCACAGGCCATCCTGTAAATCAAGGCAGCGGCTTTCAGAAGCATACCGTCATTTTCCGACATCGTTACTGTTCACTCCCTGACCGGGAGCTCACAGTAACGGCATCCCCCTGTTTTCAGTCTACATCTCTTGTCTCATCCGCAATATACTCAAAGAAATCAAAGTCCGCATAATGCCGATGCCTTGCCCGGTCCGCGCAGGTCATTCCCACGAAGGTTCCGGTAAATTCCCCGAACCTGCAATATTCATCCGAGAATTTTGCGGTCTCAAATTCCCCGCCGATGGGGGTATACGCTTCCCCGTCATAGCTCCATTCAAAATGGAACCTCCGCCCCTCCATCTTCATCCTGAGATAAACCGGCACATCCCGGACGCCGATCCTGGTATCCACCATCTCCTTCTTCTCGCCATTTTCCAGATGGACGATGGACAGAGCGCTTCCGCCCAGTGTCTGGCTGTAATATTTCCGCAGGTTGACATAGTTCATATTGTCATAGTAAAGGATCAGGCCCGCGCTGTGCTGATAGACCTCCGGCTGAAATTCCATCTTCGTGGTGACCGTGGCATAGACGCTGGTCAGCTTCCGTGCCAGGATGCTGGCCCGGTTCAGGGAGGTCCTGGATTCCTGCCCCCGCATCCGAAGATATCCTGGCCGGGCTTTTAAGTCCACGAAGCTTTCCGGCATGATCCTGGGCGCATAGTAACAAAGTCCCAGTTCCTCCGAGTCAAAATCATCAAAGTCCGGAATCTGAGGCACCAAAGCTTCCGGAAGCGTGGCCTCCTCAATTTCCATTTTCGCCAGATTGCTCCCGTCCGCCATACGGAGCCACCCGTCCTCAGTCCATTTCATTTTCTGGATACTCGTCTCCCGCCCCAGTGTACAACACAGTTCCGGCGTAAACGGCCTGGCGCAGAGATGCAGCAGATAGGTCTCCCCGTTCGGCAGGTCCACATAGCTGCCATGGCCGGACTTCTGGAGGATGGAATCCGGATTGTAATATTTCGGCTTCAGATGATCCGGATCATGTCTTTCATAAGACTCTCCCGGCTGGCTGGTGACGATCGGATTCATGGGATCCTTTTCATAGGGCCCCCAGACATGTTTGGAGCGGCCCATGGTGACACAGTGGTTGTAGCCTGTGCCGCCCTCCGCGCACATGATGTAATAGTATTCCCCCCGCTTTGTCAGATGGGGCGCCTCGATGCAGCCCCGATCCGTGCCCCCGCGCCAGATCCGTTTCACATGTCCCATGACCTCCTGCTTTTCGGGATCATATTCCACCATGCAGATCTCGCCCGGCTTCTCATAGCCTTCCCTGGTCTCCCATTCCAGGGATACCAAGTACTTTCTCCCGTCGTCATCATGGAACAGGGACGCGTCAAAGCCTGCGGAATTGAGATACACCGGTTTGCTCCACGGCCCCCGGATATCCTTTGCCGTGATCAGGAAATTATCCACATCGAAATACCGGGCGTTCATGGAATTCATCACGCCGTATACCACATAAAATAAGTCCTCTGCCTCGCAGTACGTCAGGCAGGGCGCCCAGATCCCTTTCGCGCTGGGGAGCTTCCGAAGCTCCACCTCTTCGTCGTCAGTCAGCACATGGGTATACAGCTCCCAGTTTTTCAGATCCTTCGAGTGGTACACCGGGATTCCGGGGAACCACTCAAAAGAAGAGACTGCCGCATAGTAATCATCATTTTTTCTGCAGATACAGGGGTCCGGATTGAACCCTTTGAAAATTGGATTTTGAATCATAGCAGGATACTCCTTTTCTCTTATTGAGCGCTCCCGTAAACTCCCTTATCCCCATCCTTGCGGCAGAGCTTTCGGGAATGCTCTTATTTTCCTATATTTTCTTACTTCGAACCGGCCGCCCGCTTCTGCAGGTCGTCAATGATCCCCTCAAATTCATCATCCAGATGATAGAACCGAAGGATCAGGAAGCAGGCCGCAAATACTCCGATGGGGATCCACACGAAACAGACGCGGATCGCGGTGACTGCGGAAGCGGTCTGAACCGAAGCCGTCCCCACATATCCGCCGATCTCCAGGATCAGCCCCAGCAGCGCGGAGCCCACGCCGTTTCCAATCTTATAGCCGAAGCTGCATGCGCTGTTTACAAGCCCTTCCGTGCGGTATCCGGTCTTCCACTCGCCATAGTCGATCGTATCGGAAACCATAGCCCACATCGTCGCGCCGCCGCATGCATTTCCAACGCCCCGGATCAGACTGGTTACTATAATGACCGGCATGGAGCCGCCGCCAAATTCCAGCATCAGCATCCCCACTGCCGCCAGGATCAGTCCGATGGAAAATACATTGCGCTTGCCGTATTTTTTTACCAGCTTTGCGATCAGGAACATGCCGATGATCTGGATCGCATTGTAAATGCCGTTGATCGTGCTCACCAGATCTGCATCCCCCAGAACCTCTTTCGCGTAGTAGACCGTAGTTCCGCCGTTGATGGCGTAATACAGGAAAAACAAAGCCAGGACGCCGGTCATCATGATCCAGTATTTATTTTTGAACAGCGCCAGGATTCCTTCCTTTACCGGAACGTTTTGTGCCTCACCTTCTCCTGCGGATGCCGGTTTTACCCGTTCCTTCGTTCCCGCGAAGTTGATGAGAAATGCCGCCACCGCCAGGATCCCAAGTACCACAAATGCCTTCGTCCATGCGGACGCGTTGTCGCCGAACGCCCTCACCAGCGGCAGGGTCACCAGGTTGATCAGAAGGGTTCCGCAGGTCGCCAGCACATTTCGGAAAATACTCAGAACCGAACGCTCGTAAGGATCCTGGGTCATCAGGGCATTCAGCGAAGAGTAGGGCACGTTGATGGCCGTGTAGATCACCGTGGACGTCAGGTTGTAGGTCACAAACACGTACACCAGCTTTGCCGTCTCAGACATTCCCGCCGGAACGGAAAACAAGAGGATTCCCGATACCGCGAAGGGAATACACATCCGAAGCAGCCAGGGACGCGCTTTTCCGAAACGGGATTTTGTACGGTCCACAATGATCCCCATGATAAT
>CAYQBE010000114.1:0-16069 GCA_964415625.1 uncultured Clostridium sp.
CAGATCCAGATCCAGGATCCGCCTGCAGCATGTGCAGAAAAAGTGATTGTGCGGCTGGACAAAACCATCAAACCTGTCAATCCCGTCAGGGGAAGAGATCTTGACCGCCTCCCCAATCTCGGTCAGCAGCTTCAGATTCCGGTATACGGTTCCGAGGCTGATATTGGGAAAATCCTCCCTCACATGCTGGTAAACAATATCAGCGGAGGGGTGTTCATTGGTTGACAACAGGTAATTCTTGATGGATTCTCGCTGCCGGCTGTACTTTAACGCTGTCAAAGAAATCCTCCTTTAAAATTAATAATAGTAATAATTACTACAATTAAAACTATAAATCATTTATCTCAAAAAGTCAATAGGTAAATTTAAGTTTTTTGAAATTTATTTTCTGACAAAATATTAGCTGAAAATGTATATAATATAGAAGGAATTGTTATAATATGTCAGAGTTTGCATATAAAAAGTCTGTAAAAAAGATTGACATGCAATTGATATACTGTTAAAATAACATCGTAACAAAATTTAACATTTGTGTAACATTTAGAACTTCCTACAAAAGATAAAGTCATAGATTTCTTAAGGAGGTTTTATATGAAGGTGACACATGTGAGGCGAAAAGTGATGCTTTCTGCACTGGCAGGAGCCATCATGATTCCGGGGAGTGTGATCCGGGCGAAAGCGGCCGACAGCAAGACAGAGAGTACGTCGCCGGTGCCCGTCGCAGGAATCGAATCTGTGCTGACAGAGTGCCTTGAGACAAATGTGAAAGACAACATTAATCTGTATTTGATTCCAACAAGCGAGGGTGAGTATTTAAACAGGGCATTTTCTAATGTAGAAGATTTTTCCTACGTTAGGGATGCCCCCAACGAAGAGAGTGAATGGACAGGTAAGATTTACAGCGATTCTACAGTCACAGTGCTGGAATATAAAGGTGACTGGACCCGGATCCGATCAGGAAACGTAGAGGGCTATGTACCTGCCGATTCGTTATATACAGGAGAAGAAGCAAAGAAACATGCAAAGGAGTACGAGACGGATGTAGTAACAGTCCTGGCGGATGTTCTCAATGTGAGGAGCGGCCAGGGAACGGAAAATGATATTTTGACTCAGGTCATGTTCCGGCAGCAGTATGAGATTACCGGTGAACCGGAAAATGGCTGGTATCCTGTGAAGGTGGAAGAATTTGACGGATGGGTTTGCGGGGATTATGTGGAAGCCGAGACTACATTTTCCTATGCCGAGTCAAAAGAAGAGGAAAAAGAGCGCCTGGAACAGGAAGAAAAGCAGGGAGCAGAAGCTATACAGACTGCCGGCGGCCAGTCAAACCGTGTTTCAGGGAATCGGTCCCGGAACAATAGAACAACGGATCAGTCGGACAGGACAGCCGGAAGCCGGAATCAAAACGGCGGAACAGCCGGAAGCCGGAATCATAGCAACGGAACAGCCGAAAGCCGGGATCGCAGCAGCGGAACAGCCGGAAGCCAGGCTCAGACAGGCAGTACGGTGGGAACCCGGACGGACAATCCGGCCGGAGCACAGCAGGGCAGTACAGCCGGACAGCACACAGCAGGGGATGGTGCGGCTCAGACAGGCGGCTCTGCTGACGGACAGACTCAGTCAGATAGAACAGGCGGAGCACAAGCTGGAAATACAGCTCCGGACGGAACACAGAACGAGCTCCCGAATGATGCGGCACAGAAAGCAGATGATACTGCCGAGGTATCGGATGTTGAAGCTGCACCGCAGGAGTATGCAGGCCAGGCCGTTATTGATTTTGCCTGTCAGTTTATCGGAAATCCCTATGTATGGGGAGGCACCAGCCTGACAAATGGCGCGGACTGCTCCGGATTTGTACAGTCGGTTTACGCTAATTTTGGGATTGCACTGCCGCGTACCACATATGATATGGTAAATGTAGGCTATGAAGTCAGCTATGATCAGGCGCTTCCGGGTGATCTGGTATTATATGACGGACACGTTGGCCTTTATATGGGAGACGGAACCATCGTGAACGCAATGAATGAGGCACAGGGAATCGGAATCTGTACTGCGACCTACGCACCGATCATTACCATCCGCCGTGTTTTGTAGAAAAAACAAAGAATATCGTTGCTGCCATTCGGCGAATTTCGACTGCCGGATGGAAAGAGACCAGGAAAAAATCTGCTGTGCTTGCGGGTGATATCCTGGTTTTTTGTTTTTAGGATCATTCAAAGCTGCCTGCGGAAGAAAAGAAATTCTTGTAGGCGAGCTCATTTGATTGAAAAAGAAACTTTTTAGAATACACAGGGATGAAAAATATCTTTGCCCCATCCTTTTTGAGTCCATAGTGAGGGAAAATGGCAATAAAAGATGCATTTTATCCATATATTTAAAATTGACAGGCAATTCAAACGGTCTTTTATCTATCTCAGGACTGGAAAAATGCGGAAATTGTAGATATATGATATACAAAATGCACAAAAATGTAAAAAAATGTCGAATGCAAAAAAACAGGAGTTTTCAACTTATCCACACTCAAAGTATCAAAAAACGTGGAAAATTAAAGATTTCATAAAAGTTATCCACATTATCCACATTGAAAAACCCCTTTTATGTGAATTACTCAACAGTGAAAAAGAACGGATGTTTTGGTGAGATATGATGAAATTCGGATTTTGTCGAAAAAAAGAGAAAAAAATGTTGACTTTTAAGTAGTCAAAAAAGTGTTTTCAAAGGTTGTACAATTCTGAAAATTTGCTTAAAAAAATATATTTTCTGCGGTTGATAAATCATAAATTTGGGATTATAATAAGAAGCACTGAATATTAAAGGAGGATAAGAGAAATGACACAGATTTCTAAAGATACAACAATAGGAGAACTGTTAAATGTCTTTCCAGAGGCTGCACCTATTTTAATGGAGATCGGCATGCACTGCCTTGGATGCCCGTCCGCGCAGGGAGAGTCTCTTGCAGAGGCAGCCATGGTGCATGGAATTGATTCTGACCTGCTGGTAGAAAAGATCAATGCAGCCATGAAAGCCGCAGGAAATTAAAACGGAAAGTTTCTTATTGTAAGTATATGGACAGGCAGCCGATGTATGGCTGCTTGCGGCCATCATAAATGCAGCTATAAAATTCCGCCCGGATTCTTCTGAATCACGGGCGGAATTATTTTCCTGAATATCATCGTTTTACGCTTGCACACAGCGGAGGGGTTTTAAATTTCTGTCAGCTTCTGTACGGCATCTGTAGAGATAACAGTTTCGCAATGTTCTTCTAAAAATGCCAGTACAGAACCGGAAACTCTCTCCAGAGTACCATATTCGGAGAGCATATTACAGATCTTATTAAATTCATTGCTGGTATGTTCGGATTGCGTGAGCGCCAGAATATAAATTTCATTTCCGGCATCACGATATAATGTATTCCGTCCCTTATACATCTGAGCGATCAGCTGTGCAGCCTGTATCACACGGTCGATATTTTCAAATGAGAACAGCTTTGCCGGTACAGGCTCCGGAGCTTTCTTCTCTTCTGAAGCCTGAACGACTCCCGCCGCCGCTTCCTTGACCTTATTCAGCAGATCCAGGAATTCTTCCGCTCCTTCCAGTTTACTGAATGGAGACTCATGAGCAGAATCCAATTCGCCAAAAGGAGTAAACTTTGAAAATCTGGTATCCAGTTCTTCAGGGTCTTCAACCTTGGTGATGATCAGTACGATAGAATCTGCAGAAGCCGGAATGGCTTCAATCATCAAGGGAATATCATCAGCCTCGAAACCAAAGTCAAATGATGCCTGCTGAATCATATCACGGAACAGAGACTTTGCGTTCTCGGTACCATAAGCCAGTTCACTCAGTTTTAAATGGCGGGCCGCCAGATCAGCATGTGTCAAAGTGCAACGAATTTGATTTTCATTCAGTTTTTCGATTTTCATATGATCACATCCTTCTGAATCGATATACTATAATGTATGCAGATATCTTCCGCCTACATATACCCAATGGGCAACCCATATATCTTCCTCAACCTTAGTATAAACAATAACTGTGGATATGTAAAGAAAAAATATAATAAAAAATTTGGAACTTTTAAACAAATCCACAGTACTTATGAACAAGAAACACATTGAAATTATTTTTCAGGCTCCGTATAATGGCTGTCACAGAGGATAGTATTCCGGGATAAATAAATCATGCTTATGAAAGGAGGCCGGATATGGTATTTTTTTGAAAGGACGTCCTGCACACGTCCGAGCAAAATATATCTGTAGCTATAATCTTTTAATCTATTCTGAAGATCAAAGTAATCAAGGTTCCAGAATCAGGAACGGATTCGAAGAGTAAAACACAAGTGGTTTGTACTATCTTCTGCCTGCAAAAGCGGTATGTCACACGCACCTCCTTCTGGCGGATATGCAGGCATCAGCTTATTTATCAAAAACCACAGAGTATGGATCCGCAAAAGCGGATCGGCGATACATGACAGTCAGACAGCAAAAAATATCTGGCTGCAGCAAACGAAGGGAGCAAAACAAATGAACAATGGAACATTATATGAAAATATGTTCACAGAGTTGGAGGGCTTTGAGAAAAAAGGCGTATGTATTCTGATCGACGAAAACAACGCAAGCCCCATGCAGGTGGTGAAAGCACACATGGTACGGGAAGAAGGCAGCTATATGCGGGACTATCGGCTGAACAAGGACGGACGCATAGAAGCGCTTTCATTTAACAACATCAATAAAAAAAGAAGGAGAAGGTGAGAAGACCGGTCATACCCCTTTTATCCAGGCTGAGATTTCCAACCGTACAGATGGAAAAATTTTTCCAATTTGCTAAATTACTGATGACGTATAAAAAAAATGTGGTATAATGTTCAGGTGAGGTCTGCCGTGTAAAGCCTGTCAAAAGTCCGGATAAGTCCGGAACGATTTTATGCGGCGGAGTTCGGACAGGAGGGAACGAATGGACGAAAGAGAAGGAACAGGATTAGATGCCACAAATCAAAACGGCAGCACGGGTGAACCGGCAAAACTGCGGAGAATAAAAAAACTGGAAATAGAAAGTCTGCGTAAGGCTGGAAGAGCACAGATGGGCGATATGCGCAATGCAAGACCGTCCGGAACCGGCGGGACACAGGCGGGAAGAATGTCCGGAAGCGGTGCTTCGCAGAGCGGAAGGGCATCCGGAACTGACAGCATACAGAATAGAAGAAATATGGAAGGTGGCGGTATCCAGGGAAGAAGGATCCCATCAGGAGACGGCGCGCGCAGGGCAGGAGGCATGGAAGCTGACAGCAGGCGGAGTGCCGCAAGGGCATCACGGCCGGATAACGGCAGAAATGCGGATGCTTTTGAGAAAGACAACGTTCGTGATACGAAAGCTCCCGGAACTCCGGGCAGACAGCGCCCGGGCGGGCGCGGATTGAGGAGAAGCAGCCGTGCCAGAAGAAGACGCAGGAATCTGATCCTTCGTTTGGTATTGCTTGCAGTATTATTGGTCATCATAGCAGGAGGCGCTCTTTTCTGGCAAAAGTACGGTCCATCAAAAGAGGAAGCCGATTTGAATGAATATTATGGGCTGGAAAATGAGAATGACCTTGCTGTGATCATCAATAATCAGGTAATGAGAAGCGAAGAAAGCGGTATTCCTGTGGGAAAACTGATCGACGGCCAGCCGTATGTAGAGTATTCCGTTGTCAGGCATTATATCAACGAAAGATTCTATTGGGATCCGAACGAAAGCATCATGCTTTATACACTGCCCAATGGAAATATATCAGTGGCAGTCGGCAGTAAAGAATATACAGAGATCAATGAAAAGAAAAGTGAAAATTATGTAATACTGAAAACAGAAGGCAGAACGGCATATATTGCGCTTCCATTTATCAAGCAGTATACAGGCATGGATTTCAGCGTATATGAAAAGCCGGCCAGGGCTGCGATCACATGCGAATGGGGCGAGATTCAGACAGCTTCCCTTAAGAAGAGTACGGAAGTACGTTACCAGGGCGGTGTAAAAAGCCCGATCCTGACAAAAGTGGACAAGGCTGATAAGGTTACTGTATTAGAAGATGAGGGAGACTGGAAGAAGATTGCTACCACAGACGGAGTTGTAGGCTATGTAAAGACAAATACTCTGAGAAAGCCTGTCACGGAAACGATATCAGGAGATTTTACAGAACCCGAATACAGCAACATGACTGTGAATAAGACGATCAATATGGCGTGGCATAATGTGGATAACCCGGATGCAAACAGCTATATGCTCGAAACCGTTGCGAACACGAAGGGACTGACCACGCTGGCGCCGACATGGTTCAGCATCGCTGACACGGATGGGAACCTCCAGTCTATTGCGTCTTCTGAATACGTGAACTATGCGCACCAGTCCAATCTGGATGTATGGGGCGTTTTAAGAGATTTCCATGGAGGGATCAACTCTTACGATGAGACGTATCAGGTACTGAGCTATACCTCCAAAAGAGAAAGCCTGATCAACCAGGTGATCGCACAGGCGCTTCAGTCCGGGATTGATGGGATCAATCTGGATTTTGAACTGGTTTCAACGGAGTGCGGAGAGCACTACATTCAGTTTGTTCGGGAATTGTCGGTAAAATGCAGACAGAATGGGCTTGTATTTTCTGTGGACAATTATGTTCCGCAGCCTTATAATGAGCACCGCGACCTGAAAGAGCAGGGCATTGTAGCCGATTATGTCATGATCATGGGATACGATGAACATACAGAAGGCTCCTATGTGTCGGGCTCGGTGTCATCTTACGGATATGTGAAGGAGGGGATCGAGAATGCGCTGAAAGTGGTTCCAAGCGAAAAGCTTGTGGCAGGGATTCCTTTTTATACAAGGCTCTGGCAGGAGACAGAGAAGTCAGCGGAACAGCTGGCGGAAGAACAGGGAACCGAAGCGGCAGAGTATTCCAAAAGCGTTACCAGTATAGCCTTGGGTATGGACGATGCGAGCCAGAGGCTGGAACAATACGGCGTCCAGGCCCAGTGGGATGAAAGCACCAAACAAAATTATGCCCAGTGGGAAGCCGATGGCGGCGTTTATAAGATCTGGCTGGAGGATGCAGATTCCCTGGAAGAAAAGATGAAACTGATCAAAAGCCAGAATCTGGCGGGCGTAGCAGAATGGTCCCTTGGTATGGAGAATGTTGGAATATGGGATCTGATCCTTCAATATGTGAACTAACTACAGGAAAGCCTGCCGCCGGCTGTTTTTCAGAGACTTAGGCGAAAGAGACATCCCCTTTTTGCATATATATGAAAATATATGTGAAAGGGGATGTTTTTTTGCGGAAAAAAATGATCATTATTCTTATGATAGCCATGCTCGCGGGAATCGTAATCGGAAGCCAGATGCTGGGTGAGCGGTTATATGCACAGGTGGAAAAAGGAGATGTGTCAGAAGATCAAACAGAGGAAGAACAGAAACCAGGAGACGGAGCAGACGGAGAAGGAACTGATGAAGAAGCAAATGTGGAAACAGCAGGAAACGTGGAAACAGCAGGAAATGTAGAAGGCGGAAGTAACCTGTCCAGGACAGGAAAAGGAAAAAATACAGGGAGCGGAGAGAAGCAGGAGGGGGCTCTTGTCATTCTGGATGCAGGCCACGGAGGATTTGATCCCGGGAAAATAGGGATTAACGGAGCATTGGAAAAGGATATCAACCTGGTCATCTCACAAAAAGTCAAAAAGAAGCTGGAAGAACAGGGAATCCGTGTGATCATGACAAGAGAAAATGAGGAGGCGGTCGCAGACTCTAAAGTGGAAGACTTAAAGGCCAGAGTCACGATGATCAATGAAAGCACTCCGTCCATTGCCGTCAGCATTCATCAGAACAGTTATTCCCAGGAGAGCATTCACGGCGCCCAGGTTTTTTACTATACACACTCGAAGGGAGGAGAGGAGGCAGCCAAAATACTGCAGGAAGCAATGTTTGAGGTGGATCCGGATAATACCAGGCAGGCAAAGGCAAATGATACATATTACCTGCTGAAAAAAACAAAAGTAACGACTGTGATCGTGGAATGCGGTTTTTTAAGCAATCAAAATGAAGCAAATCTGCTGGTTACAGAAGAATATCAGGATAAAATGGCAGAAGCAGTGTCAAAAGGAATACAGAAATATCTTTCATCTTTAACTTTATGATATTTGGTGTTATAATAGGAATTGCGCTGATGCGCAAGCAAGTCATCAATTTTCTGGCGAAAATTGGTGACAAAATATAATAGGAATTGCGCTGATGCGCAATTTTGTGATTCAGTGGGGAGGTACCTGTGAAGACGATTGTAAAAAAGATAGACGCAAACAGAATAGACATGCAGATCATCCGAGAGGCAGGATCTATTTTGAAAAAAGGCGGCCTTGTAGCCTTCCCTACGGAAACGGTCTATGGGCTGGGAGCCAATGCCCTGGATGAAGAGGCCGCAAAAAAAACGTATGCAGCAAAGGGCAGGCCTTCCGATAATCCGTTGATCGTTCATATTGCGGATGTACAGGCGCTGGAGGAGATCGCGGTGAACATCCCGGCAGCAGTAGAGGATCTGGCAGAACATTTTTGGCCCGGCCCGCTGACGCTTATTTTGGAGAAAAGCTCTGTGGTTCCATATGGAACCACAGGAGGACTGGATACTGTTGCGGTCCGAATGCCCAGCAATCTGGCAGCACGAGAGCTGATCCTGGCATCCGGAGGCTATGTCTCTGCGCCAAGTGCAAATATATCGGGGCGCCCAAGTCCTACGACCGCAGAGCATGTGCTTCAGGATCTGGATGGAAAGATCAGGATGATCCTGGACGGCGGCAGTGTCGATATTGGTCTGGAGTCAACGATTCTTGATATGACCGTGAACCCTCCGATGATCCTCAGACCCGGCGCTATTACGTTGGACATGCTGGAAGAAGTGATTGGAGATGTAAGCGTTGATCAGACCATTTTGGGAAATGAAAGCGATATTCCGCCGAAGGCTCCGGGAATGAAGTACCGGCATTATGCGCCGAAGGCAAAGCTGATCATAGTGGAGGGCAATATCCGGGAGGAGACTCTGGCGATCCGGCAGCTTGCATATGAGGCGGTGCGTGAGGGAAGAAAGATTGGGATCATTGCATCAAGCGAGACCGTAGATTATTATACAAATGGAGTGATCAAGAATATCGGTTCCAGGGAAAATGAAAAGACGATCGCCAAAAATCTGTATTCTATACTGCGGGAATTTGATGAAGAAGAGGTAGACGAGATTTACAGCGAATCATTTGCGCGTCAGGGAATCGGCAGGGCCATTATGAACCGTCTGGAAAAAGCAGCCGGACATTTGACGATTTCTGCGGGAGCGGTGGTGAAGCGGCAGCGGTTTCACAGGATCGTATTTGTCAGCCAGTCGGATACATGCAGAGGCCCCATGGCAGCAGAGATGCTCCGCCAAAAGGAATTGAAACAGGAATACGTGATTGATTCCCGCGGCATGGTAGTCTTATTTCCGGAACCTCCCAATCAAAAAGCGGAGGCTGTGATGAAAAGCATGCAGCTGACGTTATCCGAACATACGGCCCATGCATTTTCCGAGTCAGAGATCGGGGAGGACATCCTGATCCTGACCTTTGAAGAGAAACAGAAGGAAAAGCTGATCTCCGAGTATGGAAATTCAGAAAATATCTTCACCTTGTATGAATTTATCGGTGAAGACGCAGAGCTTGAAAGCCCATATGGAAAGCCTTTACAGGCATATGGAGAATGTCTGGAAAAGATCGCTGTGTCAATTGAAAAATTGACAGAAGAATTAAATTCGTTTACAGAATAGCAGGAGGTGTACTATGTGTGAAAAAAGAAAGGATTATCTTTCGTGGGATGAATATTTTATGGGAGTGGCAATGCTGTCCGGGATGCGGTCAAAGGATCCAAATACGCAGGTTGGCTGCTGCATTGTGAGCCAGGATAATAAGATATTATCCATGGGATATAATGGATTCCCGACAGGATGTTCGGATGACGAATTCCCCTGGGCAAGAGAAGGGGAGGATCCGCTGGAAACGAAATACCTATATTCCACTCACAGCGAGCTGAATGCTATTTTGAACTATAGCGGGGGAAGTCTGGCAGGCGCGCGGCTGTATGTTTCCCTGTTTCCGTGTAATGAATGTGCAAAGGCGATCATTCAGTGCGGGATCCGGGAAGTGATCTACGCCGAGGATAAATATTCCGATACTACCAGTGTGATCGCATCCAAGCGGATGATGGAGGCGGCAGGCGTGAAATACCATCAGTATCAGAAAACGGATCGGGAGGTTACGGTTCGGCTGTAGAGTAAATTTCATTGACCGCGAGTATAATATACATAAACAAGATACCGGGTGAATACAATATACCATACCTTATGAAACGGCCGGATGGCCATAACGGGATGCCCTTAGGGTATATACCGATGGAGGGATATAGTATGGAGCAGAAGCCGGTATCTTTTTTAGTGAAATTTATTATGCGTGCGATCTTGGGGATGGGACTGATCTTTTTTATCAACCAATATATCATCCCCCAGGAGACCGCATGGAAGGTGGGACTGAATGCAGTTTCGTTTTTGACAAGCGGAACACTTGGTATTCCGGGTGTCTGCCTCCTTTATGGTATTTTGATCTATCAAAATTTGTAAATGTTGCACAAAATTTTCGGATTTTGAAATTCGCTATGGACAAATCGGAAAAGTGTGTTTATAATACAACCTACGCAGCAGATTTCTCGTCTGCTGTTTTATCCCACATCATTTCTGGATGGGGATATATCTGAAGATCGGATAAGTCTGAATTTCCGATCATCATTTTTTCACGCTGCATATTCGCAGCAAAGTTTTCAAACCGTGATAAGCACGATTAGAAAGCGGGCATATTGTTAAAGCCATAGACAGTGTTGCTTTATCTCTGATGAAACGGGCAGCATTTATATGGCAGGTCAGAAAGGAGGGATAAGTTGTATGAAGGAAACCTTGTGATCTGCGACCAGGAACAGCAGTACGCCAGGAATCTCCTTCAGATGTTTGCCAGGAACAGGACATCGGATATTCAGATGTATCTTTTCCATACACTGGAGGAAGCAGAAAGGTTTGCAGAGCAGAAGAAGGTACATACTCTGCTGATCGACCATGAATATCCTCTGGCACAGAGGGAGAAGATCCCGGCAGCAGAGCGGTTTGTACTGGTCAAAAACAGACAGGATTCGCTGGCAGAAAATGAGACAGGTATTTTCCGATATCAGTCTGCAGAAGATATCTGGTCTCAGATGTATCATGGTCCGGTATTGAAACAGAACAAGAAAAAAAGTACACCGGAAAAGCCGAAAGAGGCGGAAAGGAGTAAAAAAACTCAAAAAACGGAAACGGATCCAAAAAAGCAGAAGCTGCGGGAACCGAAAACATCAGCAGAAAGGCGGCGCAGTACACCGGAAGTAAAAACGGAGAAAAGGAGGCCGAAAGCACCGGCAGCATGCGGGATCAGGGAAAAAGGAGAGCTGATCGGGGTATATTCACCGATCCATCGTATAGGTAAGACAAGATTTGCGCTGGAGCTGGGAAAGGAATTTGCAAAAAAAGAGCCGGTCTTGTACCTGAATCTGGAGGAGTATGCCGGGGGCAGCTATTATTTCCCGGACCAGACAGGACAGAACCTGGCCGATCTGCTCTACTATTCCCGGCAGGAAAAAGGAAATCTTGGACTTCGGATCAGCACGATGGCAGGACAGGACGGATCCTTGGATTATATTCTCCCGATGCCTTATGTACAGGATATGCAGGAGGTAACCGGAGAAGAATGGCTGAGGCTGTTTGAGCAGATTCAGGAGAACTGCATTTATCAAAAGGTGATCCTGGATCTGGGAGACAGCGTAGACGGGCTGTTCCAGATATTGGAGGCGTGCCATACCGTATATACCCCATATATCGATGACGAGCTGGCCCGCGCAAAGCTGAACCAATATTCGGAGAACCTCAGGAAAACAGGAAGAGAACGAGTACTGGAAAGAACAATACAGAAAAAGTTATACTGAACGCCAGCTTCATCGGCCGTGAGTATAAAACAGATAAGGCTATATGCCGAAAAAGGAGGAAAAGTCCAATGGTAGGAAAATGAAAGCGGAACAATTATATGATATCGTCATGGACAGGATGGATCTGACCAGAGATATCGGCGACGAGGAGCTGATGGAAATGATCCATGAGGTGATCCGCGAAGCTGCGGAAGCAGAGTACATGCCATTGCAGGAACAGATCAGGCTCAGCAGGCAGCTATTCCATTCGTTTCGAAAGCTGGATGTTCTGCAGGAGCTGGTCGAAGACGAAACGATCACGGAGATCATGATCAATGGCACGGATGAAATATTTTTGGAAAGGGAAGGCCGTATCATTCAGTCAGACAGAAAGTTCATGTCCATAGAAAAGCTGGAAGATGTAATCCAGCAGATCGTAGCCGGGACAAACCGTTATGTAAATGAATTGTCGCCGATCGTGGATGCCCGGCTGGAGGACGGTTCGAGAGTGAACGTGGTCCTGAAGCCTGTGGCACTGAACGGGCCGATCATGACCATACGGAAATTCCCAAAGGACACAGTGACCATGGATCAGCTGATCTCCTGGGGGAGTGTTACAGAAGAGGTTGTAGAATTTGTAAAAATGATCGTAAGGGCAAAATACAATATTTTTGTCAGCGGTGATAGCGTTATTATAGGACTAAGCTGAACGGCTGACAGAAACCAGGGAGCCGCACAGGCTTAGTCCTTTTAGTAACTGGCGGGGAAAACAACGGCGCCGGGTTCCCCGCCCACATCACCATCCGGGCATCTCCCTTTGCCCAAGGGGAGTGCCTGGTATCTATCAAATCAGGAGGAATTTCTATATGGCAGATAAAAAGACAAGGAACATCAAAGTGTGCAGGCAGCCGGGATATGACCGCAAGCCGACACCGGAAATCAAGCTCAGCGGGCAGTGGCTGAAAGCGGCAGGCTTTGAGATCGGGGACCTGATCAGGGTCGAGTGTGAGGACGGGAAGCTGGTCATCCTGCTGGACAGGGAGCGGGAGGAAGAGCTTGAAGCCGAAAAGGCATTCATGGAAGAAGAGACAAAGAAGCTGAAAGCGCGTTTTGAGGCGGAGAAGAAAGAAATCTATACAAGGTTCGTGGCGGAGCGGAAAGCCGCATACGGGGCTTAGGGGAGCACAGAGAGGAGAGGAAAACATGGGAAAGATCATAATATTAGGTTCGGAGAAAGGCGGGGTGGCGAAGACCACATCAACGTTCAATCTTGCATATACGCTGGCGGGTGAAGGGAAGAAGGTCCTGGCTGTCGATTTTGACAGCCAGGCGAACCTCTCCACCTGCTTCGGGATCGAGGACACGGCGGCGGTGCCGGTGACGGTGGGGCACCTGATGATGCACAGGATCGAGGATGAAGAGCTCCCGGATGCGGCGGAGTACATCCAGAGCCGGAACGGCGTGGACTTCATCCCCTCGTCAATCATGCTGTCGGTGGTGGAGGCGAAGCTGCGGCTGGAGATGGGGGCGGAGCGGATGCTGGCTGGGATACTGGAGCCGCTGAAAGAGAGATATGATTACATACTTGTGGATACCTGCCCTTCGCTGGGGAGCCTGACCATCAACGCGCTCTCTGCGGCGGACGGCGTGATCATCACCGTCAACCCCCAGCTCCTGGCGATGATGGGGCTGCAGGACTTCCTGAAGACTGTGGGGAAGATCAGGAGCCGCATCAACCCCGGCCTGCATGTGGAGGGCATCCTGCTGACCATGTGCGACGCGAGGACGAACCTCTGCAAGGTCATCACGGAGCAGGTGGCGGAGACGTTCCAGGGGCAGGTGAGGATATTTGAAAGCAGGATACCCAGCACCGTCAAGGTGGGGGAGTCCGTCTATTACAGCCAGCCGCTTGTGGAGTATGCGCCGGACAGCGGGGCGTGCGCGGCATACCAGAACCTGGCAAAGGAGGTGATTGCAGATGAAAGCTAATGCGCCGAAGAGGAAAGTGTTCAATGACGCCGTGGACCTGCTGACGGGCGGGGAGAGGGCGGCAGCAGGGAAGGGAGTGCAGATGCTCCCGGTGGAGGGCATAAAGCCGTTCCGTAACCATCCTTTCCATCTGTATGAGGGGGAGCGGCTGGATGACATGGTGGAGAGCGTCCGGGAGCACGGCGTCCTGGTCCCGGCCATCGTGCGGACGGTCCCAGACGGGTATGAGATGCTGGCGGGGCACAACCGGCTGAACGCGGCAAGGCTGGCGGGGCTGGCAGAGATCCCGGCCATCGTGAAGGAGGGCCTGCCGGATGCGGAAGCGTATGTGTATGTGATAGAGACCAACATGCTCCAGAGGTCTTTCAACGACCTCAGCGTGTCGGAGCGGATCGCGGTCCTGGCGGAGCGCTATGACAAGGTCTGCGGCACGAAGAAGCGGGAGGAGATACTGGCGGAGCTGCAGGCGCTTAACGGGGGCGGTGGACATGATGTCCACCAGCAGGCGAAGAGCCGGGAGCTTTTGGGGAAGGAGCTGGGGCTGACCGGGCGGCATGTCGCAAGGTATGTCCGCTGCAAGGAACTCATCCCGGAGTTCAAGGACATGCTGGATGACGGGAGCCTGACCATGGTGTCGGCGGTGGAGCTGTCCTACCTGCCGGAGGAGGAGCAGGCGGCGGTGAAGAAGGTCATGGACCAGAACTGCATCAAATTAAAGGCGGACAAGGCGGGCGAGCTCCGGAAAGCGGCGGGGAGCCTGTCAGAGGGGAAGGCGCAGGAGATCCTGGGCGTTGACCGGCCGGTGAAGACGGATGCGGAGAAGCCGGTGAGCGTGAAGCTGCCCGCAGGGCTGTACAGCCGGTATTTCTCCAATGTGGCGGCAAAGGACGTGCAGGGCATCCTGGAGGCGGCGCTGGAGCAGTATTTTGAGGGGAAGGGGGCATGAGGATGGTTGCGGCCATAAGGTATTACAATGTGTGGTTTTACCTGACGCTCCGGGACGATAGGGAGCGCAGGTGGTTCTCCTTCCTGGAGGAGAGAATCAGCGCCGGGGAGCGGATGGTCATGAAGGATATTTACGGGTGGTGCGCCAGCCATGGGATAAGGTGCCGGACGAGGTTCTGCTACCGGCTGGACTTCCCGGTCACGGCGAACCTCTGGAACTTTTATTCCTACCTGCGGGGGAGGATCGACATGGGGCGCACGGGAAGGGGGACTGCGGATGTTTAGCACGGAGGAGCTGGAGTCCCTGGACCGTTCGTATTTTACGGTCATCTGCGCGGACGCCTATGACGTGACCATCATGTCGAAGAATACCGGGCATGTCTGGTACATCCACAACCCGGAGTACCCGGAGCCGGGCTGCTGCATCATATTCCACAAGCACCGGGCGTCCCACCCGTACCACAGGCACGGGCGGGCGGGGAGCCTGCGGCAGGCGGTAAGGAGCATACAGGGGCATGACAGGTACCAGATCGAGGTGAGGGAGGGCGGAGCTGGCAGCGGGCGGAAAGAGGCCGGCAGGGCAAAGGGAAAGGCGCATTGAGCGGCACATGGCAAGGCACAGGGATTCTACTATCCTGTGCCTTTTAGAATTTTATCCGATAAATTATATTAGTTGGAGTAATAAGATATTGCACGGTGTAATACGGCATAAATATGGATAATAATTCAGTTTATGAAATAAGCTTGACAAAAATTCCAAAATATAGTATCTTTGTGGAGAAAGGTGGTGCGAGCATGGAGAAGATGGGATTTGACAAGCGAAGATGTATGTCCGCAATATACGCCGTTGCGAAAGAGAAAGGTGTCAAGATAGGGGATCTGGAGAAGGAGGCCGGCGTGAGCACGGGGTACCTGTCCAAGCTGAACAAGGAGGAGAACACGTCCTCACCGAGCATTGAGCTGCTGGTGGCGGCTGCGCGGCTGTTGGGTGTTACCATTGATATGCTGATCTATTCAGAGTATGAGGGGCTGAGCGCCAATGAGAAGTATGTCCTTAAGTTCATAGACAAACTTGTGAATGATACGCTGTCCGGCGAGCTGCAGTGGGAGAAGGAGACAA
>CAYQBE010000115.1:0-15645 GCA_964415625.1 uncultured Clostridium sp.
CAACAAGATTGATTTGCGCGAAACCATGATTCTGCTGAATGAGGTTGTGAGTCAGAAGGATAGGGATAAGACGCATCTGAATTATAAGTATATTTTCATTGATGAGTTTCAAGATACGGATGATGCACAGATTGATTCGTTCTTGAAGATACAGAAACTCATAGGCAGCGGGAACTTCCTGTTTGTTGTGGGAGACCTTAAGCAGATTATCTATAGAATCCGGGGAGCGACCATAAGCGCATTTAAACAGTTGGGAGCCACGCCGGACAAATGGCGCGAGTATGAACTGACAACAAATTATCGGACAGATGGGCGACTTCTGGAAGAAATGGATGTAATCTTTCAGAAACTGGGAAGTAATTCGTTGCTGCCCTATGCCTATGATACGGATCACCTTGTAAGTAGGATAGATGGCGGCGCAGAGGATGATGAGTTGCTCTGCTGTGTTCCGTATCATGGTAGAAAATCAGATACCAGTCTGAACGAAACACTGCTTAGTTTACTGAAAAGAGAAAAAGATAAGATTCTGGAACTTGAGAAAAGTAGAAGGTTGAGTCAGGAAGAAAAAACGATAGCAATACTGGTAAGGAAGAACTGGCAGATTGATAATATTGTCAAAGGCTGTAAAGAGCTGGATGAGAGCATTGAAATTGAGACAAAGGTTGGCGGCGATTTGTACCAGCTCGAATCAACAGTGGACTTTTGCAAATTGCTCCTGGCATTAACCAATCCGGACGAACCGATATACCTTGTTAATTTCATCGAATCAAATTATGTCGGAATAAGATTGAAGTATCAGGGCTTACAGAATTGTGATAAAGAGGAGCAGAGAAAGCATATAACAGCTGCACTCGACGAATACTTCAAGACGTGTATGGGCAAAACATGGATGGAGACTGTTGCATTTGCGCAGGCCAATCCAGTTCTGGTTGTATTGAAGAAGATATATGAGAGCCTTCAGCCGTGGCGGCAATACAGTATGGACGAGGATAAACAGAGGTTTTATCGCTCGAATTATGAGCTGATGATAGAGAAAATTATCAAGGCGTACAGCGTAGATTATCTCACTTTGACGGTTATTGCTGATTCGATTCAAATTAATATTTTGACACATCAGCAGGAAATGGCGAGAAGCGTTACCGAAGATAAGACAGGAATCCGGTTCTTGTGTACCACAGTACACAAGGCGAAAGGGTTGGAGTACGGAACAGTAATTTTGCCGTATACATATCAGGATGCGGAAAACTTAAAAGAAGGAAACTGTGATGTTAACTATTCATCCGGAAAGCTGTCTTACTCCATAAAGGTTGGTGAGAACCGCAAAGACACTAACTCTAATTACGATGCGCAGGAAGAGGCCGGCGAGAGACTGTGTGAGGAAGCCAGAATCGTGTATGTAGCACTTACAAGAGCAATCCGTAATTGTATTTGGATGAAGGATGTTGACCGAAGAGCGACAAAAAGTTGGAGCAGTTTTCTGGAGGTGTAAAAAATGGCATTTTCTATATACACATACAGCAATCCGTACGAAATCAGTAAGGAACCTTATTGGGCGGCGATTAAGAACTGCCCTCATTTTTGTGTGTCGCAGACAATGGCAAACGGAATTATGGGCTCCTACAGTGAGATGACTGCCGGAAAAGTTTCAACAGTTGAGAATCTTGTAAAAGGTCTTTTTTCCTATTGGGAGAGCACGGAGTGCAAAATCAAACAATCGGTTGCAATTGACGAGGCTATCGACAGAATGCAGGTTGTCGAAAACGAAGATAAAATCAAGCAGTCTCTTCGCTTTAACAGAAAGGCACTGTGTAATAGCCTGCGCATTTTGTTTGAACTGGATATGAGCATGAAAGAGATGAAGTTATCGCTCATGACAGATGAACAAAAAAATCTGATTCAGCTGTATCAAATAATAAAGGAGTCGGAGCTTAACGACTGCTTTGATATAAAGAGGGATTTCGCAAAGGAGGATATTGAAGAGGCGACACGTACAGGCATGAAGCTTGAGAGGGAAGATGCCGACATCAGCTCCGTTGATATTGAAACCATAGTAATACACGGTGTTCATCAGTTTACGCCGATGATACTTCAGGCTCTGGAACAGATTGCAAAATATAAGAATGTGATGTTGCTGTTCAATTACCAACAGCAATACAAAAACGTGTATCAGACATGGATAGATGTGTACTCGTCGTTTGATTTACCGATAAACAGTCAGTTTATTAATGAGTTCCGTCCGAATGTGCTTCTGTCAAACAGCTATGAAGGAAATCTTTTGGCAGACCGAATGGCAAATTTGATAGAAGGGCATCCGGAAGAAGCAGGGTTAAGCAATTCTATCGAGGTGATTGAGTTTGACAACAACACAGAGTTTGCAAGCTACGTAGCCGGTGTATATGAGGAGGCATTAAAGAGGCAGGACAGGGCTGTAAACAAGAAACGCTCAACACTTTATTACATGCCGGAACAATTTTATTCTGCCAATAACAGCGTAAACAACATTTTGAAGGTATATTATCCGGAGCAATTTGGGGAAAGACATTTCCTTTCCTATCCGATTGGGCATTTCTTCCTCTCAATTACGAGTATGTGGGATGCGGAAGAAGGCGGAATACGGATTGAGAATATGAATGATATTGTAGAGTGCCTAAATTCCGGTTTTATAAAAGAAAAAAATCCGGGAGCCCTGTACTCTGTGTTTAACCGCACAAAAGAATTTTTCATAAGAGCAGAAACAATCGATCAGATTGTAGACCTTCTGGGCAAATTGAAAAAAAGAATACATAAAGCCGGGAAAGATGCGGATGAGAAGAGAATAGGCAGCAGGCTGGTGTATTTTGATGTCACTACAGCAGAGATCGATATGCTTGTAGATGCACTTTTACAACTTAACAAGATAACCAAAGTTTTTTATGAAGACTTTGAAAACACCGAAAACAATTTCAAGGAGTTTTATAAGAAAATCAAAGACTTTCTGGAAGAAAGAGTTTTGGAAGCGGAAGATTTGGAAGAGGATTTCAGGGATGTCGTAAAGAGAGTCTTGGTAAGACTAGAGGAAGTGGAAAGCTTGGAAACAACCGGTTCCTTTGACGTGCTGAAAGAAACCATGGCGTATTACCTGAAGCAGGAAAGCAAAAAAGGTGCGAACTGGATCGTCCGCGACTTCGAGCAGATAGATGGAGATATCCTAAGGAGCGTACATCAGAACAAGGACACGGTTTATCACTTTGCGTGTCTCTCTGACAATGATATGAATGTTACCAGGCGTGATCGCTTCCCGTGGCCGCTAGATGTAAGCTTTTTCGAGATAGCACAGGATCCGATAGACTGGAAATATCAGGTCTATGTTAAGTCCAAACGTGAGTATAAGAACTTTAAAAGATATGCGCTCATATACGGATTACAGTTTAACCGGGTGAAATTCAAACTAAGCTATGTAAAAAACGTAGATGATAAAGAAAATGAGATGTTCTATCTGCTGAAGATTCTTGGAGCAAAAAAGGGGCATCCAAGATTGGGTGAACAAGAGAACAACAGAATCCGGCAGCAGAATATGGGGTTGAATTTGCAGCAGCAGAATGATTACTCTCAGTACGACTATTTTCGGTATAAAATATGCCGGTATCGCTTCTTGCTGGAATCGACGATTGAACGGAGAACGGTATATAGGGATCATTTCTTGCTTCTTAAGTATCTTGAGATTTTGTTGGAAAATGCAGCCAGACGCATGCTTCAGGGTCAAATTGCAACGGAAGATGTGATATTGGAGACACTTAACGCTGAATTCGAAAGACTCAAAAGAAAATTTGAATTCATAGAAGAAATGCATTCAGAGCGTATGGATATCGTTTCTAATGCAAGGAATTTCCTGCAGGCGAGTGTCCTTAAGGGAAAGTTGCAGTTTCCTAAAGTGTCAGAGAAAGACATAGCCTATATGGAGAAAAAAGAGGAATTTATATATCTCCAATTAGGAAAAGATGATAGCGGGTACTCATCTAAATTCAGGGAAGTCTCGCAAGATGTAATTGATAGAGATTTGGATTGCCGCAAGCTTGATATGAACGGTTATTCGAAATTCTGTGATGTATGGTGTCAGTATTGTGCAGTCAGGGAACTGTGTTTGGAGTCTTACAAGTACGGCACAAGCTGACGAGGGAAAGGATAAAGCTATGCTGACCGAAAAAATGTATGTCCGTTGTCCGATTGACATCGACATGATTAACCCTCGTGATTTTATTATGGGGCAAATAAAGAAAATAGACAGCTTCGCTGATACGGTTGAAGTTGTATTTCATGACCCATATAAATATAGGATTTACTATGGTGGGTTCCCTGAGTCAGCACCTTTGCCCACGGCTATGGTTCAACGCTGCCAGTTCTTTGAGGGAGCAACGGTACGATATGCCAGGGATGACTACAAGGTGGTTTCCTGCATAGTTAATCCGGATGGACTTAATGAGTACTATATCGAGAATTCCTACGACAAGGAACTTATTAGGGTAACAGAAGATAAGATCACAGCTCCGTTTACAGTAGGCAAGGTTGATCCGGCATCACAGCTTCAAAAGTATGAATTTCAGAATCCTTGCTGGCTCTTCGGTCGCAGTATCGTTACTAAAACAATGAATGTTTTAGATAATTCCATGTATGGATTCAAGGAACTGGCAGGATGTAAGATTTTTCTTATGCCACATCAGCTGAAATCGATCATGAGATGTTTGCAGGAGGAAACCTGTCGATACATGCTTGCAGATGAAGTGGGTATGGGAAAGACGATAGAGGCGGCATCTATACTAAAGGTATATTTTTCTCGGCACAGCGATGTAAATGCCTTAATCATTGCACCGGGGTCATTGATCGAACAATGGAGGATGGAGCTTTTCCTTAAGTTTGATTTGTATGAAGGGGAGAATGAGCATAACAATTACATTACGTTTGCGGAATTAGAACGTGCATCCGCATATGAATGCAATCAGGACTGGGATTTTACGATTGTCGATGAGGCACACCGGCTTCTGATATACAGGGAGTATTATGAGGCGTTTCACCGTTTGAGCAAGAACACAGAAAATTTGCTATTGCTTAGTGCAACGCCGGTTCAGCAGAAGAGAGCAGATTATCTGGATCTTTTGCGTTTGATTCTTCCTGACAAGTATGATTCTTGTACAAAAGAAGATTTTGATGAACTTGTAGAAAAGCAAGGCAACATTACAAAGGCAGCAGCCATGGTTCTTGCTAACATCGAGGATCTCGATGAGGTCCTTAAATGTTCGGCTGAGGCTGATGAAGATCCGCATGAAAATGAAGATAGTGAGGATTTTTTCGACGATGTGTCGAGCGGGTTCAAAAGGCTCTATAAGATTGTCGGGGATGACAAGCTAAAGGAAATGTATGAGAAGGCTGATTTTGATGATGCGGATATGGGTGTTCATGCATTCAAAATTGCTATTTCCTATCTGTGTGAAAATTATCAGATAGAGAAAAATATTATTAGAAACCGCAGAGATACACTTGATGACCTGCCGGAACGCCAGCTGGAGACATTGCCGTATGAGTTGGATCCGGACAAGAACTTTTATGAGTATGGAACATACCAGGATTTGGTAACCTGGATAACGCAGCAACCGATATCGGAAGAAGAGTTTGAAGGGGTCTTCAGACCGTTATTTGGAGCTTTCTTCAGTTCCCCGTGGGCATTTGAAGCAAAGGTTAAGGAACTTGAAAATCAGCATATCGTGATTCCAGAGGTGCTTAAAGAAAATCTGAGAAGATGGATGATTTATGAGCAGGACATAGCAGACAATATTGTCGATACGCTGGATGCCCCAGATGATTATTCGTCACGCATCGTCCGTACGATGTACTATCTGGATGAATATGCCGGGGATGCAAAGGTGGTTCTTTTCACAAATTATCGGGAAACGTTTGATGTATATAAAGCCATGCTCGAGGATTTTTACACGGAAGATGGCTTCAGTTGTTTTAGAAAAGGCATGGACTCTGATGAACTGGAAGTGAATGTTTGCAAGTTCCAAAACGACAAAACCTGCACAATTATGCTGTGTGATGAATCCGGTGGTGAGGGTCGGAATTTCCAATGTGCGGATTATGTTGTTCATATTGATTTGCCTTGGGATGCAAACGTAATCGAGCAGCGCATAGGAAGGCTTGACCGAATGGGACGTTCAGGAGATCGACCGATTATTTCAGTGGTTCCGTATGCGGAGGAGTCCTTAGAGGAAGAATTATTTAAATTCTGGAATCAAGGGTTAAACATTTTCGGGCACTCATTAAGCGGTCTCGAAATCATAATGAATGAAATTAACAATGCGATTGTTTCCTCGATTATCAGCGACTTTAGATTCGGACTCACCAATGAAATTCAAAATGTCATTGATAGAGCATCAAAACTTAAGGACCAGGTACGAGAGGAGCAGCATTTTGATACGGCGGCTTATCTCTACAGACCGATGAATCAGGAACTTATTAGCCTTGTAAAGTATTACAACCGTAACGAAAATCAGATGTTTGCTGATGCGATGCTCCAATGGGCACAGCTTTCCGGTTTCAGGGATGTTCAGGAGAAAAATGAGGTAATCAGTTTTAACGATGACTCTTTTTCCACCAGGTCGGCAGAGAATTCACTTTTGATTCCGCCGGATTGGGATACATATTTTGCTAAGAGACAAAATCAATTTTTGAGCAAAATCAAGGAGATGAGGAATGATAATTCTGTAAAGAATTCCTCTCGTAATACAAGAACCATTGATGGAACATTTAGCCGGAAAAAGGCGATAGAAAATGATTACATTCATTTCTTTGCGCCGGGGGATGAAATTTTTGATTGTATCGTGGATAACGCTATTCGCTCATGCCGGGGAAGAGCAGCAGCCTTTGCCATGAAATCCAGCGTGAATTGGAGAGGCTTTGTGTATACCTGGTCGCTGTATCCGAATGAGCGGCTTTTGATTGAAAAGGGAATACCGTTGTCATATCTGAGCAGTTTTAGAAATTATCTGGCTGTGGAACAGATACAGGTTCCGGTAAGAATAGTTGACAGCACTGCTGCAAATGATGTTGTTCTTTGGGAGCTGAATCAGATGATGCAAAGAGATTTCGAGAGCAGCAAGGATAATATTGAGCACTTAGGAAAACGGGGCAGAGGAGATGGATTCCTGGGTATCTACAGCAAATATAGATCATCGAATGTGGATTATTTCCGAATGAACTATCCGCAGGATCAATGGGAGAATGTAGTAAGAAAGACACGAAAGATAAGCAAAGACAAGGCCTTGACCGCACTCAAAGGTCGTTCGCATGTGGCTGAGGCAAAGGCTGAGATGGAGAGAATTCTTACGGCAATGCTGGCATCGGCAAATTATTATGGACAGGAACCAGAGGGTTATGAAAACCTAAAAGAGGCATACGATGTTGTACTGGAATGCTTAAAAAGACCGATAGTTCGTCTGGAGTCTGCCTGCTATGTATGGATGGTGAAGAGTTAATGGATAAAGATATAATCGAGAGCTATGTAGAGAAATATCTGAATGGAGACACCCTAGAAAAATTCCCGGTTATAAAGGGAAGTTTGTCTGCCAAAGACAGATATCTATATAATACAGCAAAAAGACTCCTTGTTGCCGGAGATAAATTTTCGGCTGGCAAAGCAGGGAAAGATGTATTTTTGATAGCTCTCAGGAATCATTTGCTTTCGTTCCAGACTGAAATGTTCCTAAAGGATGAAACGGTTATACACGAAAACGAATATGGTATACATACAAATGCTGCCGGGAAGATTTATGTGACACTTGATCTGCCGGACTATCTTGATAGTAAATTTGTAGAGCTGGCATTTCACGGGAACAATGCAAGAGAAACGGGGAATTCTACTGAGGGGATTTTTTACGGAACAAATGCGTTTATTCATAAGCTGACTGGATATAAACAGTTTAAGAGCCTTGAGCAAAAGCTTGCTGTGTTTGGCGCACTGAACACGCCGGATGGTTATACGACTTTGGTTGCACTCCCCACCGGCGGCGGCAAGAGTTTGATTACGCAAACAATGGCCTATCAAAATAAGGGGCTGACGATTGTGGTTGTGCCGACCGTTTCGTTGGCTATAGATCAGGTCAGAAATGCAAAAATCAACATAAAGAGCGATACTGCGAGTGACGAGATTTTTTGTTATTACGGCGGTATGCCGGGAGTACAGAAGGATGAACTAAAGGAGGCCATAAGGAAGGAAACTGCAAGACTCGTATTTATTTCTCCGGAAGCTCTGATTCGTAATAAGGAATTTAAAAATCTTATAAAAGCCGCTAATGACAGCAGATTTTTAAAGAATCTGATAATAGATGAAGCCCACATTGTAATAGAATGGGGAAATTTTTTTCGTGTTGATTATCAGTGCTTGGAGGCTTGGAGAAATGAACTCATGACGGCAAATTCGCAGTTGCGCACAGTATTGCTTTCAGCAACATTCACGCGTAGTGCGGTTGCAAGCCTTAAGCAGATGTTTTCAGTGCCGGACAAATGGATTGAAATCCGATGTGATGCACTCAGAAAAGAACCAAGGTTTATTCTTGTTAAGTCGGAAGGCTTTATGGATAAGAGGAAGAAAATGCTGGAGCTTGTAAAGAAGCTTCCGCACCCGATGGTAGTTTATGTCAATTCTCCGGACGATGCGGAGAATATAAGGTCTTTCCTTTCCCAAAATGGAATAGATAGTCTTGAAACCTTTACAGGAAAAACTAAATCTGCACAGCGAGAGCAGATAATAAAGGACTGGTCAGAGGACAAAATTGATTTAATTATTGCGACTTCTGCATTCGGTGTCGGGGTTGACAAGGGCGATGTGAGGACGGTGCTGCATTCTTATGTTCCAAATACTCCGAACCAATATTATCAGGAACTGGGTCGCGGTGGAAGAGACGGACTCATCAGTCTCAGTGTTATGTGTATAACTCCGAAGGATGATGTGGACTCAGCCTATAAGAGGATGGGCAAGGTGCTCAGTCCGGGAAAAATCTGGGGGCGTTGGCTCAGTATGTACAAGGATCCGACTTCTTCCTGGTTTAAGGGTACGGTTACATTAAATACAGATGTGAAGCCAACTTATAATGTTACCGCCGGAGATGATGATGCCAGTGACATCGATATTCAATGGAATATTTACGTGATCTTGCTGCTCCGTCGCCATAATCTGCTCTTGATTAGAGATATGATATTCTCAGCAGGTGAAGATGGTTATAAAATCCGCATCGAAATACTGGATGATACTCTTAGAAATGAAACGATTGAGCCACCGCAGATTATCAAGGATATCCGTGATCGCGAATCGGAGGGTTTTGAAACGGAAATAAAACGGATTCGAAACAGCATATATAATGATAAAAGAATGTGCTGGTCAGAAATGTTTTATTCAACCTATGACAAGGTTTCGGTTTATTGTGGCGGATGCGGAAATCATGAGCACCCTGAACGTATGGAAACCGATAAGTTCCCATTACTTATTCCTATAAGGGAGCCTCTTAGAGATGTATCTGCTGAGTTTAGGAAGTTGTGTCAGGGAGAAAACGAGGCTATTGTTATCGGAGATACAGAGGATTATTCCCTTTTGAATAAATTCTTGAATGCCGGGGCGAATGTAGTCGTTGTGGCTGATACAACAATAGAGGAGAATTTTGATCTCATGTTGAATATGACCGGCAAGAGCGGTGTTATGATCATGGGCATTAAAGAGTACCGAGAGCTGGCCAGTCTTCCGGCAGAATATTACCTTTCTGGTGGAGTCGTGGCCTTGTATAACACAGATGCTAAGGGAGCATATGAATTTTGTACTGCGCTGAGAAAATATAGAAAGAATAGCATGCGGCTTGTTCATATTACCGGTGAAGACTATTTCGTACCCAAGGCACACAAGTCGTTGACAGCCATGGTTGATGGACCGAGAATAGACAGTTATATTTTGGAAAGGATGTAAGGGATGTTTGGAAATAGAATGCAGCCTTCGGCGATTCCTGAAAGAGTATATGCTCTTTGCAGGGAAGTTGTAAGCAGACCAATAGAAGAGACTAAACTAAAAGCCTTGTTGGAACCGCAAAATCTCGGCGGTAAACAAGAATATTTTGGAAATGTACGAGCTGCCGCAGAGGAAATAGGTCTTATCAGTACAAAAGAAAATGTCATTTCTCTGGCTGTTGATAAGAGTGAAGTTAAAACAATGGAGAATATGCGGCGGTATATAAATCTTCAGATGGAGCAGGTGTCTGACAGCCTGTTCTATAAGGTGACAAGGCAGTATTTTGATATGGATGCCGAGGTATTAAAGCATACCAGCGTATCAAAAATGAGTGACTTTATGGGCAGAAGTATCGGAGAAAAGGTAATCGAGGAAGATATGCGTGCTTGGCGATTTTGGACAGCATTTCTTGGTTTTGGATACATGCATGAACCTACCAGTGCAGCAGGAATACTGCTTCCGAATGCAGCTACATTCCTAAATGATGTGATCAAAGATCGTAAGTTTAAGAAGAATACAACCTTTGCTATTAATGAGTTTGTTTCAGAGATACAGCCAAGCGCAAACATCGTGCTGAATAATGCTGTGGACACTAAGAAGTTTAATATGGGATTTTCCAATGCGCTCAGAATGTTGCACGATCTTGGCGTGATAAAGGCGGAACATAGGTCTGATGCACTTGAAATATGGACGCTGTATCCGTGTGAAGGACATGACCTTGATACAACAATCACCCATGTTACGATAGGGGGTTAAGCATGAATTCAGAAATAGCAAAACAGAGAATCTCGGAGGTGGTCAGGATTGACACAATCACCAGCTCGTACGGTGACTTCCTGGCAACGCATGTTCCGCTAAAAAATATACAACTTCAGAAAGAATACGTATTTAATGCTGCTTCTTCTAAAACATATACGGAAGAGCAGGTATATAAACGGGTTGTCTTGAATCCAAAGAATGAGCATCAATTTGTACTTGTTATTGGATCAAGTGGCGCAGGTAAGTCGCATCTGATTCGTTGGTTTGATGCCAAGATGGAGAGGGAAAAGCCCGAGAGCGAGGTGGTGTTGTTTGTTCGCCGAAGTGATAACACCTTGAAGGGGACAATTAAGCAGCTTTTAGAAAAACCGGAGGTAGCCTCCATACAAAATAAAGACCTGTATGATCGTCTTATAAATGCAACATCTACGATGAGCGAGAGCAAGCTTAGGAACACCATTTACTATCAGTTCATCTTAGAAATCGAAACTGACAATGGCGAAGATGTGGATTATATGAGCAATGCAGATAGGAAGCGCATTGCGCCGCTTCTTAATAACGAGTTGTTCAAACAGCGTATGATGGCAGATGACGGGCCGATTGAAAGGATTTATTCAAAGGTTGCGGAGAGTGCTTCGGCTGACAATCGCGATGTAATAGCCGAGTTCTACCCAGAGGATTTTCAAATCGATGTGGCATTCTGCGATAAAGTCCAACATGAAGGTGGAGATAAAAAAGCTGTCAAGCTGATGGATAAAATCATCACTGAGCCGGAATTAGCCGCAGATATAGCAAAGTATCTTAACTCTAAGGTAGAAACTGTAATTCAAAGTTGTGCCGGTCTTGAGCCCGGTGACTTTGAGCAGGTCTTTAAGGATATCCGGAGGGAGTTAAAGAAACAAGGGAAATCCTTGACATTTCTTATAGAAGACATAACAGCATTCACCGGTGTAAATGAAGCGTTGCTTAATGTTTTAACCACGTGGCATACCGGAGAAAATGAAAAGGATAATATGTGCCGGGTTTCCTCAATTATCGGCACCACAAGCGAATATTTTAAAAGTAATTTCCGTGATAACTACAAGGCGCGTGTTACGCAGTTTATTGTAATTCCGGATGATGTGTTTGGGTCAAGCGAAAACGATCTTTGTGAATTTGTCGGAAGATACTTAAATGCGATGTCGCTCCCGAAGGAAACGGTTGATGCGTGGGTATTTGGTGATGGTGCCGGAGTGAATCTTCCTATTCATGATCTCGAACAGGGAGATGGCTGGGATACGGCAACTACAGCAGAAGGAAAGGTATTGAATCTCTTTCCTTTTTCTCGAAAGTCGATTACGTACCTTTATACAAATATGCTGCAGGATAACTATCGCACACCAAGATATCTCTTGAGAGATGTGGTGGAGAAGACAGTTCGTGATGCATTGTGGAATTTTGAAAACTTCCCCGGCTTTAAGATTGTAAACAAGAACTTCAATTCCAACCTTCGAGAGACTATTAAAAAAACCGGAGTATCTAATGATACATTTGAACGGATGTATCTGTTTATGTGCGTATGGGGAGATGCTTCAACTAATATTTACAAGGATGGAGATGTCACCTACATTGCTGGTTTGACAGAAAAAGTTTATCAGGACATGGGCTTTCCGCTTATAAATGGTAAGCAAGTAGATGCGAAGCCGAATCCGGCTAAGAATGAGAACAAAGCTGCGCAGCAAGCGGGTTCTGCGGCGGTAGTCAAGACTGAAGCAGAGAGAGAAGCCGAGAGAAAGCTTCAAGCTGCACGTGCACAACTGAATGATAGTCTGCAGGCAATAGAAAACTGGGTAGCAGGCGGAACGATTAATGTTGGTTCTACTACAGGAAATGTAGCTTTGATTTCCAAAGCAAGGGAGGATATGTGCAACTACCTGTATTCCTCAATCGATTGGCAGGCTGAAGGTGTGTCGATGGACACTATTGAAAAGATAAAGAGGGGAAAAAATCGACTTGTTGGTTTCGAACGTCAGAAGCGTGGTGTAGACGAGATGTTTTATAAGCTTCCGGCTGACAGAGAAACGCAGGCGGTGGTTGAGGCTTTTTTGGAATGGAATGTCCTTGGAAATAGAAGCTGGGATTTTGAGGGCGCAGAGAAGAGAGTTTACCGGGTACAGTTTTGGACAGAAAAAATAAAATCACCGCTTATCAAAGTTATTACGACATTTGAAAATCAGAAGATAGATTATTTCAAATGCGCAATGATGGCTGAGTTTTATAGAATTATCCTGCTGGGATTGGCTAAAGCAACGACGATCGATGGTCTGAAGGCCGAACAGATACTTGAAAGCGATATCAGGAAGCCAGGCGTAAATTCTCACTCTGCTGCATGGAATTCCCTTGCACAGTTTATAACAAGAGGAGAAAGTGACAAGGATAATCGATATACGGTAATTCAGTATTGTAACGTGATACAGAGCGAAAGTCATGCGCAGGTCTTTCTTAACAGGGAAGACTTTGATGCAATGGTACGCACTGTGAAGAGTGAAAAACTTCGAGTCAATGCCGACATCTTGAATAAAAATGATCCGGTCAAGTTAAGACGTGATGCCAGGGACTATCTTAAAAATATCCTGGACAGATTGGATAAAGTCAGGGAAGAAGAAGTGACCAGGGCAGAAGAAATTATGACTCTGGTCAGAGAGAACTTTGGTACTGACGAAATAGATGACGAGGATATCGAAGACCTTATGGACAGGGTTATCAAATTTTATGATACTGCGCAGGAAGGGAAGATGCCTGTAAAGTATGATAAGGACTTATTTGATGAGGTGAAAAAATACTCAAAGTCAACCGGCGCAGCAGTATGTGATATAGCCAATGCGATAAAATTAAAAGACCCGCTGGAATGTATTCTCGCTTTCTCGCAGGATCCGATTCGAAAAGCAGAACGCCTAGAACGACTTCTTAAAAAGGTTGTTGCAGATGTGGCCAAGATTCAAGCTGAAGTAGAGGTCAAAAAACAGAAATACGGAAGTGCCGGGAATTCGAATGGCAATGGTGGGGATTTTGCAGATGAAACGACTACACTGGCAGAATGTGCGGCAATCATTTCTAAGATGGGAGGGACAGTATGCTAATAGATATATTAAATGAATGCATAGTAGATATGAATACTGTTCGTGCCTTGGAAACTGCATCAGCGGACACAAAAAAACAGTCAGAAGCAAACTATAAATTTAAACAACTTGTTGTTTCTGTAAAACAAACCATCGTGGAGATACAAACAGCAGTAGAAAATTCGAAGTTTAGGCCTTCCACCGAGGTTATGAGTGGATTAAACGGAATAATTAAAAACTGCGAACAAGTTGTAAAAGTTGGGGCAGCCAATGCGGCAACTACAGGATTTATTGAGGGTGAGAGAAAAAGAGTCTATGATGCGGTAGGACAAGATTGGCTTGATTACTACCAGGGCGCGACAGCGCATATAATCAGTCTTCTTGAAATTGTTAAGGGTATTCTGCCGAATGAAGACCGGGTCAAATACGCAACCAATAAAATGAGGAGGGCTGCGAGTTGGGGTAAGACGGCGGATAATTACAGATTCTTGAATGAAGGTCTGGCTGATGCCGAGAAAATTCTTAAAGATTTAGATTTGGATGAGGATTCAGACATCTTGGCATTCTTGAAACTGGTCAGCGAAGGAAAGGCAACAATCCGGAATCTTACAGATGAAATTCTTGTCTGGATAAAGGCAGAGAATCTGGAAGATAAGATGCATATCGGATTTTAAACGAGCAAGAGATTGTTTGTTAAAAACGACAATGTTTACGGTAAAGCCGGATAATATCGCTACATTCCTGGGTCAGCGAATTACCTATAACTGTAAGAAAGAAGTCGGCACAAACTATAACCAGCGTATTCTTGGTACGAGAATCAAACACCATATGGGTGATGTATCAATTAAAATGTATGATAAATTTGGCTGTGTCTTACGGATAGAAAGTACCTGCAATGACATCGGGGCTTTTCGGGTAAAACGGAAAGTGGAACACAGGGACGGCAGTTCCACGGAACAAAAAGCACCTTTGAATAAAAGTATTTACAGCCTGTATCAGTTATTCACGATCATGAAAGCCGCCAACTACCGGTATCTGGAATTTGTATCATCCTTTGACGACCACAGCGGTGGGAACAAGAATCTTACAAAAGCAACAGAGGCTGTTAAGGATAAAGGCCGTTCCTACCGTGGGCTGAACTTTTTTTCCAAAAAAGATCTGTTGGTACTTGAAGTGATCAGCCGGGGCGAATACATGACTTTTGGAATGCAGGGAAAAGATATACGCCGACATTTGAAGGATATCAGTCCGTCTGCCATGTCCAGAATTTTTAAGCGGCTCCGTCTCCATGAGATCATTGAACGGATCCAGGGAACTTATAAATATTTTATAACAGCTTACGGCAAAGAAATCATTGCGGCAGGATTAACCGTTAGAAACCTTGTGCTTATACCAGCATTGGCATAAGTGTTTTTCTTACGCAGAAATTTAGCCATTTTGCGTCAAAAAATATTTATAAGTGGCCTAAGGTAGGATAATACGTACTAAAAACCTCTTTCAATTGGTCATAACACCCCTCGAACCTTAAAAAACTTCATCAAACAGGCCGTGAAATGATAACACCGTTATTCCTGTTAAGGTGCGTACAGTTAGACTTGTCGATGGCAGATTTAGAACTGCTGTCGATAGGCCTTATCAATGATACGTATGCAGGAAGCAGAAATGATGACTGTAAGTATGCGACATTGGCCACACAGGAGGATTTCGATAAGTTTTAAGAATTTTTTTCTGATAAATGCATAAAATATTCCCAACTTTATTCCCAAT
>CAYQBE010000116.1:0-15641 GCA_964415625.1 uncultured Clostridium sp.
TGCTAATCCGAAATATCGGTTTTATTGCAATAAATTGCATAAAACTGATATTTCGGATTGCAACCGTACAGGTGGAAATTTTTGTGATCTTGTATGGATATTGGATTCAGGAACCGGGGATCAGGGAAGGACGGAGAAGAAAATGCAGGTGAAATTATATACGGACGGTTCGGCCAGAGGCAACCCGCATGGCCCCGGCGGCTATGGTGCGGTGCTGGAATATGTGGATCCGAAGGGAGAGCTGCACACGAAGGAACTGTCCCAGGGATATGTGAAGACCACCAATAACCGGATGGAGATGATGGCAGTGATCGTGGGACTGGAAGCACTGAACCGCCCCTGCCGGGTGGAGGTCTATTCGGATTCCCAGTATGTGGTCAATGCATTCAACCAGCACTGGATCGAAGGCTGGGTCAAGAAGGGGTGGAAGCGCGGAAAGAATGAGGAGGTCAAGAATGTAGACCTCTGGAAGCGCCTTCTGGAGGCGAAAAAGAATCATGAGGTGACATTCCACTGGATCAAGGGTCATGCCGGACATCCTCAGAATGAGCGGTGCGACGAGCTGGCAACTACGGCGGCGGACGGAGACGGTCTGCTGAAAGATCCAGGGGTGCCGTAATGGATGTTTGGAGCATCAGAACACAGGCAGGTCTGTCTGACGGCAGTCAGGATGGCCGGATCAAGGCGTGACCTGTAAGTACGATAGATGCGTGTTCTGCACAGCGGAAACAGTGGGTTCAGGTTTAAGTAAGACAGACAATCGCGGCTGCGGGAGCCGAAAGGCTGCAGACGAGGAAAGTCCGGGCTTCACAGGGCAGGATGCCGGATAACGTCCGGTGGAGGTGACTCCAAGGCCAGTGCAACAGAAATAAACCGCCTCATGTCCATACACGAGGTAAGGGTGGAAAGGCAGTGTAAGAGACTACCGCCTCTCTGGTAACAGAGAGGGCACATGTAAACCCCATCCGAAGCAAGACCGGAAGAAAGCGATGTGGCGGCCCGTCACGCTTTAGGTAGGTTGCTTGAGCCTGGCGGCGACGCCAGGCCTAGATAGATGATTGTCCAACGACATAACCCGGCTTATCGTCTTGCTTAAATCTGAAACGATACTGAGCGCCAGCACGCACATTTTTTTAATAAAGAAAGAAGGCACACCAATGGGAATGACTGTAAATGCACAGCTGCCCCTGCCGGCAGATTTAAAGGCAGAATATCCTCTGACAGAGAAGCTTCGTCAGATAAAAAAGGAAAGAGATCAGGAGATTCGGGATATTTTTACCGGAGCTTCGGATAAGTTTATCGTATTGGCAGGCCCCTGCTCTGCGGATAATGAGGATTCGGTCTGCGAATATGTGACCCGGCTTGCCAGGGTCAGTGAAAAGGTTTCAGACCGTCTGATGGTGATTCCGCGGATCTATACGAATAAGCCCAGGACGACCGGAGAAGGGTACAAAGGGATGCTGCACCAGCCAGAGCCGGACAAGGCGCCGGATCTCTATGCGGGGATCCTGGCGATCCGGAAGATGCATATCCGGGTCATGGAGGAGAGCGGGCTGACCGGAGCGGATGAGATGCTTTATCCGGAGAACCGGAGCTATCTGGATGATATCCTGTCCTATGAGGCCATCGGGGCGCGTTCCGTGGAGAATCAGCAGCACCGGCTCACGGCCAGCGGCATGGATATTCCCATCGGAATGAAGAACCCTACCAGCGGCGACTTTTCGGTGATGTTAAATTCTGTCATTGCGGCGCAGAATTCCCACCGCTTTATCTACCGGGGACTGGACGTGAGCACAGAGGGCAACGAGCTTGCCCACGTGATCCTGCGGGGCGGCGTGAATAAGTATGGAACCTGCATCCCAAATTATCACTATGAGGATCTGGTACGGCTGCTGGATATGTATCAGAAAAAAGAGCTGAAGAATCCTGCGGCGGTGATCGATGTGAACCATTCCAATTCGGACAAGAAGTTCCGGGAACAGATCCGCATCGCCAGCGAGGTGCTCCACAGCAGGAGCTACAACCCAGAGCTGAAAAAGCTGATCAAGGGAGTGATGATCGAGAGTTATCTGGTGGAAGGCTGTCAGAGCATCGACAGCGAACGGGTCTATGGAAAATCCATCACCGATCCCTGTCTGGGATGGGAGGATACCGAGCAGCTGATCTATGAGATCGCGGAGAGGTGCTGAACTATTGCCGCAGGGAGGACAAAAAAGCAGTTTGCTGTGAGGGACGGCTGCGGCGAAAGAGTGCAGCTTAGAATCTGTAGAAAATACAGAAAGCCTGCCACTGGCGCCTTTCTGTATACGATGGCATAAAAATACAGCCTTTTGCAGAAGGCTGTATTTTTATGCCGGATCATTTCATGCTGCGGTGCTTCTCCTCGCAGTATTTGCAGCGGTAAACCTGATTCTCCTCATCCGTCAGGATAAAGATATGGTCCAGACCCTGCTCGATGGATGTGATGCATCTCGGGTTCTTGCAGCGGATCACATTCTTGATCTCCGCAGGAAGCTTTAGCAGCTTCTTCTCTACGATCTGTTCGTTCTGAATGATATTGACCGTAATGTTGTGGTCAATGAATCCCAGAATATCCAGGTCCATAAAATCAATGGGGCATTCGATCTTGATGATATCCTTTTTGCCCATCTTGCTGCTCTTTGCGTTCTTGATGATGGCAACACAGCAGTCCAGTTTATCCAGATGCAGGTACTTGTAGATTTCCATACTTTTCCCTGCCTCAATGTGATCTAAAACAAAACCTTCGGAAAGTTTTCCAACGTTCAATGTACTATTTACCATATTTGGCCTCTTTCTTTTTATTTTTCTATATTAAAGTTACACTTGAGCTCTGTTCAAAATCAGTCCACATGGATATCCAAAAGCGTCAGGATCAGCGCCATACGCACATAGACGCCGTACTGTACCTGGCGGAAATATGCGGCCCGGGGATCATCGTCCACCTCTACGGAGATCTCATTGACCCTGGGAAGGGGATGGAGCACATACATATCTTCCGGCGCAAGCTTCATTTTCTTGCGGTCCAGGATATAAAAATCCTTCATCCGAACGTAATCCTCTTCATTGAAGAAACGTTCCTTCTGAACTCGGGTCATGTACAGGATATCCAGCTCCGGAAGCGCGTCCTCCAGGCGGACCACCTCTTTATACGGGATCTGCTGTCTGTCCAGGACATCCTGGCGCATATAATCCGGGAGTCTTAATTCCTCCGGAGAGATCAGAACGAAACGGATGCCGGTGTAACGGACCAGGGCATGGATCAGGGAGTGTACGGTACGGCCGAATTTTAAGTCCCCGCAGAGGCCGATGGTCAGATTGTCCAGACGCCCTTTCAGATTCTTGATAGTCAGAAGGTCGGTCAGAGTCTGGGTCGGATGCTGATGTCCTCCGTCGCCCGCATTGATGACCGGAATGCCGGAATGCTGGCAGGCTACCATGGGAGCTCCTTCCTTGGGATGTCTCATGGCGCAGATATCCGCGTAGCAGGAGACCGTCCGGATCGTATCGGATACGCTTTCCCCCTTCGCGGCAGAGCTGGAATCCGCAGAGGAAAATCCCATCGTATTGCCGCCCAGATTCAGCATGGCGGCTTCATGGCTCAGGCGCGTCCGTGTGCTTGGCTCATAAAATAAAGTCGCAAGCGTCTTCCCTTCGCAGGCATGAGCATATTTTTCGGGATGTGCCTCGATATCCTGTGCCAGTTCCAAAAGAGTGTCCAGTTCCTCAACGGATAAATCCAGAGGGCTCATCAAGTGTCTCATAAAATACCTCCTCGTACTTTGTGTGAATGATCACGGTAATAACGATTCAAATCCGTATGTTTTTGGGAAAAGGAAAACAGAAAATATAAATAAATCAAATGAATTGAGAATCTTTCCCAGACAGGAAATAGAAAATGCGGAAATAAAAGGAACAGTGATACAACGACAAGCGGTGACTGGTCCTGGTTTGCGCCTTCGTATCATATTGCATCTGATCTGGTTCATCTGTCTGCCTCCTTTCTCCGGATACGGATTCTGATGTTACTGTTTACAGCAACATTCTTTTACATACAATATCTTAAAAATGACCCTTTGTCAACAATATTTTGAAAAATATGTTTTGTTAAAATAGTAGCATTTATTAAAAAAATATATTATACTAATAAGAATGAATTGAAACAGGGACAAAGGAGAAGAGAGTATGGCTGCATTGGAAGACTTGAGGGTACGTTTGGATGGGATTGATGAGCAGATCGTCAGGCTCTATGAAGAGCGGATGAAGGTCTGCGAGGAAGTGGGGGAGCTTAAGGTACAGAACTGGGGACGGGTGCTGGACCGGCAGCGGGAGCGCAATAAGCTGAACGATGTGGCTTCGAAGGCTTCCAATGAGTTCAATAAAAAAGGGATCCAGGAATTATACGAGCAGCTCATGTCCATGAGCCGGAAGCTGCAGTACCAGCAGATGGTGGAGGCCGGCGCCCTGGGGAAGCTGCCCTTCATCGGCATCGATTCCCTGGAAAAGGATACGGCCCGTGTGGTCTATCAGGGAGTGGAAGGCGCCTACGGACAGGCGGCCATGCTGAAGTTTTTTGGGGAAGGCTGCAATAATTTCCATGTGCGGACTTTCCGGGACGCCATGGAGGCTATCGAGGACGGCGCGGCGGATTATGCGGTGCTGCCGATCGAGAATTCCTCGGCAGGGGCGGTGACAGAGGTCTATGACCTTCTGGTGGAATTTGAAAATTATATCGTGGGGGAGACGATCCTTCCGGTGCGTCATACCCTGGCCGGACTTCCGGGGACGGATCTGAATGAGATCAGGCGGGTCTATTCCAAGGCGGAAGCCCTGATGCAGACCACCCGTTTCCTGGACGAGTATCCAGGCTGGCAGCAGATCAGCGTGGTCAATACGGCAGTTGCGGCAAAGAAGATCCTGGAGGACAAGGATCCCGCCCAGGCGGCGGTCTGCAGCGCCTATGCGGCACAGGTTCACGGGCTTTCGGTGCTGGTGGACGGCATCAATGACGAAATGAATAATTCCACCCGCTTTATCGTGGTCACCAACCAGAAGGTATTTCTCAAGGATGCGTCCAAGATCAGCATCTGCTTCGAAGTGCCCCACCAGAGCGGGTCCTTGTACCGGCTGCTGTCACATTTTATATATAATGACCTGAACATGTCCAAGATCGAATCCCGTCCGGTGGAAGGGAAGAGCTGGGAATACCGGTTTTTCGTGGATTTTGACGGCAACATGGGAGACGCGGCGGTGAAGAATACGATCCGGGGGCTGAGGGAGGAAGCGATCAACCTGAAGATCCTGGGGAATTATTGATGGATGATCAGTCGTGTAAAGTATCGTATGAAAAAACGATACGCAAATTGGCTACAATAGAGGAAAAGAATATGCGAACGAATGAACTGATGCTTTATAAAAATATGGAACATGGGGATATCCTGCTGGATATGACCTTTTTGATGGAGAATTATGAGAACGAATACTATAATCAGGAGGATCTGAGGAGCCTCCTCTTCGAGTGCGTCAATGAACTGCTGGAGATTGCGGCTCGGTATGGGTTTGAGGGCAATCTGTGGCATGCTTACCTGACCTTTCTGCTGGCCAATCACGAGAATGCCTATAGTACGTCCTGTGAGATCGTGGGACAGGTGAACGGCAGCATCAACCAGATCGTGCTCCATGATTTTGAGGTAATGAGAGAGCTGTTTAACTATGATTTCGGATCCATGCAGAAAGCACTGAATGCCGATTGCTTTTCCATCCTGCTGGATTATGAGAATATCAACGCTTCCAGCAAGGTATTCAATAAACGGATCCGGGATCGGATCTGCGGGTTAAGCCGGTCTCTGGGTGAAGCGGCAGGGACGGAGGAGTTTAAACAGTGCCTGACCCGGTTCTATCAGGAATTCGGGGTGGGGAAGCTGGGACTTCACAAGGCATTCCGGGTGGAGCATCCTGAGGGGGAAGCGGTGCGGATCGAACCCATCTCCAATATTGCCCATGTGCACCTGGATGACCTGGTGGGGTATGAGATCGCGAAGAAAAAGCTGATCGACAATACAAAGGCATTTGTGGAAGGGCGCAAGGCCAACAACTGCCTGCTCTACGGGGACGCGGGAACGGGAAAGTCCTCCTCGATCAAGGCAATCCTGAATATGTATTACGACCAGGGGCTTCGGATGATCGAGATCTACAAGCACCAGTTCCGGGATTTAAACGATGTGATCGCGCAGATCAAGAACCGGAACTATAAGTTCATCATTTATATGGACGACCTGTCTTTTGAAGAATTTGAGACAGAGTATAAGTATCTGAAGGCGGTCATCGAAGGCGGGCTGGAAAAGAAGCCGGAAAATGTGCTGATCTACGCCACCTCCAACCGGAGGCATTTGATCCGGGAGACCTTCCGGGACAAGGCGGACCGGGACGAAGAGCTGCATACTAACGATACCGTGCAGGAAAAGCTGTCTCTGGTGGCCAGGTTCGGCGTTACGATCTACTACGGCTCTCCGGATAAAAAGGAGTTCCAGGAGATCGTGCGGACGCTTGCCCGGGCAAACGGGATCGACATGCCGGAAGAGACACTGCTTTTGGAGGCGAACCGGTGGGAGCTGAACCACGGAGGGCTCTCCGGCCGGACGGCACAGCAGTTTATTGATTATTTATCCGGGACCGATGCAGGGATGTGCAAACCCGAATGAAGATTCTTGAAAGGATACAAATGATCATGGTATGGAATTGGAAATCTATAAGGAAACGGATCGGATGTCTGGGACTGATGCTCCTGTCCATCTGTATGTTGACTGCATGCGAAAATAAAATGACTCCTCATAAGCTGATGGAGTCCATGTCAAAAAATATGGCGGATATTACATCCTTCGCAAATGAGGTGAAGCTGGATATTGAGTTGGAGGATGTACTGTATACCACGGCGGTCTCAATGGATATCAGTCTGGAAAGTACGTCGGATCCGAAGGCAGGACATGCGCTTGGGAAGGCGCATGTGAAAATGCGGGGTGCGGAGCTGGAAAGTGTACTGGAGGTCTATCAGGTGGTGGAAGGCGGCCGGAGGGCAACCTACAGCAGTCTGGACGGTGTTTGGACGAAAGAGGTGTCAGAGCACACGAAAGGATCCGTCATTACGATCGACAACAGTTTATTTTCCCAAATGTCAGATTCTGTAGATGATTTTCAGATTTCTGACGGCATGGTGGATGTGAATGGACAGGAATGTTATCAGATGTATGGAGAAGTGACCGGGGAGAATCTGCAGGGGCTTCTTGGAGGCCAGATGCTGAATGCGTATGGCCTGGTGAAGCTTCCGGATGAAGACGCCGTTTCAGAGCTGGTGATCCCGATTACCTTTAATATATACAAGGAGAAGATGCTCCCGGCGCGGATCGTTGTAGATATGTCAGAAGCCATGAATGGGCTGTATGATAAGTTTGATAAAACGACGAATGTCAATTCTTATAATATCAAACTCGATTTTGACAATTATGAAGCAGTGGAAGAGATCAAGGTGCCTGAGGAAATCAAGGCGCTGGTAATGGGAAATACAAATCAAGGACAATAAAGATCAGGGAACAGGCCGGCGACAGTCTGTTCCCTGATCCTATATTATTGCCGAACCTCCTTGATCCCGCTGATATCACTGTCAATGACCAGAGAGTAGTTCGTGTAGTATACCACAAAGCCAGGCTTCCCGCCCTTGGGCTTTTTCACATGCTTCTTTTCCACATAGTCAATCTCTACCTTCTCCACTCCGCGCATACTGGAATAGTAGGCGGCCAGCCGTCCGGCTTCCTCGAAGGTTCGGTCCGGCAGTTCCTCTCCGTTTGTCTTGACGATGACGTGGGAACCGGGGGCCTGCTTGACATGGAACCACCAGTCATTGCCGACGGCAAGATCAAAGGTGAGCTGGTCATTCTGAAAATTATTTTTTCCTACATACATATGATAGCCGTCGCTGGAAATGTAATGCAGGGGCGTATTTTTGATCTTCACTTTTTTCTTGGAAAATTTGCGCCGCATCAGTCCGGACGAGATCAGCTCCTCCTTGATCTCTGCCAGATCATCCTCACTCATGGCAATATCCAGGGAGGTGCGGACAGATTCCAGGTAGGTGATCTCCTCCTGGGTCTCCTGGATCAGGCGGGAGAGGGCCTCATAGGTCCGTTTCAGCTTGTTGTATTTTTCAAAATAACGCTGAGAATTTTCCTGGGCCGTCTTCGTAGGATCCAGCGGAATGGAGATCATTTCATTATTGTAATAATTCAGGGCTTCCAGCTTCTTCGCCCCTTCTTCCAGGTTGTAGCCGTAGGTATTGATCAACTCCCCATAGACCTTGAACTTGTCCCGGTTTTCGGTATCTTTGAGCTGCCGCATCTGCAGGTCGTATTTTTTCCGGTTCCGTTCCAGGGCAGTCTGGAGGATATGCCGCAGGTCCGTGGATTTCTGGCGGATTCTGGTGATGGTATTTTTCAGGGCATAGTAGGTCTCCAGCACCCGGGAAATGGAATCGAATTCCACCCGTTCCCATCCCTTCTGGGGCAGAGGCAGAGAAGAAAATTCCTTCGGCTCCTTCCCTTCATAATAGATGGCCGGAGAAAATCGCTGTTCCCTTACGCCAGAAAAATAAATGTCAAACTGGTTGTAAACATGCCGCAGGATGTCCTCTGAAAATGCAGACGCCGGAAGGCCGGAATCCACCTGGGCGATGGAGCAGACCGCCTCCGCCGTCACCGGGCTGACTCCGGTAAAGCTGGTATAGACGGCCTTGGAAAGAGGCATCGGCTTTGCATGCAATACCTGGGAAAAGGTTTCAAAATCCACGGACAGCGGATCCTGCTTCTCCATGGTATCCGGGACAAAATAGGAACGTCCGGGGAGCACCTCCCGAACCGAACTCATCTGGGCGGACACATGCTTGATACTGTCGATGATGGTGCCGTCCTCCGTGCAGAAGATGATGTTGCTGTGCTTGCCCATGATCTCTACGATCAGATCCTTCCGGCACAGGTCGCCCAGTTCGTCGAGGTGTTCGATGGTAAAGTGGATGATCCTCTCAAGCTTGGGCTGGTAAATGTCCACGATCCGTCCGTTTGCAATGTGCTTGCGCAAAAGCATGCAGAAATTGGGGGCGGTCATGGGACTGGTCTTATTGGACTCCGTCAGATAGACCAGCGGCAGGGACGCGCTGGCGGACAGATAGAGCCGCTTCTGCCCGGCGGGAGTCTTGATGGTCAAAAGCAGTTCATCCGCTTCCGGCTGGGCGATCTTCGCGATCCTTCCGTTTTGAAGCTGTTCTTTTAATTCGTGGACCAGGTTCGCCACGACAATTCCGTCAAAAGCCATGATGTATTCCTCACTTTCATTTTACATGATGCGTTATCATCCAGAGCCTGTCTGTTTACTTTTATACCGCTCAATCCTTATGCATGGACTGGATCATCTCAGCGACAGTATCCTCATCGCAGCAAAGCGTGGCATCCAGCAGTTTATCTGACATTTTTACCGCTTTGGCCAGTTCGGAACGTCTGCCTTCCTTCACAGCCCTGACAAATTCCCCTCGAACCTCTTCATTTGGAATGAAAACTTCTCTATTTACAAAGTCATATGCAAGATAACCCAAATGCACAAGCAGGGTAAAAATATCATCTCTGCTTGATAAGGAAGTCAGATCATTTTGAAAGGTTCCGGTATCAATTCTGCAGTGTTTTCCTCCCAGCATCTCTACCACAGCATCCTTTAAACCATCCATATTCAGGTCGATATAGTCTCTCAGCGATTCGTAGGTTTCTGTTGTCGTCCAGTAACTGTCAAATACTTTCGTTGAGATCAGTTCCATGATGGAATTCGGACAATATACGTGTCCGATGGTTTCAAACCGATATCCGTCATACCATTTACGGGTTTCGTCAAAATCAAGGTGATATTTCCTGCATAGTTCCTGTACCTCGTTTTCCGTAAATCCGACAAATTCAGCCAAGGGACCAGGTCTTAGCATTGTAAATTCCCTGAAATCAGTGAGCGCGGATTGTGTCCCATATTTTTTGAAGGGCAGAATCCCGGTGATATAAGCTCCGATGATCATCTGCGAGGTCTGATTGCTCTTAAATAAACTGCGGAGGAGGTTTAAGTATTCCTTCTGTACCGGGATATTGTCCTTTGCTTCCCGGAAAATCATATCCCATTCATCGATTACAATAAAAAATTTCCGCCCGGTCGTTATATTGATCTGCAGAAGAGCCTTATATAACGTTTTGGTTCCTTTTTTGATACAGTCCGGATATTCGTTTTCCAGCTCTTCTATAATCTCGATCTGCAGATCACGCACAATGTCATCCGTACTATCGGCCAGTGAGACAAACGGCGTCATATCAATCGAGATGACATCATGCCTGTTCAAATGTTCTTCATAGCCGGAGCGATCTTTTGCATTCGGATTCGCATCCATTTTTGCAAGTTTCAGTTTTGCAAAAAGATCTCTGGCATCCGCTCCTTTGGAATAATAGGCGGTCACCATCTTTGCGGCGAAGGACTTCCCAAAACGCCGCGGCCGGCTAAAACAGGTTAGCTTGTCCGGCGTGCCGAGGACACGGTTTGTGTAGGCAAGCATTCCGGATTTATCAATATATTCTTTATAATTTAAAATTTCTGCAAAGCCGTCAGCCGGAGGATTTACATATATGCCCATCCTGTTTATACACTCCTTCCTGGGTATCAATCAAAGAGATTGGCAGGCAACTGTAGGAAAGTATTCGCAATTACAGGCCACTGGTTAACCAGCGCCCTGTAACTACTTACAACAATTTCTTTAACTTTACTATAAAGGCGCTCTGATTTCAAGCAATACTGAAACTCTTTTTTGTGAAATAAAATGTAAACTATAAAGATAAAATGGTTGACAATTTGCGTATATGTAATTATACTAAAAAAGAATTAATTCTGACATCTGTGCAGTAAGTTATTGGAATTCATTTCGCAAGTCCGTACAGAAAATCTGTTTCCGACAGGTTTTCTGCAATCAATGAGATTAGAACATGAGGGAGGTATACACCATGCAAACTTCAAAAATTTCCACCCAGGACATATGCAGCATTGCCATTATGACGGCCATCACAGCAGTACTGGCGCAGATTTCCATTCCCATGCCGATGGGCGTGCCGATGACCATGCAGACCTTTGCCGTGACTCTGGCCGGGGTGGTACTCGGCGCGAAGCGGGGGGCAATCTCCATGATTATTTACGTACTGCTGGGAGCGGTCGGCGTTCCGGTACTGGCCGGATTCAGCGGCGGATTCCAGCATCTCATCGGGCCTACCGGGGGATTCCTCATATCCTTCCCGATCATGGCATACCTGATTGGCGTAGGTACAAAGCTGAGAAAGCAGAAAGGCATGTTTCTTTTATTCCTGATCTTGGGAACGGCTGCCAATTATGCAGTCGGTGTGCTGATGTTCTGCATCCTGATGAAGGCGTCCGTTTGGACAGGGTTTACGGCCTGCGTGCTGCCCTTCCTTCCGACGGCGGTGATCAAAGCGGCCGTGGCCTCCATACTGGGGCTGAAGCTGCATGTTCGATTGGGGGAGGTGCTGCAATGGACTTAAGGCCGCATCATCTTCTCTGTACCCAGGGATATTCCGGAAAAGGGTACAGCGAGGAATTTGTAAAAAATATGAACCAGATCACCGAAAAGCTTCGGGGCAGTGAGCCGGTGACGGTTCATCTGACCTGCTCCACGGATGTTCTGTGCGCCGATTGTCCCAACATGCTGGGAACGGATCTGTGCAGTACCAACGAAAAGGTGAAGCGGTATGACCGGAAGGTGATGGAATATTTTCAGTTGGAAGAAAAGGATTACATTTATCAGGAGCTGGTGGAACGGATTCGGGAAGAGATGACACCGGAGATGCTGGCAGACATCTGTGACGGGTGCAGCTGGTATCCGGTCAGCGCCTGCCGGGAGAAGATATTGGGGAAGAAGAGAGAAGCAGAGGGATGAACGCCTCTGCTTTTTTGCTTGATGAACGGCTAATGAAGACACTTGACCGTATGGAAAAAATGCTTTATGATAAGCGTACATAGACTTTTTGTATAAGAAGATTGAAAAAGGGGCAGTCAGGAATGGATCAGATCACATTTGAGGACGCTATCCGTCAGGGAATCGACATGAGTATGACCGCAGTATGCAAAAAGCTTCGTAGGCTGGCAAAGCTGGATCGGCTGAGGCTGGATGAGAGCGAGCACAGAAGCGGCCTGAATCGACATCTTTTTGATTATATAACATACTGCGGCAGAGATGTCCTTGATTTTATCAGACAGTATTTATCGAACCTCCAGCCCTATATGATCGAGCGGAGAAAAGACCAGGAGCCGGAAAGTACCTATATCTGCGTGATCGACAATGTGTACCGTGTATCCGTATATATCAAGGCGGACAGCCGGCAGTTTGAAGAGGTGGTTGTTTCCTTTCACGAAAATCATAAACGGGGAATTGCGAAAACGAACAGCCTGATCCGGGCGGAAGGAGGGCGGTATGTTCCGATTTTTGCGGATTCTGTTTTAAGCCGTGCGGAGCATGAAAATCGATATGTGGTGAAAGCATTTTTTCAGAGAGGTCTGACGGTCTTAGCGCTGGAACTGGCGGCTGTCAAGTGTGAAGATGTATTTCTGGTGGAGAGAAACGCGATCCATATGCAGTTCCTTTCCTATTGCAATGATTATATCCGGGATCTCTATACCAGCGATCTGGATCTTGATTTTGAACGGATTGAAGTATTTTCCATGCTGCAGCAGATTTCTTTTACGTCTTACGGGAGAGATACATTTTCCAGTATTTCGCTTTTGATCGACAGCCTGTGCGTACAGAAGGATATCTACAGTAAGTCGCTGGCAGACTTTGCGCTTGTTACATTTGTACAAAATCTGAGATTGACGGAGGAACAGAGGCAGGAATTGATGGAGCTGCTGGAAGAAAAATTCCGCGTGACCAGTATCCGGGGGATTGACCTGATATTGGGCAGGATCCGGGAAAATCTGTATCTTTCGGCGGAAATCTGACATAAGGAACTGTCCTAAAATGATCTGAAAATAGTTCGCAGGATTTTTGATTAGTGCTTCCGGAGAAAGAGATAAGAAAGATTGCGGTTTATTTCAGGATTTGAGAAAGGAATGCGATCATGCAGTGGAGCGATGGAAAAATGAGATGCCGCTGGGCCAATCCCAACAATGAGAAGTATATTCATTATCATGATGCGGAATGGGGTGTTCCCGTATATGACGACCATAAGCTGTTTGAGATGCTGATACTGGAATCCTTCCAGGCCGGGCTCTCTTGGGAATGCGTGCTGAATAAGCAGGAGGCTTTCCGGGAGGCATTCGACGGATTTGATTTGGAAAAGGTGTGTGCATATACGGAAAAGGATTTCGAAAGGCTGCAGGAAAACCCGGGAATCATCCGCAATAAACGGAAGATCCGGGCCGCGGTATCCAACGCAAACGTGTTTCGGGAGCTTCAGAAGGAATACGGGAGCTTTTCGGAATATATCTGGCACTGGACAGACGGGAAGGTCATCTATGAAACAGGGCTTGCATCCTCAGAGCTCTCGGATCAGGTGTCAAAAGATCTGAAAAAGCGGGGGATGACGTTTGTCGGGACAACCATCATCTATGCGTATCTGCAGGCAGTCGGGGTGATCTATTCCCATGAGGAAGGATGCTTTTTAGAACATTGTGAAGGAAAACATTAGATTTTTGAACCGCTCATAGATGGGCGGTTTATTTAATTACTATCGCATGCAGAAAGGCTGCCAGTGGCAGGCTTTCTGTAGTTATCCCGGTTTACCGACACATGATCTAACCAGGGCATGGATTTACTCTGCTTGCAAAGCAGTTTCCTTTATGCTAAGATTGTTAACAGCAGTAGATGATAAATTTTAAGCCGAAAAAAGATTTTATAAAGGAGGCTGAATATGGTTCACTCAAACGATCGTAAGCTCTGTCTGAGCGGTTGGCTGAGACAAAATAATAAAAAAGAATATGATACACCATTAAAGCTGCAGAAGTTTTTGCTTCTATATGAATCCTTTGCCAAGGCTTCCGGAGAAAAGCCTGATTTCAGCCATTTACGCGGATACAAAAAGGGGCCTGTTTTCAGCAATGTATGGGGAGACTACACCAAAGAAAAGGAGGCATTTAATAAAGCTGCGGACGAGAGCTATATGTCCGGGCGGTTTGCGATTAACGAGGAACGGGCGAAGAAATGTGCTTTTGTTGTGCGGATATTATCGGAAAATGAATTGTCTGAGCTGACTCATGCTATGAATCTTTGGAAATCAAAGGAAGACAGGATTATGAGCGGAGAGTATCAGGTTGACCTTGAAGAAAAGGATTTTAATGAGAACGATAGAAAAATCATCTCTTCACTTGATAAAATGTATCCTATAGAATTGATTGATAATTCAGAAGTACTAGAGATAGATAACCATTATTTCGTTTTTAATAAGAGCGATGTTCCAAAACTTACGGAAGGGCATTTTGATACACTTTTTGCTTTGGCGGAAAATGAACAGTTGTTTAATCCTGTTTATGCAGAAATAGATGAAGAAGGGAGACTGGTCATTGATTAATACAAAAGATGTGATACGAATGCGGGTTCCGTATCCGAGCATAAGTGATAAATTAGCCGTTAATTCACACATGTATATTTGCAAACAATCCGATATGCCGGCTTATGAATTTATTAAATGTCAGACATTAAAACCTTACATGCTCTCAAAAGAGGTGTTCAGGCATTATGTTGATGAAGAAGCAGATACATCCAGAAATCCCTTCCAAAGAACAACTCGGATTGATTGTGATAAAACATTCACAACAAAAAATGTGTTGTATGACGATGGTCTGAAAACCACTACCAGACCAGATATCTGCCAGGAATTATTTGATGATGTAATAGAGGAACTGAATACAGACGGATATAGGATTGTTGCTGTGAATGAAGAAGAATTGACAGGTATCAATCCGTTAATAGTGAAAATAGAGAGTGTGTAAAGAAAAAAAGAAGGAGGCAGCTATGAGCAAAAGTATGATCCGGGCCGCGAAGGGCGAGATCCCCGCAGACCTGGTACTGAAGAACGGCAGCGTATTGAATGTATTTTCGGAGGAGATCGTCCCCTGCGATGTGGCCATCGTGGATGGCCGTATTGTGGGGCTGGGGAGCTACGAAGGGGAGCGGGAGATCGACTGCACGGGCAGGTATATCGCCCCGGGGCTGATCGACGCCCATGTACATATTGAATCCTCCATGGTGTCCCCCCTGGAGTTTACGAAGTATATCATCAGAAAAGGGACCACCGGGATCGTGGCGGATCCTCATGAGATCGTGAACGTCAGCGGAAAGCGGGGGATGGACTATATCTTGGACGCGTCGGAGCATGTTCCGGCGGATGTCTATGTGATGGTGCCCTCCTCGGTGCCTGCCACCAACATTGACACCAACGGTGCCGGAAAATTTCTGGCAGAGGATATGGCACAATACAAATCTCATCCGAGGGTGCTGGGCTTAGGAGAGATGATGCGGTTCGTGGATGTGCTGAACGAGGATCCGGAGACTCTGGATA
>CAYQBE010000117.1:0-15631 GCA_964415625.1 uncultured Clostridium sp.
AAATATACTCACGGCCGATGAAATCTGCCGTGAGTATTGCGCCAGCCGCAGCCGCGAAGCGGCATCATCCCTTATGCGGCTGTGTGCATCATATTATACTGTGCGGCAGATTTATCTGGCGCTCAGTATATCATTTTGTATTGCGAAGGAGGAAGGATATGGAACAATATACAGTAACCGGAATGAGCTGCGCGGCCTGCAGCGCCAGAGTGGAAAAAGCCGTGAACGGCCTGCCGGGCGTGGAGTCCTGTTCCGTGAGCCTGCTGACCAATTCCATGGGAGTGGAGGGGTCTGCCTCTGCGTCTGAGGTGATCGCGGCGGTAGAAGCGGCAGGCTACGGTGCATCTGTAAAAACAAGGGAAACGAAGTCCCAGGGGGCAGCGAAAGCCGCGTCAGAAGAGGAGTTTTTGAAGGATCATGAGACTCCGGTCCTGAAAAGGAGGCTGATCGCGTCTCTGATTTTTCTGATTCCGCTAATGTACCTTTCCATGGGGCACATGATGTGGAACTGGCCGGTGCCTGCATTTCTGGCTGGCAACCATGTGGCAATGGGTCTGATCCAGCTTTTATTTACAGGGATCATTATGATCATTAACCAGAAGTTTTTTATCAGCGGTTTCCGGGGGCTGCTCCATCGTGCGCCCAATATGGATACACTGGTTGCGCTGGGGGCAGGGGCGGCGTTTGTGTACAGCACCTATGCGCTGTTTGCCATGACGGACGCGCAGATGAAGATGGATATGGCAGGTGTCATGACCTATATGCATGAGTTTTATTTCGAATCTGCGGCCATGATCCTGACGCTGATCACAGTAGGAAAGATGCTGGAGGCCCGTTCCAAGGGAAAGACGACGGATGCGTTAAAAAATCTCATGAAGCTGGCGCCCAAAACCGCAGTGATCCTGCGGGACGGCGCAGAGACAGAAGTTTCCATCGATCAGGTACAAAAAGGAGATCTCTTTGTGGTACGTCCTGGGGAAAATATCCCGGTGGACGGAGTGGTGCTGGAAGGCAGTAGCGCGGTAAATGAGTCGGCGCTGACAGGAGAGAGCATTCCTGTGGATAAGGCAGAGGGAGATGCGGTGTCAGCAGCCACGCTGAATCAGTCCGGCTTTTTGAAATGCCAGGCCACAAGGGTCGGGGAGGATACCACGCTTTCCCAGATCATCCAGATGGTCAGCGACGCGGCGGCTACGAAAGCGCCGATTGCCAAGGTGGCGGACAAGGTTTCCGGAGTGTTTGTCCCCACAGTGATCGTGATCGCGCTGGTGACGATCCTGGTATGGCTGATCGCAGGAGAAGGGATCGGGTTTGCGCTGGCAAGGGGAATCTCGGTTCTGGTTATCAGCTGTCCCTGTGCATTGGGGCTTGCGACTCCGGTAGCCATCATGGTGGGAAACGGCGTGGGAGCCAAAAACGGAATCATGTTCAAGACCGCGGTTTCTCTGGAAGAGACCGGGAAGATGGAGATCGTTGCGCTGGACAAGACAGGAACCATTACCAGCGGGGAGCCGAAGGTGACAGACCTGCTGCCGGCAGAGGGGATTTCCGAGTCCGGGCTTTTAGAGCTGGCTTATGCGCTGGAGCAGAAGAGTGAACATCCTCTTGCAAGGGCAATCCTGACAGAGGCAGAGGAACGCGGGCTGAAAGCGCAGGAAGTCAGTGACTTTGAGGCTCTTCCGGGAAATGGACTGTCAGCGGTGCTGAACGGGGAGCTTGTTTTGAAAGGCGGGAATCTGAATTTTATCAGCCGGCATGCCCAGGTTACAGATGCCATGCGCAGGCAGGCCGAGCATCTGGCAGAAGAGGGGAAAACTCCGCTGTTTTTCAGCAGCAACGGCCGGCTTGCCGGGATCATCGCAGTGGCGGATGTGATCAAGGAGGACAGCCCCAGAGCCATCAAAGAGCTCCAGAATATGGGCATCCAGGTCGTTATGCTGACAGGGGATAATGAGCGGACCGCGAAGGCCATCGGAAAACAGGCCGGAGTGGACGAGGTGATCGCAGGTGTCCTTCCGGATGGAAAGGAAAGTGTGATCCGTGCCCTGAGGCAGAAAGGCAAAACGGCAATGGTGGGAGACGGCATCAACGATGCGCCGGCTCTGACCAGGGCGGATATGGGGATTGCCATCGGAGCCGGAACGGATATCGCGATCGACGCGGCGGATGTGGTCCTGATGAAGAGCCGTCTGAGCGATGTGCCTGCTGCCATCCGTCTGAGCCGTGCGGCGCTGCGCAATATCCATGAAAACCTGTTCTGGGCATTTTTCTACAATGTGATCGGGATTCCGCTGGCAGCAGGAATCTGGTTCCCAATCTTCGGGCTGAAACTGAACCCCATGTTCGGGGCGGCGGCGATGAGCCTGTCCAGCTTCTGCGTGGTGACAAACGCACTGCGGCTGAACTGGTTTAAGATACATGATACAAAGAAAGACAAAAAAATCAAAGTAAAAAGAAAGCAGGAGGTAACAGTGATGGAAAGAACAATGAAGATTGAAGGAATGATGTGCGGACACTGCGAGGCAGCCGTGAAGAAATGCCTGGAGGCACTGCCGGAGGTGGATACGGCCCAGGTCAGCCATGAGGCAGGCACAGCGGTAGTAACACTGAATGCGGAGATCGCCAATGATGTGCTGAAAAAGGCAGTTGAGGATCAGGATTATAAGGTGTTGGAGATCAACGGTTAAACAGACAGGGAGGGGCAAAAGAGCCTCTCCTTTTTTAGGTCTGGAAGTCTATGCCAAAGGGATAGAAAAATGTCTGCGAATATGGTAAAATGATATTTACAATTTACGGTCAGCTAGGCCGCAGATTGTAATGAATGAGGATTGTCATTACATCAAAGAAAGGGGCCGGAAAATGAAGATAAAAACAAAATTTGGAATGGCAATGCAGATTTTATGTATCTTATGTCTGGTGGGATCCACGCTATATTTCATGATCGGATGGAATCAGATACCGGCGGAAGTACCGGGACATTATAATTTTGCCGGGGAAGTGGATTCTATGACGGGAAAAGGCTCCCTGATCTTTCTGCTTGTGCTGAACTGGCTGATGTATCTTGGAATATCTGTATTGGAGCATTTTCCACAGGCGTGGAATACCGGTGTAAAGATCACGGCACGAAATCGTGCAAGAGTGTATCGGATCTTGTATCATATGATCGTCTGCCTGAAACTGTCGGTGGTGCTGATCTTTTCATTTATTACAAACTGGCATGAGAACTACATGCCGTCCTGGTTTCTGGCAGCGACGCTGTTGCTGCCATTCGGGCCAATGGTCTTTTTCCTGGTCCAGTTGTGGAGAGCCAGGTAGGGTAGGAGGTGTTCATGGGACGGGAGAAAAATGACGAAAAGGGAAATTCAATGATAAGCTCCGGACTTTATGTACTAAAGCACAAGGATCTGGACGTGGCGATGGTTCAGATAGACCGTAAAAGCGGAAAAATTGAATATGTACCGGATATCTTTTTGCCGGAAGAATTGCCGCCGGGTGTGGGAGAGGACGGCGGCAGGATCGCGGCCTGGTGGGCATCCCGTGCTGTACCGGATTCCCGTAGGGGCATCCAGCAGGTGCTGAACTATCTGCGGGAGGAAACGAATCTTTCTCTGATGCTGTCAGCCTATGGACTGAGCCTTACGGACCATTACTGGATGCAGCCGATCGGGGAGGAATTGTATTGGAAAGACCTGAATTTTTATGACCATGAATTTTCGGACGAGCTGGGGAACCTGCTGACCGGATCCGGAAGGATCGACATGGAGTCTCATATTTCTAAATTTTCTCCTGCTTCTTCTGTAAACGGAGAAATGAAAAAGAAATGGGTGATCATGGATCATATCCGCTATCTGATGAAGGTCAATATGAACGACTACGGTCAGCAGTCCGTGAACGAGGCAATTGCAAGCAGAATGCATGAAAGGCTGGGTTGGAAAAACTATGTATCCTATCAGCTTGGAAAGATCCTGGCCGAAGGACGGGAGTACCCCTGCTCTCTGAATCCGATGTTCACTTCTTCGGAGCGTGAATTTGTATCTGCATATCAGCTGGTGAAGGATTATAAGGTGCCCAATGCGGTTTCTGAATTTGAAGCCGTGATCAGTCAGGCGGTACAGTATGGAATGGACGAAGCAGCTGTGCGGGAGCAGATGGAATATACGATCATGACAGATTTTATTCTGAGCAATACGGACAGGCATTATAATAATTTTGGATTTCTGTATGATTCTTCAAAGCATCGGCTGACGGCAATGGCTCCCATTTTTGATACGGGCAATGCCTTATTTTACAACCAGGAGATCATTCCTTCCGGACGCCGTATTCTGGAAATTCCGGTGAGCTCCTTCTGCCGCCGGGAGGCGGACATGCTCCGGTATGTAAAGCAGCCGGAGCTGGTGGACTTAAAGCTGCTTGACGGTTTTTATGAAGAGGCGGAAAAGATGTTAAAGGAGTATACAGATATGCCGGATATCCGTGCATCAGAAATCGCCCGTACGATTCAGCAGAAAATGGAATATCTGGAACTGTTTCAGCAGGGAAAGAAAATCTGGAAAATGGAAAGATATTGGTAGGTGCTCAGAGAAGGATTTCAGTAAAAGCAGGAATATAACCTGTGGGCAGGATATTTTCATACAGTTCCTTGTGCACTGTGAGGATATGGAACACATACAGAGATTGGCAGGATTGAGTTATGGAGAGAAAAAAGATAGAAATGCGCCGGGAGGGGAATCGGCTGATCATAGGGGATTCCCCGCAATTGATCGTGAACCTTGACAGCCAGGAAAATCATCTTCTGGTTGAGGGGAAGCTCTGCCCTTATTACCGGGAGGTGGCGCTCAGCAAAGACCTGCTGGAAGGAAAACGCGGGAATGTGCTGGTTGCTGCGGTGAGCTATTATTATGATCAGGCATGCCGGATCGCACAGGGGATGCTGGCTGCGGAGGCATACCGGAAGTCCGGGAAAATGAAAGTATAAAATAAACAGACTGCCTGTAACAGGATTGCAATACAAACGTGTTCAAAAGATTTGCAGAGATTTTTACTTTTTCCATATTGTGGTTGATGCTATACTGAAAAGTAATAGACAGTGAATCATCAAGGAGACCATATGAACAAAAGAACATTATCGATCATCTATGAATTATGCGGGACGGGTTCGGAGATCAGTATCGGCAGCCTGGCGGAAAAGCACCAGGTATCACAGCGGACGATCCGGAATGACCTGAATACGATCAACGGTTTGCTGCGGGAGAACCATTTGAATGAGCTGCAGTTAAAAAGCGGGGGAATGATCTGCAGGGAAGAGGATTTTGAGAAAATCCTCCTGTTTGTATCGGACAGGGATTATTATGCATACAGGCTTTCGAAGGAAGAGCGGATCAAAATTGCTGCCGCTCTTCTTGTCAATTCTTCGGAATATATTACATTGTCTGCCATTGCGGACAGCCTGTTTGTCAGCCGCATGACGGTGATCAATGACCTGGACCGCACCAAAGAATATATCCGGACAGGAAATCTCCGGGTGATCTCCCATGCCAACAAAGGGCTTCGGGTGGAAGGGCTTGAGAGCGACAAGAGGGCATTTCTCATGAAGCTGGCGGGCGGCCGGACGGCAGGAGAAAACCAGGATGCGGTGACAGGACAGATCAGCGTGCAGGCCGGAGACCGGACGGTGGTGCAGAAGATTCTAAATGAGCAGGAAAAGATCCATGGCAGTTATTTTACAGATGATTCTTTTCACAAGATCCTGCTTTACTTAGGGATCATGATCAACCGGAACCTGCAGGGGGAATTTATTGAAACGAGACAACGGACAAGCAATGGCCGTTACCTGATGGCGCAGGACATCCTGAAATATATCGTGCAGTACTGCCACATCAACACCACCGAGGATGAGGTACAGTATCTGAGCGAGCTGCTTGCAGGCGCAAGGTACTTAAAACGCAGGACAGTCCAGAAAAATGTGGTCAAGATCCAGATGATTACCAGGGCATTGATCGAAAAGATTTCCGATGAGATGGGAATCCGCCTGGATGATGATTATGATTTTTTTGAAAATCTTTCCAACCATCTGGCTTCGATCCTGTCGGACCAGACCTTTTATCCGGAGAATCCTCTGATCGATGAAATCCTGGAAATGAATCCGAATGTGCTGGACGCGGTCCATAAGAACCAGCATGTGATCCAGAGCTGTATCAGCAGGGAGCTGACCAGGAAGGATCTGGAGTACATCGCGGTCCATGTCTGCGCTGCGCTGGAGCGCAAAAAGAATAAAGAGGTGGCGTTCCATGTGATCGTCGCATGTCACGGCGGGATCGGTACATCCCAGCTTTTGCTGGAAAAATTAAAGCTGCATTTTAACTTTTATATCGTGGATGTGGTCTCCGCCCATGAAGCCCGGAACCTGGAAGCTGGGAGAGCGGACTTGATCATTACCACCGTTCCGCTGGAGGGATGCCCTCTGGACTACGTGGTGGTATCGCCGCTGCTCAGTGATGAGGACTACATCCGCGTGGGAAATAAGATCGACGCACTCCGCAGCAGCCGAAACCTGCCGGTCAGAGTGGAAGAGAATGAGGTCACGGCAAAGGGCATGATCGAACGGATCGCGCCCCTTGTATACGAGGAGGCTCCAGATGTAGCTCCCGGCCTGATGAAACGGATCCGGAAGGCGGTCCGGGAATATTTCAACCAGTCCGCGGAAGCGGAGGCGGAAATATTTGCCCCCTATCTCCACCATTTGCTGCCCCCGTCGCAGATCACTCTGGATGTGGAATGCGGCAATTGGAAGGAGGCAGTCCGAAAATCCGGGGAAAAGCTTCTGGAGCAGGGATACATCGAACAGCGGTATATTGACGCCATGATCCAAAACATCGAGGAAAACGGCCCCTATGTGGTGCTTTCACCCGGCTTCGCAGTACCCCATGAAGGGCTGGAGGCGGGCAGCATCAAGGTGGGGATGCATCTGATCCGGCTGAAAACTCCGGTCTGCTTCGGAAGCGAGGAGTTTGATCCGGTGGAATTTGTATGCTGCCTGAGCGCGGTGGATCACAAAACCCACCTGAAAGCATTTTTCAATCTGGTCAATATGCTCCAGACGGAGCAGTTCAAACAGAAGCTCCGTGAATGCCGGACGCCTGCCGAAGCTGCAAGGATCATAGAAGAGTATGAGTATGGATTATAGGCAGGAACACAGCAGCGGATCGTTCATGAAGTAGGACGGAGTTCAAAGTATGCTGTTCCGGTCTTTTCGAAAGGATACTTCAGAATGGTAAAGAACATTTCCCATCCGCCGGAAATGTTTTTTACCATTCTACTTTTTTGCAAAAAACTTGAAATACCTTTGACTGTTTTTTACTCCCGGGACGTGCTAGTATAGAGTCACAGGCAGGGAATACCTGCAGGGCAAGAGTTACAGGCGCCGGCAGATCGGCGGCATGTAATGAGGATGCGGCGCTTCGATAGGGGGCGGCTGTATGAGATTCAAAAACCGGTATTGAGAATCGAAATTGCAGAAAAAGAAAAGGAGGCAGAACAATGATTTGGGAGGCATTAAAAAAATCCCTGATTATGAAAGATATGGAAGCCGATTCGTATGAAGAGGTTTTCCAACAGCTTGGCGGAGCACTGGTTCGTGAGGGATATGCAAAAGATTCTTATGTAAATGCGTTATGCGCCAGAGAAAAGGAATACCCCACCGGACTGGATATCGATGGGTTCGGCGTGGCAATCCCCCATACGGATGTAAGCCATGTAAACCAGGCGGCGACGGCCATTGCGGTGCTGAAAAATCCGGTCACATTTATCCAGATGGGCAGTGATGACGAGGAGGTCAGCGTAAAGCTGGTATTCATGCTGGCAGTAGTGGAACCGAACGCGCATATGGAAGAACTGCAGAGGATCCTGTCCATCATTCAGGATAAGGCAGTTTTGGAACAGATCACAGAGGCAGAAGATGAAGAAAAATTAATTGAGATCATAAAAGAAAAGGAGAATTCATTATGAAAAAGAAAGTTATCGTAGCATGCGGCGGAGCAGTAGCAACTTCAACAATTGCGGCAAATAAGGTAGTGGAGCTTTGCAAAAAGAACGGGATCGATGTGGAGATCTGCCAGGTTCGGATATCGGAAATCGAATCCAACCTTTCCGGGGCGGTTCTGATCGTGCCGACATCCAAGGTGAAGAGAGATTACGGGATACCGGTGATCACAGGCATGCCGTTTATATCCGGAGTCGGTGTGGAGAAGACAGAGGCAGCGATCCTGAAGGTGCTGCAGGGAGAATAACAGAGATGGGGATTGTCCGCACTCTCAGCCTGCTTTGCGGCTGGCGGGCCAATCCTGACGAAGAGGAGGGACAAAAATGCTGAAAGCAATTTCTGATGCCATCCAATACATTATAGATATGGGAGCATCTGTCATGCTGCCGATCGTGATCGCTATCATTAGTATATGTATTGGGGTAAAAGTGGGGAAGGCCATCCGTTCCGGCTTGATGATTGGTGTGGGTTTTGTAGGGCTTGGCCTGATTGTGGATATGATGAACGCGGAGATGGGGCCTGCAGCCCAGGCAATGTCTGAGAGGTTCGGACTTTCCTTAAGCGTAGTGGATATCGAATGGCCGGGGGCATCCCCGATCACCTGGTCCTCCAATATCGCCACCGTTGCCATTCCGGTTGCGATTGCTGTCAATATTGTCATGCTGTTGCTGAAACTGACGAAAACAGTGAATATTGATATTTGGAATATCTGGCATATGACCTTTACGGGAGCCATTGCTTACGCAGTGACAGGAAACTTCTGGCTCGGCATTCTGGGAGTCGTGTTCCACGCGGCGGTGGCATACAAGCTAGGGGATCTGTGGGCTCCGTTGATGGTCGATTACTTTGAACTAGAGGGGCTGACGGTTCCCCATGGAACCGCCTCCTGGATGGCTCCTGTCGCATGCGCTGCGGATGCGGTGATTGATCGGATCCCGGGACTGAATAAGATCGATATCAGCGCGGATACTCTCCAGGAGAAGGTAGGCGTACTGGGCGAGCCGATTGTGATCGGGGGAATCCTGGGCGCGGCGGTAGGCTTTTTGGCAGGCTATGGACCCCAGGAAGCTCTTCCGCTGGGTGTCAAGATGTCGGCAGTGATGGTTTTGATGCCAAAGGTAGTCAAGTGTATCATGGATGGACTCCTGCCATTGTCGGAAAGGGCAAAGGAAGTCCTGACGAAGAAATTCGGGAACTCGGAGTTCTATATCGGCCTTGACCCGGCCATCCTTCTGGGAGATTCTCAGGTGGTGACCGCGGGACTGATCTTCATACCGCTGACACTGCTGATCGCAGTGCTGGTTCCCGGCAACCGGGTTCTGCCCTTTGGAGATCTGGCAACGATCGGATTTTTTATCGCATTTGCGGTGGCCGTACATAAGGGAAATCTATTTCGGACATTGTTTTCCGGCAGCCTGATCATGTTTATGACGATCTGGATTGCAAACCAGACGATCCCGTGGATGACGGCACTGGCAAAAACCACCGGCTCTACGGACGGAAGCAGCCTGATCGCGGCGCTGGATCAGGGAGGATGCCCCCTGACCTATATTTACACACAGATCTGTACTATGGAAAATGTGGCAGGGCTTGCGGTCATCGCGGCCATCTATGTGATCTGTATGGTATTTGCCATCCGCTGTTCCAGGAAGAGAGCGGCAGAGCTGGACGCGGAGGAAGAATAAAAGACTCATAAGAATATCGAATAGGCGCCTGGAAACAGCTTTCCTTTTGGCGCCGGAATGGAGGAAGCTATGAAAGCAGGAGTCGTACATGCGAGAGAAGATATCCGTTATGAAGAGATTGAAAAGCCGGTACCGAAGGCAGGACAGGTATTGATCAAGGTAAAATACACGGGGATCTGCGGATCCGATATACCCAGAGTCAATGGGGATGCCTGCCATTATTTCCCCAACGTGCTGGGACATGAATTTTCAGGCACGGTGGAGGCAGTGGGGGAAGGCGTGACAAAGGTGAAGGCGGGAAGCCGTGTGGCCGGCGTCCCGCTGGTGCCCTGCATGAAATGTGAGGACTGTCTGAAAGGGGACTATTCCCTCTGCAGGCATTACAGCTTCATCGGTTCCAGGGAATTTGGAAGCTTTGCCGAGTACGTGGTGGTTCCGGAGCAGAACGCGGTGCCCTTTGACGAGGAAGTGTCTTTCGAGCAGGGAGCATTTTTTGAACCTGCGACCGTGGCGCTGCACGGATTAAAGCGTGTTCCTTATGAAGGAGGAAAGACGGTGGCGATCCTGGGCGGAGGGACCATCGGGATGTTCGTGATGCAGTGGGCGAAAATATTCGGCGCCGCGCAGACGGTCGTATTTGACATTTCACCGGAACGGCTGGAGCTTGGAAAACGCCTGGGGGCAGACGGCGGGGTGAACACGCTGGAGGAAGGCTTCATGGAAAAGGCCATGGACCTCACACAGGGAAAGGGATTTGACTATGTATTTGAGACCGCCGGTAATACCGTGACCATGAAGATGGCATTTGCCCTGGCGGCAAACAAAGCCCATGTCTGCTTCGTGGGGACGCCGACAAAGGATCTGGCTTTTACCGTAGACGAATGGGAGAATATGAACCGGAAGGAATTTACGCTGACCGGCTCCTGGATGTCCTACAGCGCGCCATTCCCGGGACAGGAATGGAAGCTGGTGGCACATTATTTTAAGACAGGCGAATTGAAGTTTGATGATTCCTTTATTTTCAGAAAACTCCCGCTAAGCCGGATTGCTGAGGCATTTGAGATGTATAAGACGCCCGGGACGGTCAAGGGGAAGATTCTGATCGACAGTGAACAATAGTTACGGTTCAGTTACGGTTCGCACCCGGTCAGGGTATGAACCGTAACACCGTTCAGAGCCGAAATGTGTATAAAAAACAATCAGGGCAGCAGGCTGTGGATGTACCTGCGGACCGGAATCGATGAGGTGGCAGAGAGATGATTACAACGTTTACGTTAAATGCTTCGATAGATAAAGCATATTATATGGACGGCAGTATTGAAAACGGCACGGTCATGCGGGTGAGCTCCGTGATCAATACGGCCGGAGGCAAGGGGCTGAATGTGGCCAGGATTGTGGGACTGTGTCAGGAGGAGGTTCTGGCTGCCGGGCTGGTGGGCGGCTTCAACGGAAGCTACCTGGAAAGCCTCCTGGATCGGGACGGCATCCGGCATGATTTTGACCATATCGAGGGAGAGACCAGGAGCTGCATCAACATCCTGGACGAAGCCTTCGGTTCTACGGAATATTTAGAGCCGGGCTGTGCGGTCACAATGGACGAGGAAAAACGGTTTCTGGAACGGTTTCCGCAGATCATAAAGGATTCATCGGTGATTACAATCTCCGGAAGCGTGCCCCGGGGGATGTCAAAGGATATTTACCGGCGGATGATCCTTGCGGCCAAAGAAGCGGGGAAGCAGGTCATTCTGGATACCAGCGGGGATCTGCTGGAAAAAGGGATCCAGGCATGCCCCACGATCGTGAAGCCGAATCAGGATGAGATGGAGCTTTTGTTCCATACGAAGATCCAGAGTATGGAGGACGTCCTCGAAAACGGAAAGAAGATCCTGGAGAAGGGGATCCCCTATGTGGTGGTATCGCTTGGCGGGGAAGGCGCCCTGATGTTTTGCCGGGAAGGAATCTTTCATGGGAAGCCGCCGAAGATAAAGGTTGTGAATACGGTGGGCTGCGGGGATTCAATGGTGGGGGCTCTGGCAGTCGCGCTCTTCCGGGGCTATGAGCCTCAAAAGGCGCTGCAGTTCGCGGTGGCGGTCGCTTCCGCGAATGCGATGTCCCCGAGTACCGGATATTTTGATCCGGATGTATATATAAAACTGGTTGATCAGGTGAAAGTCAGTAAAATATAGCGGCTGCGGACAAAATAGAAAAATCAGGAATGAGAATCATTATGCCATTAGTTACAACAAGACAATTATTGCTGGATGCCCAGAAGGGCGGATACGCGGTGGGCGCGTTTAATGTAGAGAATATGGAGATGGTGCAGGCGGTCATCGCGGCGGCGGAGGAATTAAAATCTCCTGTGATCATGCAGACCACACCCTCCACCGTAAAGTACGCGGGCCTGGATTATTTTTACGCCAATGCAAAGGTGGCGGCGGAGCATGCGTCTGTGCCGGCGGCCATCCATCTGGATCATGGAAACAGCTTTGAACTGGCAATGCAGGCGCTACGGGCTGGTTACACCTCTATCATGATCGACGGCTCTCATGGAACCTTTGAAGAAAATATTGCTGTCAGCAAGGCTGTCGCGGATGCCTGCCATCCTTCCGGGATTCCGGTAGAAGCGGAGCTTGGAAAAGTGGGCGGAAAGGAAGACGACCTGGATGGGGGAGACGAGAACCCATACACGGATCCGCAGCAGGCGAAGAAATTCGTGGAGGCCACAGGGGTGGATTTCCTGGCCGTGGCGATCGGCACAGCCCACGGAGTATACAAAGGGATTCCCAAGCTGGATGTGGAACGGCTCAGCGAGATCCGTAAGGTGGTCAGCATCCCACTTGTCCTGCACGGTACATCTGGGGTTCCGGACGAGGCGGTGAAGGAATGCATCCGCAGGGGGATCTGTAAGGTCAATTACGCGACAGGCCTGCGGATCGCGTTTTCAAAGGGCGTGAAAAAAGTATTGAAAGAAAATCCGGATCTCTTCGACCCGAAGAAGTATAACGCGCAGGGACGGGAAGAGGTGAAAATGTATGTGATGGATAAAATGGGTGTTTGCAGAAGTGTGGGGAAGGCGTAAGGAATTTGTATTGAAAAAACGAAACCTTCAAAGGGTTGGACCGGGGAAGGCCAGGAAATACTCATATACAATCAGTGTACTGTAAAAATAAAAACATGGATGGAAAATAAGTGCTATTTTCTGTCCATGTTTTTCTAATCCAAGTGCATTCCATAACTGATGACCGCATACCCATTTGAGAAAAAAGCATGAAGGAGATTAGATATAGTAGATAGGATGTGACAAATGAACAAAAATCGTTTATAATAGGTAACAGTAACGTAAAATATTGACGGAAGCCTTAACATTATATGCAGAGATGGTGAGGATATGGAAGATTTTATATGGGAAATTCAGGATTTCAGGCATTTAAACTGGTCTGATACAAAATTATCTCCGGGAACTCCCGGATGTTTTTTAAAAGCATATGAAGAAAAAAACGGACAGAGATACTATTATAAATTGTCCAATTATGACAGCTACAGAGGTGTATTCGGCCACGAATGTATCAATGAACTCATTGTGTCAAGACTTTTGGAGATATTGCAGATACCGCATTTACATTATCAATTGCTGCATGCTCTGATCTGTATCGATGGAAAAGAAATGGATACGTATATCACCAGGTCAAAGAATTTCCGGAAAGAAGATGAGCGGAAGATGCCATTTGAGGTCTTTTATGATCTGCACAGACAGCAAGCGGAGAGTCCACTGGATTTTTTTATCAGGATGGGCTGGTCAACCTATTTGTATCAAATGCTGACGATAGACTACTTGATCTGCAATCGGGACCGCCACGGAGCAAATATCGAGATCTTGATAGATGGGGAAGATCAGGCGCGCCCGGCGCCGCTGTTTGACCAGGGACTTTCCCTGCTGTTCTCCTGCTATGGAAATTTAGAAAGCATACGGAAATACGACATTATGGAAGATAAGGCAGTGAATAACTTTATTGGCTCAAAGTCTTCGGAGTATAATCTCCGTTTTATCCCAAAGGGATTGCATTGGTTTGACGGGAGACTGCGGGAGCATGACAGGGAGAAGCTGTTAAACGGGCTGGATGGCGTACTGCATGCGGAGCATCTGGAAAAAATCTGGAATATGTTATGGAAGAGGTGGGAAAGATATGTACAGATTTGCGGTGAAGAATAGATTTTATCGTGATAAAACCGTTGCATATTTGTTATACGATGAGACGAAGAGGGAGTACCAGATTGAAATACCGGAAGATGTAAAAAGTGTGGAAGCGCCTATGATCATAGCAGATTTTATAAAAAAGGGACAGCGTCGGATCGGGAAGGAATGGAGCCTGCGCTGGGTAAAGCAGCGGGTGATCCCGCCGGAAAGACAGAATATCGGACAGATCCTCCGTGAGAATCATATGAAATATTATGATGAATTTCCATTGTTGCTTATGAACCAGGGAAGAAGCTGCCATGATGAGTGTTATCTTGTGGAGGATACGGACAGTAATTCATGATCGATGTTTTTGATATAGAATAAAGCAGGAAATAGTAAAAAGGCTTTTGGAGGTAAGGAATGCCACCAAAAGCCTTTGCTTTTATGAGCGGGAAACCAACAACACCGGGAAAACAACTTGAAAAACTTTTAAATCTTGTTATAATAAGTATTGCGCTGAAGCGCAAGCAGGTCATCAATTTTCTTGCGAAAATTGGTGACAAATTATAATCAGGAATATCAAAGAAGAAAGTTTTTTCATAGGCAGGTTTTGAAAAAGGAGAGTCTTTATGAGTAAGCAGAATACATACGATGCGGACAGCATCGCGGTATTGGAGGGGCTGGAAGCGGTCAGGAAGCGGCCGGGTATGTATATCGGCAGTGTGTCCACCAAGGGACTGAACCATCTGATCTACGAGATCGTGGACAATGCGGTGGACGAACATCTGGCAGGCTTCTGCTCGGAGATCCATGTCACATTGGAGAAGGACGGTTCCGCCACGGTGGAGGATAACGGCCGGGGCGTGCCCGTGGGGATGCATCAGAAGGGCATCTCCGCCGCCCGTCTTGTTTACACCACGCTGCATGCGGGGGGAAAGTTTGACGATTCCGTCTATAAGACAAGCGGCGGGCTTCACGGGGTGGGTTCCTCCGTGGTCAATGCGCTGTCCAACCATATGGATGTCTGGATCAGCCGGGAGGGGGCCATACACCATGACCGGTACGAGAAAGGAATCCCGGTGATCGAGCTGGAAGAGGGGCTTCTTCCCATCGTGGGAAAGACGAGAAAGACCGGAACGAAGATCAATTTCCTGCCCGACGATACGATTTTTGAAAAGACCCGTTTCCGGGCGGAGGAGGTCAAGAGCAGGATGCACGAGACCGCCTATCTGAATCCCAATCTGACCATCACATTTGATGACAAACGGCCGGAATCGCCGGAGCATGTGGTATTTCATGAGCCGGACGGAATCATGGGATTTATCCGGGAGCTGAATCAGAAAAAGGAAGTCCTGCACGATCCCATTTATTTTAAAGGAGAGTCCGAGGGCATCGAGGTGGAGGTGGCCTTGCAGTATGTCAATGAATTTCATGAAAATGTGCTGGGCTTCTGCAATAATATTTTCAACTCGGAGGGCGGCACCCACCTGACCGGATTCAAGACGACCTTTACTACGGTGATGAACCAGTATGCGAGGGAATTGGGGATTCTGAAGGAAAAGGACGCCAATTTTACCGGGGCGGATATCCGAAACGGCATGACGGCGATCGTATCCATCAAGCATCCGGATCCCAGGTTCGAGGGTCAGACCAAGACCAAGCTGGACAACCCGGATGCGGCAAAGGCGGCAGGAAAGGTGACCGGGGACGAGATCGTCCTGTATTTTGACC
>CAYQBE010000118.1:0-15526 GCA_964415625.1 uncultured Clostridium sp.
GCTCCGACCGCGAAGGACAAAGGCAGGATCATGAAGGAGATGATGCCGAAGTTAAAAGGAAAAGCAGACGGCAAGCTGGTCAGTGAGATTGTTGCCTCTTTCTTACAATGATCCGTGTCATTCTTGAGGGAAGGAATCGTCTGATATTATGTTTATACTGATTTTTAACCAGCTTGTGAAAATGCTTTTTATTATGATTCTCGCATTCCTCTGCTACCGGCTGAAGATCATCAACCAGGAAGGCAACCGGAACCTGTCTAGTCTCCTGCTGACCATTGTCAATCCCTGTCTGATCATTACCGTATTCCAGACAGAATATGATACCAGCTTGGTGCAGGGACTACTAGTTTCCTTTGCCACCGCCACAGCCGCACATGTGATCGCGATTACAGCCGCCCACTTTCTTGTCCGCGAAAAAAATAAGCAGGATTTTGAGATCGACCGTTTCGCAGCGGTTTATTCCAACTGCGGATTTATCGGGATTCCCCTTGTGAACAGCGTCCTCGGCGCAAAGGGGGTTTTCTTTCTGACCGCATATATGACGGTGTTCAACGTCCTTTCCTGGACCCACGGCCTGGTGCTGCTGGAAGGAAAATTTTCCTTGAAGAAGCTGAAACAGGGACTTATGACACCCATCGTCGTATGTACCTTTATCGGTGTGATCCTCTTCTTCCTGCAGATCCGGATTCCCACTCCGCTCCTTGATTCCATGAATTATATTGCGGATATGAATACCCCCCTTGCCATGATGATTGCCGGACTTTCCGTTGCACAGGCGGACTTTAAAAAAATATTTTCCCATTTGCGCATTTATTGGGTCAGCTTTTTAAAGCTATTCATCGTGCCGCTTGCCGTGCTGGCGTTTCTAGCGCTGCTCCCGCTTGACCGGGAAGTCGCGTACACGACCCTGATCGCGTCTGCATGCCCGACTGCGACCACCCTGACCATCATGTGCATCCGTTTTAAGCGCAACTATACCTATGCATCGGAAATTTTTTCTTTCACTACCGTACTGTCAGTCATCACGATTCCAATCATCACATTTATTGCCGATTTTATCCTGTAAACAGCAGGCAGCAAAAAAGGATCCCGCCTGAGGGTTCCTTTTTTGCTGTAGTGTCAGATGCTTGCGTCTATGAAGAGTTGTTCCATAACTTATCGGGCAAAGTCCCTATGCTCTTTAAAAGCATGAATTATGTGATGCCCTTTGGAAGATATTGTTTTATTCACGTACAATCGGGAAGGTCATGCAGTGGGGGCCACCGCCTGCTTTCAGGATCTCTACCAGATCAACCTCTACCAGCTCCAGACCCAGCGCACGCAGCTTCTGGTTTACAGTCACATTGTTCTTGACAACCATAACCTTGTCATTGCCGAGTGCCTGCACGTTGCATCCATGTCTGAATACCAGTTCGCTGGGTACGTCAATGATCTCAAATCCGCGTTTCTTCAGCATCTTTAGGAAGAAATACGGAAGCTGCTCCGTTGCCGCGACACAAACCTTGTCCGCTACAATGTTGAAGCACATATCCAGATGCAGATTTTCCGGCGGACACGGAACCCCAATCACCTGATAGCCGAATTTTTCCATCTGCTCGCGCAGGTTTCTGATCGCGTCAAAATTGGTTCTGTCTACAACACCGATAGCCAGTGTATAATCATCCAGGAACCAGAAGTCTCCGCCTTCAAAGTTGCCGGAACTGCATCTTGCGATAATAGGCACTCCGATTTCTTTGAGCTTCGCCTCATAAATTTCCGATTCCTTCCGACGGCATGGTTCCCGGAAATGTCCCATAATAGCTCCCTCAGCCACGCAACCGCCAAAATCACGTGCGAATACCATAAGCGGCTCATCCGGATCCGGAGTCACCTCTACAACCTCTACGCCGTTTGCCTTGTAGGCCGATACAAATTCGCCCCACTCGCGAATAGCAGCCTGACGCTGTGAATCCGTCTCTCCTTTTTCAATCCAGTCACGAGAGATCTCATTGATTGGCTGCAACTGAAGATAAGTCGGTGGACACACCATAACCTTCTTCAAAACACTGGTTGAATTTTTTACAAACATTACACTTCCTCCTTTTTTGTTTGTTTTATGATAATTGATTTATCATTCCGTATCTCCTGCCTCCCCGAGGATCATCTTTTTCTGCTCCTCTGTACTCAGGCTCTTGTCACGCAGCTGGAACAGGACGATTCCGATCAGGAAAAGCACGACCGTCAGAATATATTCACCCGGCCAGATGATGGCTCCCGGGCTGAACGGGAGCAGGACTGTTCCCAAAATGAAAATACTGCAGATAATTCCAAATATAATTGTAGCATTTCCTCCGGGCATTTTTACCGGACGCTCTATATCCGGGTATTTGCGCCGCATTACCACTACAGAAAAGAATGTCAGGATCCACATGACGATCGTTGCTACTGCCGTCACATCAATCAGCGGCAGGAACGTCCCCTGGCCGAGGAACGGTGTGATCACCGCAAATGCGCCAAGGAACAAAATGCAGTTGATCGGTACTTTTTTCGAATTCAGCTTCTTGAAAGCGGCAGGGATCAATCCTACGTCTGCAAGTCCATACATGATCCTGGATGCGCCGTAAAGCGTTGAGTTTGACACACCGATGATCCCTACTAACGCCGCCACCAAAAGCAGGGTACCAAAGACTGGTGTTCCGGTTGCTGCCGTGATGCCGTCAATGAATGGCGCCACCATGCCGGTTGCTTCCGTCCACGGAATCAGGCCGCTGATACTGATCACAACCAGTGCGTTCAGCAAGACACAGATCACAAGGCAGAGCACAAGCGCCAGTCCTGCCTTCTTCGCAGTCTTACTGTCTGCTTCCCCGGCACTCTTAGCAACGGTCTCCCAGCCGGCGATCGTAAATGTGAGGACTGCCAACAGCGAGATGGAACCCTCCCCTGCTGATTTTTCAGCCGGTATTGCCAGATATTCCGGATTCATATTCAAAAAGCTGATGATGATCCCAAGTACCGTGAGAAGTACGATCACTGTAGTCAGCACCTTTGAAATCAAAGCGGCAAAATTAGTTCCGTTTGACTGTATCGCTATAATACATACCGCAAGAGCCAGTCCGATGATAATCGACGGGACTGTGATCGAATATCCTCCGATCTCATATAATGCGGGAACCTGCGTCAGAACCGGAAATAGATAACCTGCAACCTTTGTAATGGAAATCGTTTCCCAGCAGAAAATAACACCGTTCATAATGATTCCGGCCCATGCTGCCATGAAGCCTCCGAATTTCCCAAATGCCATGTAGGAGTACACCAGCTCACCGCCGGAAAGCGGAAACATAGGGATTGCCTCCAGGTAGGCAAATGCAAGCGGCAATTCAACAACCAGGCAAAGCACGAGTGCAAGTACGACATTCCACGGGCCGCCGGCTTTATCCAGCCATCCTGCCGTCAGCAGAAGCCAGCTCGTCCCGAACATACAGCCAATTCCCATTGCCAGTAATCCAAAAAAGTTAATGGAACGGTCCATTTTTTCATTTATTTTATTCTGATCCATAAAAACCTCCTCTACTCTCTAAAAAATAATTTGCGCGAACAAGACCGCCACGCCAAGGGCAATGACCGTTCTCATCAGAAAAATAACTATCAGCTTCCAGAGAGGCAGTTCAAATATTTCGCGATTTTTCAAAATAATAGACCCTGTTTCTGTCATATAGATCAGCTGACCTATCGATACACTTCCTATAATAAAACGGGTCATCTGGCTCGCAATGCCGCTCCCTGCGACAGCAGGCAGATACATGTCAATAAAACCCGTCAGCAATGCCGGAGCGGCCGCTGCAGCCTCAGGAATCCCAAGCAGTGTCAGAATCCATTTCACAGGCATGGAAATCATCTGGATTACCGGTGTATACACAGAGACAATGAGAAGCAGAGTTCCATACGCCATCATAGTCGGAAAAACGGTGATCAGAAAATCCAGCGATGTCTGATTACATCTCTTGATAATATGTCCAAAATCCGCTTCTCCAGCCTTGTCCGCGCCGCATTTCACAGCCTGCCAGAACAGATGCCCCTTTTCCTGTGTATCGTACCGCTTCGGCGCTTCCGGATTATAAGTATCTGGAATTTGATTCAGCGGCCAGATCCTAGGCAGGATCAGCGCACATAGAATCGTTGTGATTGTTATACTCAGATAATACGGCCAAATTTGTCAATGATACCCAGTGTCCTTGCAACGATGGTACAGAAGGAAATGGATACGATGGAAAAGCAGCTCGCGACAACTGCGGATTCTCTTTTTGTATAATAGCCTTCCTGGTACTGCATTTTTGTCACAATCACACCGAACGGTCCATTCCCAACCCATGAGGCCATGCAGTCAATGGCGGAATTTCCCGGCAGTGTAAACACAGGACGCATCACATTTTTTATCAATGTACCGACGAAATCCATCGCTCCAAAATCCATCAAAAAAGAAAACAGATAAAAAGAAACGATATGCCATGCCGCAAGCGTCAGCATCAGACTGTACAGAGTACCGCCGGTTGCGTCTGATGTAATAAATTCAGGTCCTATCTGAAAAGTACACATGATAAAGAATACGGTTCCAAGTATACGTATCACCAGCTTAAGTGGTGTCAGTTCGTAAGATTCCTTTAGCATCGGATTCGCATTCAGTATCTTGACCGGTCTGAACCAGTGTATGATCGCCAGGATCGTCCCTGCCGCAAATATTGCGGACAATGCATAAGGGAGAACCGGCCCAATGACCGATGTAATACCATTGGCAATCACTGCGATCAGCAGATCACTGTTTCCATTTATCTTGACCGGAATCAAAAATAATATAATTCCGATCAGAGAACACCCTACAAATAAAGAAACATTTTTGATATACACCGTATTTTTTTCATTCATCACCAGTCCCCCCTTATAGTTGGAGCAAAATCATATGTATCTGACCAAATTATACTGTAATTCACCGCATCTGCTGGAAAAATTTTTGTAAATACTTAAAGTGCTACTGCTGCAAGAATTCCTTTCATTGCGTGCATACGGTTTTCACCTTCATCGAAAATCACGGACTGCGGGCATTCCATCACTTCATCCGTTACTTCCTCTCCGCGGTGTGCCGGCAGACAGTGCATGAAGATCGCTTCGCTGTCAGCCTTTGCCATAGCATCCATTGTAATCTGATAAGGTGCGAACATTTTATGATATTTGTCGATCTCTTCCTGGCTGTGTCCCATTGCATACTGTGTCATGCCGTATACGATATCAGAGCCTCGCAGTGCCTCATCAAAGTCCTGCGTGATGGTAATCTTGGAGCCTGTCCTCTTCGCTCTCTCCTGAGCCATCTCCCAGATTGCCTGATCCGGGAACATTCCTTCCGGACACGCAATACTCATATCCATACCGAAGTCCGCGCAGAACAGCATCGTAGTATTGCATACATTGTAAGGATTGCCTGCATAGCAAAGCTTCAATCCCTTCATATCACCCTTCTTCTCGATGATCGTCATAATGTCGGCAATCCCCTGTGTAGGATGCGCGAGGGAGGTCAATCCATTTATGACCGGATGTTTCATCCAGGATGCATATTCATCTACGATCTCCTGTCCGAATGTCCGGATAAACAGGCCGTCAAAATATCTGTCAAGGATCCTTGCAGTGTCCTTCAAAGGTTCCCCGCGGTTGGTCTGCAGCTCGTCCGGCCTCAGATAGATCGTGGTCACACCCAAGTCTGCTGCCGCGCGCTGGAAAGCGTTTCTTGTTCTGGTGGAATTCTTCTCAAACAGGGCTGCCCATACCTGACCCTCTAGGTAACGGTGCGGTTCGCGTACCGTCCATTTACGCTTAAATTCAAGAGAAAGATCTACAATATATTGAATCTCCTCCTTGTTCATGTCTTTAAATCCTAAAAAGTCTCTGCCTCGAAAATAGTGTCTCATTTCTTATCTCCTCCTTTGGGTTTTTGTTTATTTCTATTTTCTGAATTTATTATAAATCCAGTAAAAGGAAGATACAATTGTGCGCAGGCACCTTGTTTCCCGTTCAATTTTGTACTTTTGCACATTCGGAATATATACAAAATTTCTTGACTTTCATTTTCTGTTTTTCTACACTGAATATACACAATATCATTGCAAAAGAATAGGAGTATATGGAAATGAATCTATTATTATCAGATATTTTGAAGCTGGAGATTTTTAATGATTGTAAGATCATAGCCGGGAAAAGCGGCCTCAGCAATGAAGTCTCTTTTGCCACCGTCATGGATGTTCCTGACATTGTAGAATGGCTTCACGGAGGGGAGATCCTGCTGGCTGCAAAGCTGTTCGATTCTTGTGCAAACGCCTCTTTCTTTATCGACCTGAAAGAAAAATCGGTCTCCGCGATCATTACCAAGCCCAACTACGTCCTGCGTCTGGAGCAGCCGCTCATTGACCTGTGCGAGGCCATCTGCCTGCCTGTCATCGTAGTCCCGAGCGAAACCACATGGGGAGATATTTTAAATCCTATTACTCAGCTCATCGCAGAGATCCAGTATCAGGCAATCTACCAGTCCCAGCTTTTCCATGCCTCCCTGATGAGCTTCATGATCGGCGGAGATTCGCTGGAATGGTTATGCAATGATATCTATAATAAATTTCAAATGTCCATGGCCCTGACAGACAGTAATTTCGCGCTGCTCAGCTCATCCCCGGATATTGTATGGGAAAATGTCTTCAATCTGTTTTCGCTCACACAAGCCTCCTACACCGCAGTATTAGGGACAAATATCAAAAACAAGGGCATTCCCGGATATATCTATGTAAATGACTATCTGGGGAACATAGAAAAGAAAGCATTCATATTTCCTGTCGTGCAGAATCATATTTCCTATGGTTATATCTTTTATCTGGTTCCCTCAGAGCACAAAGGATTAAATGCCTCGGAAAGCATGAAGATCGATCAGATATCCCTTGTACTGGCCCTGGACAATGTCAAGCAGCAGGAGCTTAACAATGCGGTACGAAGATTTAACAATCTTTATCTTGATAAAATTATGCACACGGATTCCATCAGTCAGTATGAGCGTACAAAAATCGAACATTCTTTAAACTGCCATCTGCATGAAAATTATTATGTAGCCCTTGCGAACCGGATGGATGGAAAAGAGGATATCTATACGCAGAGCATGAATGTGTCCCGCCTGTTTCGGAGGATTACAGGGGACGCCGGATATTTTAATGATATCCTCTGCTTTGAACGGGCAACCTATCTGGTCTTTTTTGTTCCGGCAGACTGTGCCGATATCCAAAAATATATCGACCGTTTGTATGAGGTGTGCAAAAAATATACTGCCACAACCAGAATCGGCATCAGTGAGATTACCCATAATCAGTTTCTCAGGGCTTACAATCAGGCCTTTCAGACGCTGCAGTATATCGAGACATACGGCAGAAAGCACACCAGCTTCTATTCCGAATTGGGAATCCTGCGATTTTTCATGGATAAATCTGGATGTCTGGATATGGATTTTTTGCTCGAAATGCAGAAGAAATATCTGATCCCGCTGGAGCAATATGATGAAGACAAAAACTCTCAGCTGAAAGAGACCATGATCAAATATGTCCTGTCTAACTGCAATCCGTCCAGAGCCCTGCAGGAGCTGTATATACACAAAAATACACTCTATGCGAGACTGAAAAAGATAGAAAGAATATTAAATATCAGCTTTTCCTCCAATGACGACCTGCTCAATATCCAGCTGGTGATCAAAGCGGACCAGCTCCATATTCTGGATAAGACCAGCCGGAGACTGGTGGAAACAAGCGATCTCTGACAGCAAAACAGACAAACCGTTCCATCAAACTTATTTGATAGATTGGCTTGTCTGTTTCTATAGATTCCAGGGGATTCAGAAGTTGTTCTTTTTTCTATGCAAATGTAATGACTGTACCTGTCTTTCCTTCCAATGCCTCGACCGCTTTATCCAGGGAACTGATGATTGCCTTTTTGCCTGGATTGAAACGGACAAACTTCATCGCAGCCTCTACCTTCGGAAGCATACTTCCTGACGCAAACTGGCCTTCCTCGATATATCTGCCTGCCTCTTCCAGTGTCAGTGATGAGAGATCCTGCTGTTTGGGTGTGTTGTAATGTATCGCAACCTTCTCCACTTCTGTCAGAATCAGCAGGATATCCGCATCCACCTGCTCTGCCAAAAGTTCTGCTGCAAAATCCTTGTCAATCACAGCTGCAACGCCTTCTGTCGTTCCGTCCGCATTTTCGATCACCGGAACACCGCCGCCTCCGCAGGCGATCACAATGGTATCCTTCCACAGGGACTTCACTGCGTGGATTTCCTTAATCTTTCTCGGGAGCGGAGAAGGAACCACTCTTCTCCAGCCGCGGCCTGCATCCTCTTTCATGGCATACTCTTTTTCCTCCATGAGCGCTTTTGCTTCTTCCTCTGTATAGAAGGAGCCAATCGGCTTTGTCGGATTCTGGAACGCCGGGTCATTTTTCTCCACCACCATCTGTGTCACCAGTGTTACCACCGGGACATTCCGGTTCCTTCTACCCAGGGCATAGGTCAGCGCCTGCTGGAGATGATATCCTATATACCCCTGGGACATGGCTCCGCATACGTCAAAGGGCATGGGAGGCACCACATCCTTCGCTGCTTCCGAGGAGAGGATGATACGTCCTACCTGCGGTCCGTTTCCGTGAACCACTGCCATCTCATATCCTCTACTGCTGATTTCTGCAATATACTCACATGTTCTTTTTACCACCTCCAGCTGAGCCTCTGCTGTCGGCGTGCTCTTCTTTGACTGCAGCGCATTTCCGCCCAATGCAATCACGATCCGTGTTCTGTCACTCATCTTTGTCACCAAACCTTTCCTTCATCTTTAAACAAAGTATAAGTCCCAGAATCACGCTTTTCAATTGGACAACAATCCATTAAAATACATATTCGTTGTACATTTATACAATGACATCAGCCTCATAATCTGCATTTTTTGAAAACAATCAAAATTTTTCTTCTTTTTCCCTTAAAATCTTTACGACATGTATCGTCTTATCATCTGCCGTAAATTTCACTTCCATGTCCGCATACCGCATCCCATACATTCTTTTCGGATCCTGCTGGTACGAGGGCCTTGGATCCTGTGACAGAAGCTGGCACAGGATGCGGCACTCTTCCTCCGTCACACCTGCTTTCAGTTCCTCCGGGAAATCCACTTCCAGCTCATACTCCTTTACCCTGTCCGCAAAGCCTCCCGCCGCCTCTGGATGGCTGTCCGCATAAGGCAGATACGGCTTGATATCCAGTATTGGAGTCCCGTTCAGCAGATCCGCCCCCAGCACATGCAGCACCGGCCCCTCCGGGGTATCCAGCTCCACCTTTTCCAACTGGACACAGGAGAGGCCGATGGGATTTGGCCGGAAGGGAGATCGGGTGGCAAAAACCCCCTTGCGGAGATTCCCGCCCAGGCGCGGCGGCCGTACGGTCGGCGACCACGGTCTGCCCGCGCTTTCCGAAAACACCCACAAAAGCCAGATATGCGAATATTCCTCCAGCCCCCGGAAGGCTTCTACCGCACGGTATTCCGGCTCAAATACAATCTTTGACCTGGTGTCCGCCAGCCCTCCCTGTCTCGGGATCCCGAACTTTTCCGGGAAGCTGCTGCGGATATGCGCGATCGGATTCATTGTAACAATCTGCCCCATTGGTTTCTCCCTCCATTCCTCATAGCCCTAATGCACATTCACTGATTTTTCCATGGGCAAAATACCACCTTGTCTTTCTCTCCTGGAGCTAAGTTTCCGAGAATGTTCTATCTGTAAAACGCAATATAACCGGCTTCTGTCGGATGGTCTGCGATGAATCCATCCCGTTCCCTTAACACCTGAAATGCGATCATCAGATCCGCTCCTGCGGAAATAAAATTGACCATCATCGTCAGGAATGACACCGTACCGGGATATATAAAAATAAAAAGCACACTGCCGAATCCCAATACGACAAAAGGCGCCAGAACGCCCGTCAGATATGCTCCTTTTTTCAATACTGCTTTACAGGCACAGCTCGGCATCAACGCATGGATGTTAAACCGAATGACATTCCAGCCTTTCCCGCTGGCGGCTGCCCATCCTATCCCATGCAATAACTCATGTATGACAACGGAAACCGCGATGATTGCTATAAACAGGACGTAAAAAGCAATCCCGCTTACCTCCAGTAAATATGCTCTTTCAATCAGCAAGAAGCGATACAATAAGCCGAAGGCGATTACAAACGGAAGCGCGTAAAGAGTTCCGAAAACCATTGCCTTTCCAGAAGGAATGGTAACGTCTTTTTCTTGATATCCTTTTTCATGTAATTCTGCTTTCGTCTTTTCAAAATCTTCACTGTAAGAATCCATCAGAGCATCCTCCTCTATAGGAAGAGCTGTACGATGATGATCACAAACCAGGCAACCAGCAAAAGACCATCAAGCCGTGCCAGCAGACGAAGGGTTTTGTTTTCCGGCAGCTCACCTCCGAAGATGGGGTTTCCGGAATACAGACAGCTTGCGGCTATGATCAGTACGGAGTAATTAGAAGCATTATTCATATTTCCTCTGTAAACAGAAAAGAAATATCCCATAAAGGCAAGAAAAAGCGCCGCAAGCATTACCACGTGGTTTGATAAGATTGATTTTGTTTTCATCATGAATACCTCCTCTTTGTTATCTGCAATCACTATAACAGACAGGAGATCCATTTGTTCATTTTTTACGCGAATTGTCCGTTTGGCTTCATGAGCGGTCATTGGCCAGGATCGGCATGTAATCATTCGGTCACATTCTTATTTTGCGTCCTGCTTTCTCTGTGCATTGTACTCTGTTTTGGCTCTTCTGGACAGGGGGCATTCTTCTCCATTGTCCAGAATGACCGTCTGGCGTTTCAGATCCACCGTCCGAATGCGGCTGCGGTTTACCAGAAACCCTCTGTGGCACCGCCAGAAATCCTCGCCAATTTCTTCTGCAAAATGCTCCAGGCTGCTGTTAAATTCCAGTAGTTCATCATTCAGATGCAGGCAGAGCGTGTGCTTAAATCCCAGCGCCTCGAAATAAAGGATCGTGTCTACCGGGATGTGCCGGATCGTATCAAACAGCCGGATCGTGCAGTATCTGCCATGTTTAGGCTGTTCACTGGCAAGCCGCTGCTGTACGCTTGCCAGGCATTCTCTTACCCGGACGGCCATTGCGCTGTCATCGCCTTTTACAATATAATCCAAGGCTTCCAGCCGCAGACGGAAGGTTTCAAAAGCCAGATCATGATGCGCCGTGATAAATACAATGAATCCCCGCGGATCGTGAAGCCTCAGCTTCTGCGCCAGCTCCAGCCCGCTCATCCTGCCTGGAAAATCAATGTCAAGGAAGTATACCGCCGGTATGGTGTCCCTGTTCTGCAGCTCCAATAATTTTTCCGGTGTATCTGCTATGCGGACAGGTCCCATATCTCCGTTCAATATGGTGATCTGGTTCGAAATGATGTGTTCCAGCCGGCCGGAAACCGGTTTTTCGTCATCGCATATGTAAATCGGTATCATTTGTCTCCTCCTGCGGCAGATTTTTAATATCATCGTATGCAGAAAGGCTGCCAGTGGCAGGCTTTCTGTATGCGGCAATTCCCGTATCGTTTTTTCATACGATCCTTTACATTACGCCGCCGGAAGTCTCAGCTCCTGCACAAAATAACCGTCTTTTAAGTAGGTTCTCGCAACACAGCCCTTACACCTGGACACGATCCGCCGATAGCTTGTAAGCCCTGTCCCCCGGCCTTTTCCTTTTGTAGTATAGCCCTTCCGGGAGAGCGCGGACAACTCCGGTGCCTGATCATAATTATTTGCAACTGCGATATACAGTTCTTTTTCTTCCTGAAGCAGAACGATACGGACTGTTCCGTCTGTCTGAGGCGCTGCCTCCATTGCGTTGTCGATCAGGATTCCCAGGCTCCGGAGCAGATCCTCCGTTTCCATCACGACCTTGCTGTCTACCGGATAGAGCACTTCAAGCGCAGAATGGATCTCTCTTTTCCGCATATCTGCCAGCTTTGCGGTCAACAGGCTGCGCAGAGGATAGAGCGTGATATGATTCAGCCCGTCCATCTGCTGGATCTCCTGCCCCAGCTTTTCATCGAAATAGCTGCTGGTCTTCCTCATAAAATCCTGAATCCCCGCAAGGTCACCTTCCTGCGCCTGCAGGGCCAGACCGGAAAACAGATTGGTAAAATCGTGGCGGAAAGCGCGTATCTCCTGCTGCAGTTCCTCAAGGAGCGCCATATGCGCCTGATGCTGCGCGATTGTTTCCTCCTGCGCCCGGATCTTATCCTGTCCCGCGGCATACATGGCCAAAAACTGCACCCAGAACAGGGCGGCTACAATAAGTGCGAAAAAGAATATGTTATACCCCAGACCTGGTGCAGTATCCGGATACAGCCAGTCCAATACCTGCCAGACACACATCAGCAGGAAACTGAGAAACAACGTTCCCGCCGCCCATGATCTCTTGGAAAATAAATGTGAAAAATACCGGTAAAAGCTGCTTTTTCTCAGTATCCACACAACAATTGCAGCCATCGGCAGTACTGCCAGGTATGGAATATAGATCGTGATAAACGTATACAGATACATTCCGCCGAATGTTGGACTGTAATAAGATACCGCTTCCTGTAACACCGAATTTGCCGTATAGGCAATAAAATTTCCCAAAAACGCGGCAGCCAGCCCCTGCCAGAAATCCGTCCCCAAAAAGCGGTGCAGTACAAGCGCCAGCATAATCGAATGCAGCAGATTCCCAATCGTTCCGTTCAAAAGATTGAATACATTTTCATACTCGTATGCGTCAGCCAGCATATAAGCTCCAACCATGCATGCGAGTATCAAAGCATTTCCCAGCAGATAATAAATGGTATAGATCAGACAGGGAAGTTTTTTCATCTTTTTTCCCAAAATCCCGGATGCCAGAGCATACAGCCCCACCCCGAAACAGACAAGTGAAAAACCGACTGAAAATAACCGAAATGAAAGCGGCATAACCAAGTCCTCCTGCTTGTATAATCTCCGTACATCATTATATATGATACTTTCGTACGGTGCAACATTTAAAAATCCGTTCCTTTTATCCCGCTTTATGTGAGAATCAACATTCTGCATATGATGACCCACAATGTGCTCATTAATGTTCCAAGTAAATAATATTCGGCAAATTTTTCATCTTTCGCAATTCTGTCATATCTTGCGACAGACTTTGCCGTAAGTATAAAGCCCAAAGCCGCAAACTGATCCTTGGATAAAAAAATAAACATGATAAGCCTTTCGATCGTTCCAATTCTTCTTCCGGCCTTATAGTCTGCCTTGATTATCATTTCATTTCCAATGGGCTTATATTCTCCCAAAAAATTCTGAATAAATATATTTGCAGGTATATGAAGCAGCAATATTGCCAGAATCCATCTGGATATCGTCTCCCCTTCATATCCGGACACGATCCGGATACTTTTTGCAATCCATGTGTTTCCTATCTCAAAATTTCGAACGGTCATAATATATACCAGCCCCAAAATACTTGCCAGATGTGCAAACTGATCTAAAGCAAATACTGTAAAACCCTTTTTCAATTTTCTCTTTAATATCAATATGTACTTTACTGAATCTATAACAAAATGCGCGAACGCAGAATATAGAGCCGACAAAAGCATGTCTATACTGAAAACCGGCAATACACTCAAAATACATGCAATAGAATACTCCACGGAATGGAAAAGCACTCCCTTATATCTTTCATCTTTGTATACAGCAATTTTTTCATTCTGCAGATAGAAATCGCCAAGTACATGTCCCACGGTAAGAATCAGTAAGTACTTATTCATCATTTTTTTGCTTCTCCAAATATCTTAAGGCTTCATCAACTGTTTTTTTTGCTCGTTCATATGTAATATAACTGCCATCGGCAAGTCGTCTGGCAACCGTAGACTGTGTTGTGTCCATACGCTTTGCACATTCTTCCTGGCTTCCGCCATGCTGTTCCATATCCCAAATTGTATACCTCTGTTTATCAGACCATCCATCCTCTATAATCTTCATAAGTGCAAGAATGGTATTGATCTTTTCCATCTCAAAGCATTCCACATTAAACCTGGATAATTGGATATCCGCAGCATGCTTCTTAATCTTTCTCTCCTGTTCACGCAATTCTTCTATCATTTTTCGTGCCGCATAATAAGCAGGTCCATCTGCTCCTATAGCAGCTTCATAAAAAACCTTCGTTTTTATTTCGCCGATTCCTACCCCGAATCGCAGTTGAACAGGATACATTTCTTTTTGAATATGTTTAATAATAGCAAGAAGATGTTCATTCTTATTCAAAAGTCCCTGAAATTCATCCCCTAATGTAATAACAAATTTTGCTGAAATATCCGACTTATAGAATTCATTGATATCATTTAGTGCCTCGGCCAATTTTTTCTGAACCAGGCTGCGTTTTTCTATATTCTTTGAATCTTTTATATCACCAATAATTGCTGTATAATCCATTGCTGATTCCTCCTCATTTCAGCAAATTGATTCTGTATATCTGCATTTATTTCAGAATATCCCCCGTAAAACGGCCGTATCGCCCCGACGGATACACCTTGGGTATATATATTGAAATTTGGAGATTATGCAAAATACATGTATACCCGATGATTATGCATGAATATTGCATAATTGTCAATTATGCGGAAATATTGCATAATTGTAAGTGGTATAAATGGATATACGGCCAACCGTTTCACAAGGCATACCCAAGGACATCCCATTATGGCCATACGGCCGTTTCACAAGGTATACATAAAGGAAAAGCCCTGAAGGAATCATCCTCCAAGGCCCTCTCCTGTATCTTCAATTCTGATTATTTACTTGCAATCGCCGCCTGTGCCGCTGCCAATCTAGCAATCGGTACACGGAACGGTGAGCAGGATACGTAGTTCAGTCCGATCTTATTGCAGAATTCTACGGAAGAAGGATCTCCGCCGTGCTCTCCGCAGATACCGATATGCAGGTTCGGATTCACCGGCTTGCCCAGGTTGATAGACATCTCCATCAGCTTGCCGACACCTGTCTGATCCAGCTTCGCAAACGGATCGTTCTCGAAGATCTTCGCATCGTAGTAAGCCTCCAGGAACTTGCCCGCATCATCACGTGAGAAGCCGTATGTCATCTGTGTCAGGTCGTTTGTACCGAAGCAGAAGAAGTCTGCTTCCTTCGCGATCTCGTCAGCGGTAAGAGCCGCTCTCGGAATCTCGATCATGGTACCAACCTCATATTTCAATTCCACGCCGGCTGCTGCAATCTCAGCGTCAGCAGTCTCTACAACAAATTTCTTCACATATTTCAGTTCTTTGATGTCGCCGACCAACGGGATCATGATCTCCGGGCATAAATTACAGTCCGGATCTGCTTTCTATACATTGATGGCCGCACGGATCACTGCCTTGGTCTGCATCTTCGCGATCTCCG
>CAYQBE010000119.1:0-15302 GCA_964415625.1 uncultured Clostridium sp.
TGACAGGCGTGGATCTGATTATAGACGATACGCCGGAAGCGGTTGTGCTGTCCGCGTTTGATCCCATCCGCAGAGAGATTGCCAGAATCGCGCTGGAGAAGCTGATTGTGGACGGCCGGATTCATCCGGCGCGGATCGAGGAGATGGTGGAAAAAGCCCAGCGGGAAGTCGAATACAACATCCAGGAAGAAGGGGAAGCCGCGGCTATGGACGTGGGCGTTCATGGCATACATCCGGAGCTGATCCGTCTGCTGGGACGCATGAAGTTCCGTACAAGCTACGGGCAGAACGCATTGCGGCATTCCATCGAGGTAGCACAGCTTTCCGGCCTGCTGGCCGGCGAGATCGGACTGGATGTGCGTATGGCCAAGCGGGCAGGTCTTTTACATGACATCGGGAAATCGATCGACCACGATGTGGAGGGATCGCATATCCAGATCGGTGTGGATCTCTGCAGGAAGTATAAGGAATCCCCGACCGTGATCAATGTGGTGGAATCCCATCATGGAGATGTGGAGCCGCAGAGCCTGATCGCATGTGTGATCCAGGCGGCTGATACGATTTCAGCGGCAAGGCCGGGTGCCAGAAGAGAGACCATCGAAACATACACAAACAGATTAAAACAATTAGAAGAGATCACCAATCATTTTAAGGGTGTGGATAAGTCTTTTGCTATTCAGGCAGGTAGAGAGATTCGAGTTATGGTAGTTCCGGAGCAGGTATCGGATGATGATATGGTACTTATGGCAAGGGATATTGCAAAGCAGATTGAGTATGAGTTGGAATATCCGGGTCAGATTAAGGTAAATGTGATCCGCGAATCGCGGGTGACAGACTATGCGAAGTAACAGTGATCAAACCGGCTTATGAAAGTACAGCCCTTGTCGAAAGACAGGGGCTTTTCTTTAAGATAGTGAAAACAGGAGCAGGACAGTGATGAGTGAACAGATCAAACGAATCAAAAGAGAATTGAAGTTTCAAGGTACGATCCTTGATTTTTACCAGGATACAATGGAGATCAACGGAACCCATACGGCACTGTGGGATTTTATCAGACATAAAGGAGCAGCGGCTGTCGTACCGGTGACGGAGGACGGAAAGATCCTGATGGTGAGACAATACCGGAACGCACTGGACCGGTATACGCTGGAGATCCCGGCAGGGGCGCTGGATGCAGAGGATGAGCCGGGGATCGTATGTGCGGGCCGGGAGCTGGAAGAAGAGACCGGATTCCGCTGTGAAAATCTGGAATGGCTGATCACGATCCGGACGACCGTGGCATTCTGCAATGAACGGATTGAGGTCTATGTGGCAAGGGATTTGATCCCCTCCAAGCAGCATCTGGATGAGGATGAGTTCATTGATCTGAAAGCTTATTCGATCGAAGAACTGAAGGAAAAGATCTTTTCCGGGGAGATCGAGGACGGCAAGACCGTGTCATCGCTGCTGGCATATGCGGCGAAATACCTCGGTTGAGGTCTTTGGGGAAGCTTTACAGATAACTGGCATGGAGGAATTATGACTGGCATATAATGAAGTATCGAGCGATACTCTGCGGCCGTGAGGCTGTGGATGATCGCAGCATCGGAACGATGGGAGGAAACGATGTGAGGATACTTCATTCAAAAAAGCAGATGCTTGCCTTTTTTTTGCCGGGGTTTATGCTGGGGATCTTATATGTGAATTTTATCGTAAAGCAGTATATTGCGGAGCCGGGCATTTTCAGCACGTATTTTCTGAGACAGTATGCGGCGGTGGAGATCATTGCCGGGGAATACATGCTGTATCTGGTGCGGGTGCGCCTGTTCCCGGCGCTGCTGCTTGCGGGTATGGCCTTTACCAGGCTGAGAAAATTCGGCGCTGCTGCTTTCCTGCTTTGGACGGGCTTTTCCAGCGGGATGCTGCTGACCATGGCTGTGGTGGGGATGGGAGTGAAGGGGATCATCCTGTGTGTTGTAGGGATCCTGCCTCAGTTCCTGTGTTATATTCCGGCCTGTATCGTAGTGCTCTGGTACTGCTGGATGTATCCCCGGAATCGGTGGAATAAGCAGAAAACCGTATTTGTGGCGCTGATGGTATTGATGGGGCTGGTCATGGAGGCGTATGTCAATCCGGTATGGATGAAGGCATTTTTGGGAATCGTATAGAAAGAGGAAACGGATATGGACGGAAAGATTCTGATCGTGGATGATGAAAAAGAGATTGCGGATCTGATCGAGGTCTGCCTTCAGAATGACGGATATACGGTCTGGAAATGCTACAATGGGATCGGGGCTTTGAACTATGTCGAGACTGTGCCGTTTGATCTGGCGATTCTGGACGTGATGCTGCCGGATATTGACGGATTCCGGATCTGTCAGAAGATCCGGGAGAAGCATTTTTACCCAATCATCATGCTGACGGCCCGCGGGGAGGATATGGACAAGATCATGGGGCTGACCATCGGGGCGGATGACTATATTACCAAGCCCTTTAATCCGCTGGAGGTGGTGGCGAGAGTCAAGACACAGCTCCGCCGGTATGTGCAGTATAACCATGGCGGCAATTCGGGGGAAGAAGCGGCTCATCTGACGGAAGAATATGATATCCGGGGGCTGACCATCAATAAAAATACCCACAAATGCATGCTTTACGGGAAAGAGATCGCATTGACGCCCATGGAATTTTCCATTCTCTGGTATCTGTGCGAGCATCGGGGAAGCGTGATCTCTTCCGAGGAACTCTTTGAACATGTCTGGGGCGAGAAGTATATTGACAATAACAATACCGTGATGGCGCATATCGGAAGGCTGCGGGAAAAGCTGAAAGAGCCTGCGAGACATCCCAAATTTGTAAAAACAGTGTGGGGAGTGGGGTATACGGTTGAATAGGAAAAAGGAGAAGCAGCAAAAGAACAAAAAAGAAAAATACAGACACGATGACAGTTACAGGCAGCTGCGGAATACAGTGTTTCTGCGTACGATCCTGCTTTTGATGATAGATGCGGTCCTGCTTTTTATTTTCAGCGATCTTTTTTTGTTTGGACGGTTTGCAAACTTCATGGTCGGGGTTCTGAACCGGTTTATCTATCATGATTATGACCGGGCATTGGAGACCTATCAGCGGCTCTTCAGGAACCACCTGGAATGGTTTTGGCTCATGGGTCTGTTTGTGATATTTCTGGTCAGTATGTGGATCTATTTAAGGAATTTTACGAAATATTTTTACGAGATCAACCGGGGCATTGACGCCCTGATCGAGGAAAATCGGGGGGAAGTCATCCTGTCTCCGGAGCTGTCCCTGACGGAGCGGAAGATCAATCATATCCGGCACACGCTGGAGCAGCGCAAATCAGAGGCGGCGGTTGCGGAGCAGCGGAAAAATGACCTGGTGGTTTATCTGGCCCATGATCTGAAAACGCCGCTGACCTCTGTGATCGGATACCTGACCCTTTTGCGGGATGAAAGGCAGATCTCCGGGGAACTGCGGGAAAAGTATCTGTCCATTTCCCTGGAAAAGGCGGAGCGGCTGGAGGATCTGATCAATGAGTTCTTTGAGATCACCCGGTTCAGCCTTTCCAGTATTACATTGGAATACAGCAATGTGAACCTGACCCGCCTTCTGGAACAGCTGACCTATGAATTTCAGCCCATGCTGTCGGAGAAAAACCTGACGTGCAGCCTGGAGATGGAACGGGATATGATGCTGAGATGCGATGTCGATCAGATGCAGCGTGTTCTGGACAACCTTTTGAGAAATGCAGTCAACTACAGCTTTGAGGGCGGTACGATCCGGATTGGTGCCGCACAGGAAGGGGATGCTATGAAGATCCGGTTTTCCAACCGGGGCAATACGATCCCGAAGGAAAAGCTGGAGAGGATCTTCGAGCAGTTCTACCGGCTTGATTCCGCGCGAAGCTCCCGAAGCGGCGGCGCCGGTCTGGGACTTGCCATTGCAAAAGAGATCGTGGAGCTGCATCAGGGGACGATCACGGCCAGGAGCGAGGACGAGCGGATCGAATTCGAAGTAACGCTTCCGTGCGGTAAAATCTGAATACCAATGTATGAGGATCGGGCAGATATTCCGTATTTTAAATACCATCGTATGCAGAAAAGCTGCCAGTGGCAGGTTTTTTGTATTGACAGGATGCGAAGCAGTAAATGGAAGCTTCGTTTTGGCGTTTCTGCCTGTTAAGAAAATCATAAGAATTTACGTATAAAAAAGTAGAAAATCTTTTGGAATAAACAAAAAAACAGCAATCTTTATTTTGATACAATGCTTGTGTCAGAACAAAGATTGCTGTTTTTTGTATACCATCGTATACAGAAAGGCTGCCAGTTGCAGGCTTTCTGTAGTTGCAGGCTTTGGCGCTGACGGAATCATTACAGGAGGAGAATCAATATGGATAAGAAAAGAATCGCAGTTATTTTTGGAGGATGCTCTACAGAATATGAGGTGTCGCTGCAGTCCGCGTGTTCGGTGCTGGCGAATCTGGATCCGGTAAAATATGAGGTGATCCGGATCGGGATCACCAGGCAGGGAGACTGGTATCGGTACGAGGGAGACCTGGAACGGATCCAGAAGGATACCTGGTATGAAGATGTGTCTCATCTCATCCCTGCGGCTGTTTCCCAGGATCGGACCAAGTCCGCCCTGATCGAGCTGCGGCCGGAGGGGAATCGGATGGTCCGCCTGGACCTGGCATTTCCTGTGCTGCACGGAAAGAACGGGGAGGACGGCACGGTGCAGGGGCTGTTTGAACTCTCAGGCATTCCGGTTGCAGGCTGTGATACCTTATCCTCCGCGCTCTGCATGGACAAGGATCTGGCGCACCGGGTTGTGGAGGCGGCGGGAATCGCGGTTCCAGGCTCGGTGACCGTTGGCCGGCGGGAGATGGAAAATTTGGGAAAAAAGACGAAAAAGCTGAGGTATCCTCTTTTTATCAAACCGGCCAGGGCAGGCTCATCCTTCGGGATCTCGAAGATCTATGAGGAAAGAGAATTGGAACCGGCGGTCAGGCTTGCCCTGGAGCATGACGACAAGGCTGTGATCGAAGAAAATATCGATGGCTTTGAAGTGGGCTGCGCGGTGCTGGGAACAGAGGAGCTGCTCGTAGGAAGGGTAGACGAGATCGAACTGGCGGACGGATTTTTCGACTATACGGAAAAATATACGCTAAAAACCTCACACATCCATATGCCGGCCAGAGTGGATCGAGAGATGGAAAAGCGGATCCAGGAGACGGCAAAAACCATTTACAGGGCGCTGGGCTGCTCCGGATTTGCCAGGGTGGATATGTTCTTAAATACGGCAGGAGAGATCGTTTTCAACGAAGTGAATACCATTCCCGGATTCACCTCCCACAGCCGTTACCCAAATATGATGAAAGGAATCGGCCTGAACTTTGGAGAACTCCTGGACAGGCTGCTGGGACTGTACCTATGATGAAGCTGAAATTATCGGATGAAAAAATATATCAGGGAAGCCTGCTCCTGGTCAATGCGGACCATCCCCTGCGGGAGAACGGGGAAGAGAGGCTTCTGCCCGTGAACGTACAGTATCCGGGCATTCTCCTGATGCGGGAGGCAGTGTATATCCTGCACCTGATCTTTGACAAGCTCCATTGCCGGGACAGCATCGTTCCGGTGAGCGGATACCGTTCCGCAGAGGAACAGACCGAGATCTTTCAATCCTCCCTGCGGGAGAACGGGGAGGAATACACCCGAAAATATGTGGCGGTTCCCAACCACAGCGAACATCAGACCGGCCTGGCGATTGATCTGGGCTTAAAGCAGGAGGTCATTGATTTTATCTGCCCGGAATTTCCTTATGAGGGGATCTGTGACAGATTCCGAAAAACTGCTCCGGCGTACGGCTTTATCGAGCGCTACCCGAAGGGGAAGGAAGGGATCACGGGAATCGGCCATGAGCCATGGCATTTCCGGTATGTGGGGTATCCCCATTCTGAGATCATGAGTGAATACGGGCTGACGCTGGAGGAATATATGGCATGGATCAAACAATTCTCCTGTAAAAGCCCGCTGCGGTGGACAAAGGGCAGCCAGGCGACGGAGGTGTTTTACACAGAAGCTTTTCAAACAGGCATGACCGCGATCACACTGCCCGAGGATTCGCTCTATATGATATCCGGCAATAATGTGGACGGATTTATTGTGACCCGGCAATGTCAGCAGAGCTATGGGCTTACGATGCAGGCTGGCCCGACAGGCAGATGGAGAAGAGACTATGAATGACAGAACAGCTTATCCAGGAATTGACGATTTCAGGCTTGCGGCGGCGCTGCTGGTGATCACGATCCACACCTCCCCGCTGGCCTCCTGCAGCAAAACGGGCGACTTTTTCCTGACTCGGGTCATAGCCCGCACGGCAGTGCCCTTTTTCCTGATGGCATCGGGATTTTTCCTGATCTCTCAATACGCCCGCGATGCAGGGAGGCTATGGGTATTTCTCAAAAAAACCGCAGTCCTCTATGGAATCTCAATGGCGGTCTATCTGCCGCTGAACCTGTACAACGGATACTTTTCCAGGAAGCATTTTCTGCCGGAGCTGATCAAGGATCTGGTCTTTGACGGGACCATGTATCATCTCTGGTATCTTCCGGCCTCTATGCTGGGCGCGGGGATCGCGTGGTATGCGGTAAGGAAGTGGGGGTTCAAAAAAGCGCTGATCGCTACACTGGGCCTTTATGCGGTGGGACTGCTGGGAGACAGCTATTACGGGATCGCAGAAAAGCTTCCGATCCTTTCGGAATTTTATCAGAATCTCTTCGAGATCACAGACTATACGAGAAACGGTATTTTTTTCGCGCCTGTGTTTTTGGTGATGGGCGGCATGGCGGCGGAGGAAGCGGCCAGAGGGGAGGGCGTATCTCTGCGGATCTGCGGGGCCGGCCTTGGAGTCTCCTTTCTGCTGATGTCATGCGAGGGATTTTGGCTGCGGGAGTTTGGCATCCAGCGTCACGACAGTATGTATCTGTTTCTGCTGCCCTGTATGTACTTTCTGTTCCGTCTGCTCCTGTTCCTGCGGGGAAGCCGGAAGAAAAGGATCCGGACCTGGGCACTTCTGATCTATATCATCCACCCCATGATGATCGTGGGAGTCCGGCTTCTGGCGAAGCTGGCCGGACTGGAAAGCCTGCTGATCAAAAACAGCCTGGTGCATTTTCTGGCAGTCAGCGTATTTTCCGTGGGATGCAGCATATTGGCTGCGGAATGTTACGGCGGCTTGTATGGAAAAAAGAAAAGCAGGGGACGGCATTTTGCTGAACAGGGGAAGGACCGCGCATGGATCGAACTAGATCTGGACAACCTGCGGCACAATGTAAACGAATTAAGAAATGCCATGCAGCCGGGGTGTGAGCTGATGGCAGTGATGAAGGCGGAGGCGTATGGACACGGCATGTATGAGATGGCGGTCTGCGTCAGCCGGATGGGGGTGAACGCCTTTGCGGTGGCTTCCATTGAGGAAGGAATCCGGCTGCGCCGCTTCGGCATTTCCGGGGAAATCCTGATCCTGGGGTATACGGATCCGGAAAGGGCGAAAGAGCTCCGCAGATATGACCTGACGCAGACGCTTATCGACGATCCCTATGCCCGGCTTTTGAACCGGCAGCGGCAGGCGTTGAAGGTGCATGTAAAGGTGGACACAGGGATGCACAGACTGGGCTTCGGTGTAGAAGAGACAGACAGGATTGCCCATGTGTTTTCCATGAAACACCTGAAGGTCTGCGGGATCTATACCCATCTCTGTGCGGCAGACAGTCTGGAAGCAAAGGATGTCCGGTTTACAAAACAGCAGATCGGAAGCTTCTATAGACTGCTGGAAAAGCTGAAGGAAAGAGGCATTGCCATTCCGAAGGTGCATATCCAGAGCAGCTACGGGCTTTTGAATTATCCGGAGCTTCCCTGTGACTATGTGCGGGCCGGAATCGCCCTGTACGGAGTATTGAGCGCCCCAGGCGACCGAACCAGGCTGGAATTGGATCTGCGGCCGGTGCTTTCTCTGAAAACCAAAGTGGTTCTGATCCGGAAGATCCGAAAGGGCGAGAGCGTGGGTTATGGCAGGACATTTACCGCAGAACGGGACAGCCGGATCGGGGTGCTTCCGCTGGGGTATGGAGACGGCCTGCCCCGGAATCTCTCCTGCGGACGGGCTCAGGCAGTGATCCGCGGACAAAGGGTGCCGGTGATCGGCCGGATCTGCATGGACCAGCTGATGGTTGATCTTACCGACGCGCAGGGAATCTCCGTGGGAGATACGGCGGCTTTCATCGGATGGGACGGCAGCCTGGAGGCGGCGGCCCCGGACCTGGCAGACCAGGGCGGGACCATTACAAACGAACTGCTGAGCCGGCTGGGAGGGAGGCTTACGCGCACTTTTTTATGTTGAGACAGATGATCCAGACGGACAGCAGGGTGGCCGCAAGCTGGCTGACAAGGAGGCCCCAGAGGTAACCCTGGATCCCGAACCGGGGGATGGCATAGAATACCCCGGCAATCCGGATCAGAAGGCTGAACGTGTTGACGAACAGCGTGCTGCTTGTTTTTCCAAGTCCGTTGATGATGCTGGAAAGGGCGCTGTTGGTGTAGAGGAAGGGACAGATCCAGGCCAGTGTGAGAATAAATTTCCCGGCGGTCCGGCTGCCGAATAAGGTAACCCCGACCCAGGAGCCGAACAGCAGAAAGAGGAGACAGCAGAACAGTCCCAGGGTAAAGCAGGCGCCGGTCACCTTCTTGATGATATCCAACATTTCATGGCGGTCGTCGGCAGCCTGGATCTCGGCCACGGTGGGCATCAGCATGATGGAAATGGAGCTGGTGACCGCGGAGGGGAACAAAATGCAGGGCAGAGCCATTCCGTTTAATACGCCGTAAAGGCTTAAGGCTTCGGAGGTGCCCAGCCCGAAGCGCTGCAGGCGGCCGGGAATGGAGATGGCTTCAATGCTCTGCAGCAGATTGATCAGGACCCGGTTGGCGGTCAGCGGGACAGAAAGGGGAAGCAGCTCTTTCAGATTCCGGCAGAAGACCCCGGCGGTCATGGAAGGAAACGCCCGCTTTGCAGGAAGATCAGAAGAAGAGCGCCGGCGCGGCATGCGGAGGACGCTGCGTCCTTTCAGGAAGCCGGGGAGGATGCTGGTGGTGTAGAGGGCGGAAAAAAATTCTCCGATCACCAGCCCGCAGACGGCGATGGTGATGGGGGCCATTCCCTGGTCCTGGATCAGAATCCGGTACAGCACCCAGACCCCGGCTATGCGGGTGGTCTGTTCGACCAGCTGGGCTGCCGCCGGAACGGAGGTCTGCTTGAGCCCGTAGCAGTACCCGCAGATGCAGCTATGTATGGCGGAACAGGGAACCGTATAAGAAAGAATAGTAAGCAGAGGGATGCAGCGTTCATCGCCCAGGATCGTGGCGGCGATGAATGCTGCGTTTTTCTGCATGGCCACCATGCAGATACAGGCCAGAAAAAAGGAAAGGGAAAGCCCGGTCAGGAGGAACTCCCGCGCTTCCCGTTCCTTTCCCAGGGAGACCTTGCGGGCTACGGTCCGGGAGATGGCAGTCTCGATCCCGGCGGTGGTGAGGGAGTAGCAGAGTGCATAGACCGGAAAAATGAGCTGGTACAGCCCGACACCTTCCTCTCCAAAGGTGCGGCTTAAGAAAATGCGGTAAAAGAATCCCATGAACCGGCTCAAAAAACCGGTGATGGTCAGAATGATGGTCCCACGGATGATGGTTTGCTTTCTGGACATAGAAAACTCCTTTTGGTGAACCGTATTTGGTTGCTATTCACAGTCATTTCACTCACATGCGCAAAAACAGCCAGCAAAGCTGTCTGCCGATGCTACGCATCTTGATTTTTTGCTTATGTGGGTGAAGTGACTGATTCCAGTCAGATAAAAAATGTCAATCAGCTTCTTACAAGCTATGCTTGACGAATCTGACTGCCATTTTTTATCTGACTGTGAATAGTAACGGTTTTTTATAGCATATTCTTAAATTTGGCTTGACAGAACATAAGACAGGTGTTATTCTACATTACGGAAAGATATCCTAGTATTTTTGTAGGGATTAAAATGCTAGGGATTGAAATACTGGGAATTACAGAATCAGGAAGTGGTTCAGAACAAAAGGATTGTAGATCCGGTTTTTGGCTTGGGCTGCTGCATTTGGAAAGAAGAGGGCAGAAGGTTGAAATTATCAACGAAAGGCAGATACGGGCTGCGCGCATTGATCGATCTGGCGCAGTACAGCGGGGAAGCACCGGTGTCCATCACCAGCATTTCGGACCGGCAGAACATTTCAGAGCGTTATCTGGAACAGCTCATGTCGATGCTGAAAAAGGGCGGGCTTGTGAAAAGCCTGCGGGGCGCGGGGGGCGGCTATGTGCTTGCCCGGGAAGCGGCTGACATTTCCGTGGGGGATATCCTGCGGGCGCTGGAAGGAAGCCTGGATCCGGTGGAGTGCTCCGGGCTGAACCCGGAGGAGGGCTGCCAGATTGCGGACAGCTGTGTGACAAAATATGTCTGGCAGAGGATCAATGAGAGCATCAACCGGACGGTGGACGAGATCAAGCTGGACCAGCTTGTGGAGGAGAGCCGGAAGCGGTGCTGCCAGGACGCGCCGGATCGGAATATCTGTAAGAATTAGGCGGCGTATTACATTTCAGGAGGAATACACACATGGGAAAATTAATTTATCTGGACAATGCGGCTACAACGAAAACGGCGCCGGAGGTGGTGGATGCCATGCTTCCCTATTTTACGGAGCATTACGGCAACCCGTCCAGCATTTACGGATTTGCGGCGGCAAATAAAGAAGTGATCACCGGATGCCGGGAGAAGATCGCCGGGATCCTGGGGGCAAAGAGTGAAGAAATTTATTTTACGGCAGGGGGAAGCGAGTCGGACAACTGGGCGCTGATCGCGACGGCAGATGCCTATGCTGCAAAAGGAAAGCATATCATTACCAGCAAAATTGAGCATCATGCCATTCTGCATACCTGTGAATATCTGGAAAAGAAGGGCTATGAGGTGACATATCTGGATGTGGACGAAGCCGGACTGGTGGATCTGGAACAGCTTCGGGCCTCCATCCGGGAGGATACGATCCTGATCTCCGTTATGTTTGCGAATAATGAGATCGGTACCATCCAGCCCGTTGGGGAGATCGGACAGATCGCCCATGAACACGGCATCCTGTTCCATACGGACGCGGTGCAGGCATTCGGACAGGTTCCCATCAATGTGGATGAGCTGCACATCGATATGCTCAGTGCAAGCGGGCATAAATTCAACGGCCCCAAGGGAATCGGTTTTTTATATATCCGTAAGGGCGTGAAGATCCGTTCCTTTATCCATGGCGGCGCGCAGGAGAGAAGGCGCCGTGCCGGGACGGAAAATGTGCCCGGCATCGTGGGGATCGGCGCCGCGGCGGAGCGGGCGGCCAGTTCTATGGAAGAGCGGACTGAAAAAGAGCGGGAGGTGCGGGATTATCTGATCGGCAGGATCGAGTCGGAGATTCCCTACTGCCGTTTGAACGGGGACCGCGTAAAAAGGCTTCCCAATAATGTGAATTTCAGCTTCCGCTTTGTGGAAGGGGAATCGCTGCTGATCATGCTGGATATGAAGGGAATCTGCGCGTCCAGCGGCTCGGCCTGCACATCCGGATCCCTGGATCCCTCCCATGTGCTTTTGGCCATCGGCCTGCCCCATGAGATCGCCCATGGCTCCCTGCGCATGACGCTGAGCGAGGAGATCACGAAGGAAGAGGCGGACTACGTGGTGGAAGCATTAAAGGAGATCGTTCAGAATCTGCGGAACATGTCTCCGCTGTATGAGGATTTCATTAAAAAGGAAAAGGCAGGCAAATAAAATCAGGAGGAAAGATGATGTATACAGAGAAAGTAATGGATCATTTCCAGCACCCAAGGAATGTTGGAGAAATTGAAAATGCAAGCGGCGTAGGTACGGTGGGCAATGCGAAATGCGGAGACATCATGCGCATTTATCTGGATATCGATGACGATCAGATCATCCGCGACGTCAAGTTCAAGACCTTTGGCTGCGGCGCGGCAGTGGCCACCAGCAGTATGGCAACGGAGCTGGTGAAGGGAAAGAGCGTGCAGGAGGCGATGGAGGTCACCAACAAAGCGGTGATGGAGGCATTGGACGGACTGCCGCCGGTGAAGGTACACTGTTCCCTCCTGGCAGAGGAGGCGATCCATGCGGCGCTCTGGGATTATGCCCAGAAGCACGGCATCCAGATCGAAGGGCTGGAAAAACCGAAGTCGGATATCCATGAAGGCGAGGAAGAGGAAGAAGAGGAATACTGATGAACAGGGTAGTAGTGGGGATGTCCGGGGGCGTGGATTCCTCCGTGGCCGCCTTTTTGTTAAAGGAGCAGGGCTATGAGGTGATCGGGGTCACCATGCAGATCTGGCAGGAGGAAGCACGGGAATTTCAGGAGGAAAACGGCGGGTGCTGTGGCTTGAGCGCCGTGGAGGATGCCCGGCGGGTGGCGGCCCGCCTGGACATTCCTTATTATGTGATGAATTTCCGGAAGGAGTTCCAGGAGCATGTGATCGACTATTTTACGGAGGAATATCTCCGGGGGCGCACCCCCAATCCCTGTATCGCCTGCAACCGATATGTGAAATGGGAAGCTTTGCTGTCCAGGAGCCTGTCCATCGGGGCGGACTATATTGCCACCGGGCATTACGCCAGAGTGGCACGGCTGCCAAATGGCCGGTATTCCATCCGCCGCTCGGCTGCGTCGGCAAAGGATCAGACCTATGCGCTGTACAATCTGACTCAGGAGCAGCTGAGGCGGACGCTGATGCCGGTGGGAGAATATTCCAAGGAGGAAATCCGCAGGATGGCGGAGCGGATCGGGCTGCCTGTGGCCCAAAAGCCGGACAGTCAGGATATCTGCTTTGTACCGGACGGGGACTATGCCTCTTTTATAGAAAGAAATGCGGGGAAGAAACTGCAGAAGGGAAACTTTGTGACATCGGACGGCAAAGTATTAGGACAGCATAAGGGGATCATCCATTATACGGTGGGGCAGCGCAAGGGACTGGGTCTGGCTCTGGGGTATCCGGCGTTTGTCCTGGAGATCCGGCCTGAGACCCGGGAGGTAGTCATCGGAACCTATGAGGAATCTCTGGCAGATTCTTTGCGGGTATCGGATGTGAATTTTATGTCTGTAGAAGACCTGACGGAACCCAGACGTGTGTTTGTGAAAATACGTTATAACCATAAGGGGGCTTGGGGAACCATTGAGAAGACCGGGGAGGATGAGGTGACCTGTACCTTTGAAGAGCCCCAGCGGGCTGTGACGCCGGGACAGGCTGCGGTATTCTATGATGGAGAGTACATCTTGGGAGGTGGGACGATTTTATGATCATGAGTGACTGTCACATGCATACATCCTTTTCCACGGACAGCAGCACCGCTCCGGAAGCCATGGTGGAGGGGGCGCTGGAAAAAGGACTGAAAGCAATCTGTATCACAGACCATATGGACTGGGATTATCCGTTCAGCGAGGAGCTGGGGAAGGATGCCTTTTTGTTTGATGTGGACGCGTATTTTCAAAAACTCACAAAGCTGCGGGAGCAATATGCGGGGCAGATCGAGATACGCATCGGGATTGAGCTGGGGCTGCAGCCGCACGCAGGTGCGTTCTGCCATGAGATCACGGAAAAATATCCGTTTGATTTTGTGATCGGCTCGGTCCATGTGGTGGACAAAAAGGATCCTTATTACCGGGAACAATTTTCGGAACTGACGGACCGGGAGCTCTACCGCCTGGCGTTTCAGGAGACGCTGGAAAGCATCCGGCACACGGACGCCTTTGACGTGCTGGGGCATATGGATTATATTGTGCGGTATGGAACCTGTAAGGCAAAGGAATACTCTTATGAGGCGTTTGCCCCCTGTCTGGATGCGGTTTTGAAGCAGATCATTGAGATGGGAAAAGGGATCGAACTAAACTCGGCCGGGCTGAAATACGGGCTCGGCTTCTGCCACCCCCACCCGGATGTGCTCAGGCGCTACCGGGAGCTGGGCGGGGAGATCATCACCGTGGGGGCGGACGGGCATCGGCCTGAGCACATTGCTTATGAGTTCGGCAGGGCGGCCGAGGCCCTGCGGGAATGCGGATTTGAGTATTACACGGAATTTTTGGAGAGAAAACCGGTTTTCCGGAAGCTGTAAGAGCGCATGGCTATAAAAAATAACTAAAGGATTTACGGGCAGGGTATCAAATTTACACAAACTTCCAGAAAAATAGATTTAGGACTTGAATTTTTGTTCCCTATTTAGTACAATATTTCTAGTTGATGAATCTTTAACAAACTGCGCCTGATTTAGGTTTGTTGGAAGTTCACCAGAATAACTGTATTACAGTTAATATTTTAAACTTTTAGGAGGAATTAATCATGGCAGTAAAAGTAGCGATTAATGGATTTGGACGTATTGGACGTCTTGCATTCAGACAGATGTTCGGAGCAGAAGGTTTTGAGATCGTAGCGATCAACGATCTGACATCCCCGAAGATGCTGGCTCACCTGTTGAAGTATGATTCAACACAGGGTAAGTATGAACTGGCAGATAAGGTGACTGCAGGTGAAGATTCTATCACAGTTGACGGCAAAGAGATCAAGATTTATGCGAAGGCAAGCGCAGCAGAGCTTCCTTGGGGAGAGATCGGCGTAGACGTTGTTCTGGAGTGTACAGGCTTCTATACATCCAAGGCTAAAGCGCAGGCTCACATTGATGCAGGTGCGAAGTATGTTATCATCTCAGCTCCGGCTGGAAATGACCTTCCGACTATCGTTTACAATGTAAACCATGACAAGCTGACAAAGGATGACCAGATCATCTCCGCAGCATCCTGTACAACAAACTGCCTTGCACCGATGGCAAAGGCTCTGAACGACCTTGCACCGATCAAGTCCGGTATCATGTGCACCATCCACGCTTACACAGGCGACCAGATGACACTGGACGGACCGCAGAGAAAAGGCGATCTGAGAAGATCACGTGCAGCAGCAGTGAATATCGTTCCGAACAGCACAGGCGCTGCAAAGGCAATCGGACTGGTAATTCCGGAACTGAACGGCAAGCTGATCGGAGCTGCTCAGCGTGTTCCGACTCCGACAGGATCTACCACAATCCTGACAGCAGTAGTAGAAGGCACCGTAACCGTTGATCAGATCAACGCCGCTATGAAGGCTGCTTCCAATGAGTCCTTCGGATACAACGTTGACGAGATCGTATCCAGCGATATCGTTGGTATGAGATATGG